>JACQUC010000008.1 GCA_016210495.1 Chloroflexota bacterium
AGCGGCAGCAGATAGAACAGCATACCTGGAGGATACAGCACCGCGTACTGGCCAGCGGCAAGGAACGGAACGCCGGAGAAGAGATGCGGATTCCACAGCGGAATCGATCCGGACAGAAAAGTGTCTCGTGCAAATGACTTCCAGCCGAGGTTCTGGAGCACGGCGTCGCTGATCAAAGCGTTGTGGGGGATGGACACACCAGCCTTTGCGGCCAGGTCCTGGAAAGGCGGCACGATGAAGAGATTCTCTGCGGGTAGCAGTACCTTGCCGCCAAACAGGACTTCCCACAGGAAGCCTATGGCTGCCAGCAGTAGAAACAGGGCGACTGGGAGGTCCGAACGCGCTAATCGGCCGAGCGCTGCCCGTTGCCTCAGTAGCGCCACTTGATCTCCCACACCCGCCACGCCGCCTCCAAAGCGATCTTCGCCGACATCTTGGACTTGCCCCTGGTTCTATCGGGGAATTGAATGGGGATTTCCGCGATCCGATAACCCTTCTTCTGGCACGCGTAGTTGATTTCTATCTGGAAGGCATAGCCCTGAGAGCGCATCTTCTCCAGGTCCAGTCCGGCCAACGCCGAGGCTCGGAAGCACTTGAAGCCGCCGGTGGCGTCGTGCACCTGGAGACCAAGCACGAGTCGTGAGTATACGGATCCCCACCAGCTCACGAACTTCCGCACCACGCTCCAGTTGGCGTCCACGCCGCCACCAGGAACATAGCGGGAGCCCACAACTACGTCGTACTCCTTAATGGCCGCCAGGAACTGCGGGATGTAGTCCGGTTTGTGGGAGAAGTCGGCATCCATCTCGACAACGTAGTCGGCGCCCAACGCGATGGCCTTGCGGAATCCCTGCACGTAGGCCGGGCCCAATCCCTGCTTCTCTGGCCTGTGTAGTACGTGCACCCTCCCGTCGTACCTGGTGGCCAGACTTTCTGCCATCTCCCCGGTGCCATCCGGCGAGTTGTCGTCGACAACGAGGACATTCATTCCGTCGACGCTCAGGTCAAGAACGGCCGAGACAATCGCCGGCAGGTTCTCCGCCTCGTTATACGTGGGCATTACTACTACGACCTTCATCCTCGCACCTCCCGGATACTGGAGTTCTGCGGGCTGTGGCTGTGGGCCAGCGAGATTATACACCACGCTTCCCGGCGTCGTCTAGCAAGTGTCCTCTCTGCCTCCGGGAGCAGGCCATAGTTAGGGCTGTTGCTTGTCCGCCAATCCAACTGCGCAAGGCCCTGAAGGTCTACCGTCCGGCTCTTCCGAAGAGAATGTTCACGAGCCAGGCGGCCACTCCGGCAACGCTGTTCACAAGCACACGCGTGATTGAGATTGCATCGAAGATGCCCCGGTCGGCCAGCCGCCAGTATTGCCTGCCAATGGGTGCGAGAAGGGGCAGAGCGCGCGTATGGGACTGTGCTCGATCTGATCCAGTAGCATCGAGGGGGACTCGTGGGGCGTAGCCCAGGCGGTAGATGCCAAGTCCGCAGGCAAATGCCGCGAGCAGCAGGGCGGTTGCCAAGACGGAGGTCCACTGGCCGCCGCCCAGGGTGATGCTGCTTGGCGAGCGACTCGTCAGCGATATTATTGGCTGCAGCAGCTCTCTTTCGACGAGATCAGCGGCCAATCCAAGGGCTACCGATGCCGCCGCCAGGACGAGAATGGTTGCCCTCGTCCAAAGGCTGTTGCCGCCGATGGAGCCTGATGCAGTACTGCTCGATGGAACTACGTTCATCCCCAGCCGAACGACCGCGGCCACGGTAAGCGCAGTGGCGAGGAAGGTGCCTAGCAGCATCAGGAGTTGCTCCTGCGACCCGATTTGCAGCAGCGCCCGGTAGGCGAGAGACTTCGAGGCGAAGCCGTTGAGGGGGGGCACTCCCGCCACCCCCAGCAGCGCTATGGCTAGACAGACGGACAGCAGCGTCGAAGCGCGGGGTAGCTCCAGCCACGACTTGGCCTCTATTCGCTTTGCGGCCGTCGCCATCTCTGAGGCCGCCAGTATCAGTAGTGGCAGGATGAGCACGTAACTTATGGTCTGCAGCACCGCAGCCGCGCTGGCCAACGTGCCCCCCAAACTCATACTGAGTACGACGTACCCGATCTGGCCGACGGCTACATAGGCGAGGGCTTGTGGCAGGTCGTTCGAGCGAAGCGCTACCACGGAGCCAACCAGGATCGTGAGCAGGCCCGCGCTCGCCGCCACAAGGCTCCAATCAGGACGGCTTCCGAGCAACGGCATCACCATGCGCAGGGTGACGTAGAGTCCGATCTGCAGCACGACCGCCGAGACGAGCGCGGCAACCGGAGCGTGCGCACTCGACATGGCCGCAACAAACCAGCCGTGCAGCGGAACTATTGCCACTCGAACGGCAACTGTCGCCAGCAACACGAGCGCCGCCAGCTCCCAGCCACCCGGCCTCGCCTGCACGACACTGGAAAGCACTACCGCGATCTCCGTAGTGCCCGCTTTGTCGGCGAGCCACAGGAAGCTTAGCAGCAGCGGCACGCTGGCCGCCGACGAGGCGTAGAACGTCTTGTTTGCGATCTGTGCGGCCCTGCTGGTGAAGCCAGACGCGACAAGGAAAGTGCTACAAATGACGCTCGCTTCCCAGAAAGTGTAGAACGACAACAGATCACCGCTCAAGAACAGGCCGAAAACGGCCGAAGCACAGCTCGAGAGCAAAAGGAAATAGCCTCCGCCCAGGTTCTTGGACGTAACGATGCCGCACGAGTAAACCGCTATCAAGAAGAACAACAGCGATGACAGGGCGAGAAGCCAGGCGTTGAGAATGTCGGCCTGAAAAACAGGATATGTAGTGGCTGTAGGCCAGCGCACCATGTCCAGGCGAACAGACCGAGGGCCGGTCAGAGATGCAACCAGCACGACGACGGCAAAGTACAGGGTTGCGCCGGTAGCAAGAGCGCCCATCGCCGCCGCAGCCCGGCGCGAGACAAGCGCGCAAAGATACGCCAGCGCACCGCCGACAATCGGCGCGATGATAACCACCAACAGCGGCTCGTTGACGATCAATTCAATTTGGCTGGGCAGTACCATCTGGCCCGCACCTCAAGAATCCTGGTTCGACGCTGGGCTCGTCTTTCCCTCAACGCGAGTACCCAGGAGTGAAAGGTTCGTCATCAACCGGCCTTGCACGAGGCTTATCCAGGCGCGAACATCAGCGCGGCTGTCGTCCACGAGATCACTTCGTTTTGCCAGAACGTGACGTAGAACAGGAAGCCTACAGTAATAGCCAGGGGCAACATCGCCAGACGATTCGCTCGCGCGAAGGAGGGTTGCGATGACGCACCTAGAAAAGCCAAGCTGAACGCGCGGAGAAGGTACCATACAGTGATGATCCAGATCGCCGTCCAGAGCAGCAATAGCGCGATGTCGTCCCGCCCCAGAATATCCTGACTTATCAGCAGCTTCCCCACAAAGCTACCCAGGGGTGGTACTCCTGCTGCCGACATGAGGCACAAGAAAAACAGCAAGGCTAGGACCGGCTCTCGCCGAGCGAGATTTCCCATCCGCCCCGTGTTCCTCTCTCGGGCCGCCTGCTCGGCCAGCCCGGCCGCCAGAAACAGGCCCACGCTGCCGGCTACAAACGGGACGAGCATCAGAACCCATCCGGATAGCTGGGCGCGAGGAAACGTTATCGTGGCGATGAGCACGCAAAGCTGGCTGAGAGTGGCGTAGAACACCAATTTGTAGAGATCAAACTCCCTCAGCGCGGCAAACGAGAAAAGCGCTGCGATGCCCAGCGTGGTCCACACCGCCGCTTCTCGCCATTCGCCGCCGGGTCCGAGCACATCCGCAGTGATTCGAAGATAGGGGTAGATTCCAACGGCGATTACGCCTGCTCCGGCCAGTGCGGCGTTGCCAATAGAGAACGTTCGACCGTCACCTTTGAACCAGGCCGTAGATAGCAGTCCGAAGGACTTCAGCAGGACGGCGGCCAGGAGCAGAAGCGCCACCAGCGTGGGACTGCTGGTCTCGAGACCGAGCATGGACAAGTCGCGGTTCTGCATAAACAGCAGCAACACCAGGGTCAGCATCGACACCGAGCCGAGGCTACCTAGTCCGTTGACGGGGAGCGCCCCCAGGAAGGTGTTGTTGCCTCGCATGGCAACCTTGCCGATTCCCCAGCCAGCGATCGCCGTGAGTTCCCACGAGCCATAGAAAAGCAGAAGGTTGTTGATGGCTACGGTGGCAAACGTGCTCCCCAGAAAGAAGAAGACGACGAAGATCAAACTGAAGAACCGAGGTGCGCCGATGGCTGACAAGATCACGATTGTGGCCACACCGCCGCAAATCCAGACGATCAACCAACTGAGCGCATCCATTCCCACCAGACCGGTGCGCTCCGTAAGGAACGGCATTAGCACGTCGACGTTGAGCAAGCCCGGCGATAGTGAACCATCAATAAGCACTTATTATCCTCTTGGCCGGTGCAGGTTCCCACCGGCCACAGGGGATCGAACCCAACTCTCACATTTAGCATAGCATCTGAGGTTTCCAAAGTCAACGACGTCACCTAGCCAAAGCTAGGCACTATGTGCCTGAAGATGATGGCGATATTGAGCACCATTAACCCGGCAAAAAGAACTAGGAAGACGGGCGACCGCCATCTGACAGGGAGTAACTCGCGCCAGCCGAGCACGAAAAAGGTGGCGATGGGGACGATGGCCGGGAACAGATATCGCCCCTGTGCCTGTACGTATATCAGGTTGTATTGCACCACCCCGCCAAGCAGCAGAATGTAGCACAGGAGGAGTAGCCCCAGCAACAGGCCCTGAGCCTGGAAGACCCTGCGCGGGCGCAGCAGGGCTCTGACGCCGAAGACGGTTAGCCCCACCAAGGCGACGGCGCTCAGCACCGCGTAGAGCAGGTATATGCGGTTGTCGACCAGAATGCCCATCCAACCAAACTGTGCCCAGAAACTGCGGAACGACACCGTGACGAAGTGGCTTGCCGCAGGCCAATCGAAGATGCCAGTGAGCGGTTGCCCCGCTACCACGAGATCGTGTCGCTTTCTGGCCAGTATGTCCAGGTCCCCGTACATCGACGCGTTGCGCACGAACCACCAGCCCGAAATCAGAAGCGCGATCAGGCCTATCCCAAAAAGACGCTTCGTGGACATCAGGAATGCTCTGAGGCGCACGCCGCCCGCAAGCTCTTGGCATAAGATCACGTAAGCAATGAGGACGATGGCTATGTAGGTGGTGGTCTTTGTCAGCAGTCCAAGGCCCAACAAGCCTCCCAGGACAACGGGCTCGCTTGCAAGTGAGAGAACGAAACCACGGAGACACGGAGGCACGGAGGAGCGCGAGCCGGCAAATGTGGCGGTTGGAGCCGGTGCACCTTCGGGTTGACCACAACTAACCAACCTTCCCGCTAACACCAGCAATATCACCGACAGCAGCAGATTTCCCAGCGCGTCGTTGTTGATTGCTGCCGTCATTGCAGTATGCATTGGAACGAAGGCTGCAAAGGCCGGAACGCCAAGAAACACTAGCGCCTCGTTGGGGAACATCCGCCTGGCCGTCCAGTACGCCGTTAGGATCGTCAGCGCACCCAGGGCCGTCGAGAAAAGTCTGAGGAGCAGAACCTGCACGTTGAGCGAGAGCGGCATTGTAAGCAAGTACAACGGCGCGGCCAACGTGTAGTATAGCGGTGGCTGGTGCGACTCGTAGCGAATACGGTCGACAGGCATCGTGTCGGGAAACTTCGCTGCCTTCGCCTTTTCGAGGTAGTCGAAATCGTAATCGCCGACCTGAAGAACGGGGAACTCCCGGCGCTCGGCGACGTTTCTTATGTAGTTGAAGTGGCTGGGTTCGTCCGGAGCGTTCCACTTGGGAATCGCCTGAGCGTAGAGCACCGCGAGCAGAAGATATGCACCGACGATGGCGGCCAGCGCGAGCTTAATAACCCGGTCGTTCAATTTGCGTTTTCCTAGCGCGGGTGTTGGACGGGCGGCTGAGAATGGACTCGACATAGTCCAGGCCTACCCTTCGCGTTTGTTGTGCTGCCCGTCTTTTGGAAAGCGCGCAAGGCAACTGAAGGAGGCCGGCGAGCTGTCCCCTGAGGCGCGCGCGCGCCGCGCTTTCTCCTATATGCAGGATCGATTCCCACGAGAACGCTAGCTGAGCGGCGATAATGCGCCTCCAGTGCTTGCGCAGCAGCGGACCGGGCATATCTTTCGCCAGGATGCCGATGAAGTTGCGGCCGCAGTAGTAGCTGGCCACGTCGCCACCGCCCGTGGCGCTCAGACGATGGTAGACGATGGCCGTTGGCACGAAGACACAGCGATAACCGGCAAGCTGGGCGCGAAAACTGAGGTCCACATCCTCGGCGTAGGCGACGAAGTCCTCGTCAAACAGGCCGATATCGCTTAGCATAGAGCGTCGATAGGCGGCGGCGCCGGCGCAGGCGCCGAAAACGTGGCCCTCCTGGTCATACTGTCCCGTGTCTTCCTCCCAAACGCCCCGGTTCCCAGGCACGCCATCGACGCGATAGAAGTCGCCGGCAGAGTTGATAACGTTGCGACGGTCGAATAGCAGCATCTTGGAGGCCGCGAATCCCGCCTCCGGGCGGTTGTCCAAAGCGCGGCAGATCTCTGCCAGCCACAGAGAATCAGCTTCCGTGTCGTTGTTGAGCAGAGCGATAAGGTCGGCGTCGGTGTGGTGGATGCCCTCGTTGACGGCCCCGGCAAAGAGCCGATTCGTCGGCATGGAGATCAGCCGCACTTCTGGATAATTCCGGCGGGTGATTTCGACCGAATCGTCGGTAGAGGCGTTGTCTACGACCAGGATATCGGCGGGCATCAGCGTTTGCGCCCGCAGCGAGTCGAGGCAGGTGGGCAAGAGACTGGCGCCATTCCAGTTGGGGATGATGACTGCGACTTTCATAGCGGTGGCATTATACATCCCGTGTGAGGGCCCGAGCAAGCCGAGGCGCAGGGCGACGGGATAGCCGATTTGACAAAGGGAAAGGCCATCGGCTATACTACAAAACGAGCAAGGCCCTCAATCGAGCGGCTTTGTGTGGCCAAAACTGGAGGCGTGGTGTAGTGGCCTAACATGCAGCCCTGTCAAGGCTGAGATCGCGGGTTCGAATCCCGTCGCTTCCGCTCGACCGACCAAAACGATGCTTGGTCGGTTTTTTCTGGGCCTATGACCAGGCGCGGGCTCCGCAGCCCATATCGTTAGCGTCGAACCCCGCAGTCTCAAATCCGCCCGTCAGGATCGATTTCGGTCGGACGGTACTCCAACGCCCTTTCATCAAGTGACGGTTACCGTTTTTGCTGTTGTAGCATACCGTACGGCAATGTCGTATAGTTTGATGCGGCAGCAAACTGTAGGGCATGACATGACCGTATGATTTGCTACCGTAGCAAATTTGTGGTTGCCGGCTCAAGAGTTAGCACAATGCACAACTTGATTTCCGACAGCGAAAGTCCACTCTTCACTCGCCTGAAGGACGGGACCCAGAAGCGGTTTTGAAGAGTAGCAAGGCAATGCCAGAGCCAAACATTTATCA
Organism: Chloroflexota bacterium; assembly: GCA_016210495.1. The sequence goes on from JACQUC010000008.1 coordinate 7,542, forward strand.
CTTCAGCAACTGTGGATGGTTGCGCCGCGTGGTATTCGCCCTGACGCATTGGAGTTGGCGAAGACCGAAGGTATCTTGGTGTCTGGACTCCGGCAGTTAGAACTGTTAGGTAGGCTGGATGAACCACTCACGGTTAATGTTTGACCCGAAAAGAAAGGGCGTGTTCTTGAAAGAACCGAGGATCAACTCTTGTTTTCCGTGTACGTCGTGCTGCGTGTGGACTGAGATTCCGGAGCTATCCAAGCGGCGTGGCGTGCCCTGCCGTCACCTCGTGGAGGATGGGTGCAGCATCTACCCACGGCGTCCTCAGGTGTGCCGCGACTTCTACTGCTATCCGGTAGGTGCGTGCGATGATCGGGATGGTTAGCCTAGTTGTTGCTGCGAAATGGCGGTGCTGCCAACCCCACCCGCCCAGGGCGAGGAAACCTCGCCCCTACGCTGTTCTGTTCTGTACCAGGAACTAGCCTAAGCAGGGAAATGATGTTGTGGCTGGATACCCTGGCCAATTCCCCACGATTCCTGCTCGGCGCGGACGTATTCGCGCGCCTCCTCTGGCGTGCCGAAAAGGTCAGCACGGGCCCCCGCGTGGCTGCGGTGCAGCGGGCGTATCTGAATCATCTCCGGATTGTCCTCATCTACGGCCACGATAAGCTCGTCTCCCGGCTCTAATCCCAGTGTCCGCACTATCTGCTCCGGCAAGGTAATCTGGCTCCAGGCCTGGCAAATATCTTGCGGTAGTTTAATGAGCCCGGCCGTGGTGCCGCCGAGGGCGGTCAGTGGCGGCAGGGCGTGGATTCGTCAATCCAACGGAGGAAGAGATGCCAGAGAGGAAACACCTGCGTGGCGCCAGCAAGAAGGAGCAGCGCCAATACGAGCATATCAAGGAAGATGCCGAGAAGTCGGGCCGCTACGGGGAGCGATCCGAGGAGGTTGCCGCTCGAACTGTGATGAAGCGACACAAACAGAATGGTCACGAGAGAGGCGAGTAATCGACTTAACGGTGATCGGTCAACCGAGTTGGAGAGGAACCTATGTCTCTTACAGAGCGAGAATTCTGGACGGTTATTCACGGCATGGTTCTAGGGGCCATCTTCCTGCTTGCCTTCGCCGGTGGTCTGGCCGGTCTTTGGAGCCTGCGTCGCGACTGGGTTACGGTCGCCGGACTTCGGGAGCGGATGCGGCGGCTGAGCGCGGGCACCTGGATCATGGCCATCGTGGCGTGGCTGACCGTCATCACTGGCACCTATGTCATCTATCCGTGGTATCGGGCCAGACCCTCGCCCGAAGCTGACCTTATTCAGTTTCCCCGAGCGTACTTGCTGGCAGATCCAGAGCTTGCTGCCTGGCATACGTTTGGGATGGAGTGGAAGGAACACGTTGCCTGGTTGGCTCCTATTTTGGCCACGGCAGTAGCTTACGTTGTCGTGCGTCACGGCTTCAACCTTGCTTACGAGGAGAGGATACGCAAAGCCGTCATTGTACTCTTTTCCATCGCGTTTCTCGCGGCGGGTGTCGCGGGCCTCTTCGGGGCATTCATCACCAAGGTGGTGCCTATACACTAGATAGGAGGAAAAACGATCTTGGCGATGCAGCAAACTTCGCCCAACGGCCCATCAGCCGCAGCCATCTTGGCGTCGGGCATCGGCAGCTTGGCCCTCGGCGTGTTCACGACTTCAGCGCAAGCCTTCAGCCCCCTCCGAGAGGCCCTCAACTTCTATGATCCGGTCGGCCCTCTCAGTGGCAAGACTACTATGACAGTAGCAATATGGTTGGTGGCGTGGGCGGTTGCCTACATCCGCTGGAGGCAGAAAGAAGTCGATTTTGGCAAGGTGTTCCTTGTCATGCTGGTCATGGTCGCGCTGGGAGTGCTGGGCACGTTCCCGCCGATTTTCGAGCTATTGGGAGGATAGCGGGCCCAGCCCCTGTCGAATCATCTCGATGACTTGGTCGGCGGTTCTCACCCGGGCCATTCGCGGGAAAACCCTATACATAAGGGCATCGTGGTTGTCGGGATGGGAAGTTGCGCATGCGTCGCGAACTATGATCAACTGAAAATCCCTGTCCCGCGCCGAATAGGCAGTGCTCGCAACGCCGACCTCGGTGGACCCGCCGCACAAGATGATCGTATCGATCCCGCGCGTTCTAAGGCTAAGCTCAAGGTGCGTCTGGTGGAAGGCGCTCCAGCGGTGTTTGAGGATGGTGTAGTCGTCTGGCTGTGGCCTGAGCTCGTCGATGACCTGGGCCTCCCAGGAGCCACCTGGCACCTTCTCAAAAGGCCTGGCATACTCTTTGTCCGGGTCTTGCCACGGTCGCAGCGAGATGTCGGTGTCCGTGTGAAGACGCGCTGAGTCCAGCCCGTCTGGGCGGTGATCCGCCCGGGCGTAGAAGACAGGAATGCCGACTTCCCGCGCCGCGTCCGCCAGCCGCGTGCAATTGGCCACCATAGGCCGCGCGGCCTCCGCGATAGGCTCGCCGCGTTTTCGAAAGTAGGCGTTTAACATATCGAAGAACAGTAGCCCGGTCTTGCCTGCGTCCAACCAATAGTACGACACTGTCTTTGCCCTCCTTCTCGGACCCAAGCCTCGAGTGTCACCGCGAACGATGCTGCTGCCTGCTACCTGTCAACCTTTCCCAAGGTAATCTCCATCGTAGCGTTGCTCGTCCTGGTATTAGTTGCTCCTTTACTCGCTTTTCCGGACATCACCCTCCTGCTGCCCAGAATCGCAAGAACCCGGTAGCATCAACGCGGGCGAGAAGAAGACTGCAGCCTGAACCAGCCAACCCTGGCCCACCCGCACGACACCGACCCCAGTCTGCAACGGCAAAACTCGCCAGACCTATGAGCCGGGCACCGATTTGGTGGTATCCCTGCGGAAGACTAGTTGCTGCCTCTGGTCTGAGGTCAGATCAAGCCAAACGCCGTCTGGCCCCTATTCCATCTCACAGTACGTCTAGGAACGAAAGCCAGGGGCGCGTTCCTTGCGCTCTTTTGCTATCTCAACGCGTATGGAGCGGTTCTCGAGTGAGTAGCCGTCGAACTTTCGAACTGCTTCCTCCGCCTCTGCTGTGCTCTCCATGTCTACGAAGCCAAACCCCCGTGGTCGGCCTGTGTACCGATCCGAAGGCAAATCGACCGAAACCACTGTGCCGGCCTGACCGAATAGGGTTCTAAGCTCATCCTCTGTTGTGCTATAAGGCAGATTGCCCACGTAAAGCCTTGTAGCCATCGATAGGTATCCTCCCGTCAGCGGCCGCCGTGTTGCCAAAGCAGCCACACTTGTCAACTGGAAATTGGACGGCAATATCTGTGCCAAAGCAAATCATCGCAGAGGCTCAAGCCCTGCTCGGGTCCAACCGACAAACTTGCTGCGTGGCCACGGCTTTGTCATCCAGGACACATCCGGTTCTGGCAGAGCACAGGCGTCGGCGGCCCTTAGCCACGCGGGCATGGGAGCAGCTTTTCTCTCCCCCCGGCTGGTAATCCAGCAGATCTGGCCCCTTTCGTGCACGTGTCGCGCGATCTCGAGAGTAGTGCGCACGTCCCCCGCCACGTACTCCAGCACCTGCTGCCGTTGTCCACTGGCCCACATTCGCGGCACTACAGAGCCGTCGATGCCCTTTGGCTTTCCCTTCAATCCCAAGCCTTTTGCCACGCTGTCGAGTCCCACCGCAAAACCCTTGAGGCAGAAAAAATGAAACATCAGGTCCACGTGTTTGAGCGCTAGATCGCGGCATTCCGGGTACATAGAGCTTTCTTCGGCCAGGATATCGAAATCGAAGCCAAGGCCGTTCCAGGACAGGATTGTGTAGCCGGCCGATGTCATCCGATCGAGATAACGAACCAGTTCCTGCGCCTCGGCCTGGTTCATTCTGTCGGCGATGTTGCCAGACTGCGTGCCGTGCCAAAGAGTCAATTCTCCATCGATGGCTGATGTCGCGGCGCAAGAGATCCCGAGGGGTCTGTACGTCTTGAGATCACCGGCGCTCTCAGGCAGGACTTTGGCAATCTCGATGTCGAAGGCGAGCCATTTTGGATGCTTCGCTTGTTCCCCGGGCACGTTCCGAATCCTCCCGAATCTCCAATTGCCAGGCAAACACTTTGCGCTATCCCTCTGTACAGGCGCGGCCGGGCCGAACCCGGCCCGACGACCCAGCAGACAATAGGTGGGACAGGCGCAAAGTCGCTGGTAAGACAAATATAAGGCTGTTTGCGCTGCCTGTCAATACGTGGTAGATTCTGGTACTGGGCCAAAACGAGTTGTTCGGGATCGATACCTTATGCGCAACCAACTGAGAATTGTGTTTTTCGCCGACACGCACCTGGGCTTCGACTACCCTATCAGGCCGAGGGTGGATAGAAGGCGGAGGGGCGAGGACTTCTTCGCGAATTTCCATCGCGTTCTGCGCTATGCCGCGCACACCAGGCCGGACCTCGTGCTACACGGTGGCGACCTTTTCTTCCGCAGCCGGGTGCCGCTGAAAATCGTGGACGTAGTGTACCATGGGCTGTCGAGGTTCGCCCAGAACGGCATCCCGCTGATCCTCGTGCCGGGAAACCACGAGCGGGGCAACCTGCCGAGTTCACTGTGGTTGTCTGCTCCAAACGTCTACGTTCTCGATAGACCGCGCACGTTTCACGTCGAGGCACCCGGAGCCACGCTCGCGATCTCCGGCTTTCCTTTCGTCCGCGACGGCATCCGTCGCCGTTTCAGGCAGCTACTAGCTGAAACGGACTGGGCAAGCTCCTCCGCACCCGTGAAGCTCCTCTGCATCCACCAGGCCGTCGAAGGCGCGCAGGTCGGTCCTTCGAGCTACACGTTCCGCTCAGGCGATGACGTCGTGAAGATGGCGGAGATCCCGCGGGGCTTCGTGGCGGTGCTCGCCGGGCACATTCACCGCAAGCAGATTCTGGGCCAACGACGAAGTGAAACCCCAGTCATCTACCCCGGTTCGATAGAACGAACGTCTTTTGCGGAGAAGGAAGAGCCAAAGGGGTTCTTTGAGATCACACTCGCCGCCGACGAAGCGGGCGAATGGCACCTGCAGCGGGCCGATTTCCACGAGCTGCCCAGCCGGCCCATGGTAGATCTCGAAATCGACGCAGCGTCTATGCAGTCGGCTCTCAAGACCTACCTGATCGAACGGATCGCGAGCTTGGATGAAAACGCCATTGTCAGGTTGAGGTGCAAAGGGAGCCCCGCCGAGTCAGTTGGGAAGCTGTTGACCGCTTCGTTCCTGCGCACCGTCTTTCCTCACACGATGAACGTGCAACTGGCGGCGGAGTTCTTTCGTTTCCCCGACCTGGCCACACCACTGTGATATAATGGAAGCGTAAGGCAAATGGCCCGATGGTGGTGGGGAGGCGGCGGACGTGAGCAAGATCAAGTCATCGGAGATTACCCCGGAGCACCTCTTTTTGTCCCGGCGCAAGTTTCTTGTCGGCGCGGGCGCCCTGGCCGCGGGGACCTTGGCCAGCGCGTGCGGCATCGGAAATCCGGCGCAGAGTACTGGCAATCCTGCAGCCCAGCCCACGGCCGGCACCGACGAGCTGAGCGACGTGTGGACGTCCTACGAAGCGATAACTAACTACAACAACTTCTACGAATTCTCGCTCGAAAAGGACGACGTCGCGACTCTGTCAAGTGGCTTCCGGTTCGCGCCCTGGACCGTGCAAGTGGGCGGACTCGTCAACAAGCCCAGGGCGTACGGGGTCGAGGACATCGTCAAGGCGTTCCCGCAGGAGGAGCGTGTCTACCGCCTTCGCTGCGTGGAGGCCTGGTCGATGGTGATACCGTGGCTGGGCTTTTCGCTGGCGAAGTTGCTCAAGGAGGCGGAGCCGCAGTCCAGGGCCAAATACGTCCGCTTCGAGACGCTGCACGATCCGCAGCAGATGCCGGGCCAGAGGAGCGGCATGTTCAAGTGGCCTTATGTAGAGGGGCTTCGTCTGGACGAAGCGATGCACGATCTGACGATGCTGGCCACAGGCGCATACGGCAAGCCCGCTCTCCCGCAGAACGGCGCGCCAATTCGGCTGGTGGTGCCTTGGAAGTACGGGTTCAAGAGCATCAAGTCTATCGTCAAGATCGATCTGGTAGAAGAGATGCCCGTCTCGTTTTGGATGGCCAGCGCCCCGCAGGAGTACGGCTTCTACGCCAACGTGAATCCCGAGGTATCACATCCGAGGTGGTCGCAGGCGACAGAGCGCCGGATCGGCGAATCGCGCCGGCGCAGGACGCTGCCCTTCAACGGCTACGCCGATCAGGTGGCGCACCTGTACGCGGGCATGGACCCGAGAAAGCTCTACTGATCGGCTATGTCGCGGAAGACCAATTGGCTCCGGTTGCTTTTACACCTGGCACTGCTTCTTCCTCTCGCACTGCTCATCTGGGATCTCACGCAGAACCAGTTGACCGCCAATCCGATCGAGGCAGCTACGCGTCGGACCGGCAAGACGGCTCTGATCCTTCTGGTACTTAGCCTTTCCTGCACGCCTGCTTACCATCTGATTAGTTTTTGGCGCGAAATGGCGGGGGCGCCCGCCCCACCCCTGGGCAACCACACAGGGTTGCCCCTACGTACTGCAACTGTGCACCAGAACTCAGTTAGATTCGGGCCATTTCTGTGGCTTCGCCGCACCCTCGGACTGTACGCCTTCGCATACGCGGCCGTCCACCTGCTGATATTCGTGGGGCTCGACTACGGCTTTGACACCTCACTGATCCAGGATGGTGTGTTGGAGAAGCGCCACGCCATCGCCGGCATGTCCGCTTTCCTGCTGTTGCTGCCGCTGGCCGTAACCTCGACTACTGGTTGGCGAAGGCGACTGGGCCGGAGCTGGACGTTGCTCCATCGGGCGGTGTACGCGGCCGCGCTGGTGGCCGCCGTGCACTACCTTTGGGGCGTCAAGGTGGACACTCGCCAGCCACTCCAGTACATTGCCCTGGTTCTCCTGCTACTGCTGCTCCGATTGCCGATCTTGAGAGCCTTTCTCACCCCCTGGCGCAGCCGGCTTACCCGCCACTCGCCCCCGCAATATTGAGTTCTTGCCAAAGCGGTCACGCAGGTGGTCCAGTGTACGGTCGAGCTCCTGGATCCTCTCTGCCTCACCGTCAAAGAAGCTGGGCTGGACGTCCACGGCGGCAATGAGGTTGCTCGCCCCAACGCCCACCAGCCGCAACTTGGCGCCGGGCTTCAGCGCGTCGCGGAGCAACGACTTTGCGGTGGCCCATATGGTCTCCCCGGAGGACGTGGGCTGACCCAGGGTTCGCCTCCTTGTGATCGTTTTGAAGTCGGCAAAGCGAATCTTCAGCGCGATCGTTCTCGCTTGCCAGCCCTTGCGGCGGAGCTCCGCGGCCACGCGCTCGGATGACTGCAACAGCCTGCCCGTGATCACGTCCGGGTCCCCGCTGTCCTGGAAGAAGGTGTGCTCGTTGGAGATGGACTTTCGCTCGCGTTCCGGCTCCACCGGCCTGGTGTCCTGGCCCAGTGCCCGCTGATGAAGATACTCGCCCAGTCTGCCGAACCGTGCCCGCAGCGTGTCCGCGGGGAGTGCCGCGAGGTCGCCGATGGTTTGCACCCCGTTGGCTCGCAAGCGCTCCGCGGTCTTCGGCCCGACGCCCCATAGCCTGGACACCGGCAGACTAGCGAGAAACTCGGCCTCTCGGCGCGGCGGCACGACGACGAAGCCGTTGGGCTTTCCCGAGTCGGAAGCGATTTTGGCGACCAGCTTGTTCGTGGCAATGCCAACCGAACAGGGCAGCCCGATCTCTTCTTGCACACGTCGTTGGATTGCACGGCCAATGTCCTCGGCTCTTCCAAACAGCCTCTGGCAGCCGGTGACGTCCAGGAACGCTTCGTCGATGGAGATTGGCTCCACGAGATCCGTGTACTCTCGTAGAACTGCCATCAGCCTGTGAGAGTACTCGGCGTACAGGTCGTGTCTGGGCCGCAGAAAGACGGCGTTCGGACAGAGACGTGCCGCGTGCCCGATGGGCATGGCCGAGTGCACGCCATAGCGCCGCGCCGCGTATGAGGCCGCCGCCACCACGCCCCGGCCCTTGGGGTCGGCGCCGACGATGATCGGCTTGCCGCGAATAGCAGGATCGAGCAACTCCTCAACCGAGCAGAAGAAGGCGTCGAGGTCGATATGGATAATGCGTCTTTCCATAACTGCCGAGGCGTGCACAGCTTGCGTCCTGTCAGGCTGGATTGTACGCTGGTGGTGCCTCCACGTCAAATCTCCAACAACTAGCCCAACTTCCGCAGTCGCGGAGCGAAAAATGCCGATTTTAGGGATAGGTACCTAAAATAGGCGCTTTTGATAACGTAAGTGGGGAGTCATGGCCTAGAAAACAGCTGATTTTAGGGACGAGGCAGAAA
>JACQUC010000005.1 GCA_016210495.1 Chloroflexota bacterium
CTGCCCCTCTCCAGATACGCCGCGATGCTGACATCTACGCGGCATCAGGAGGCTGGTTCCAGGCCCGCTGGCACTTCAGCTTTGATCGGTACTACGACCCGAGCAACATGGGCATCGGCAAGTTGCGGGTCTTCAACCACGATAGTCTGGTTCCCGGTGCCGTGTGGCCGCTGCACCCGCACCAGGACGTCGAAGGTATCACCTACGTCGTGGCCGGTACCTTCGAGCACGCCGATAACCTCGGCAACGACGGCGTGCTGCCCGCCGGATCCGCGCAGCGCATGACGCTGGGCTCGGGCGCCTGGCACTCCGAGCGCAACCACTCCAAGATCGAGCCGATGCAGTTCATCCAGATGTGGATCACGCCCAGCCGACGTGGCATTACGCCATCGGTCGCGCAAGCGGTTTTCGGCATCGACGACCGGCGCAACAAGCTGCTGCAGATCGTGCATCCGGAAGGGCTGGACGGTAGCGGCGTGATGGTACATCAAGATGCCGGCGTCTACGTTTCCCGCCTCGAGCCGGCGGTAACGCTGGAATGCGAGTTCCGCGAAGAACACCTTGGCTACCTCTACCTCATTGCCGGCGCGGTCGACCTAAACGACCAGCGCCTGACGACCGGCGACGCGGCGAAGGTTCTCGGCAGCGGTCTGCTGGTCATCCGAGGCATTGACCCAAGCGAGCTGATATTGGTCGACGTGCCGAGTTGATGCGCGTGCCATACGCACTTTCCACAACCAGGTAGGCACCAGAACACTGTTACCACTTTGCGCATGAAAGATGGCTCTACTCACACTTCTCGACCAACACGTCTGGAGTTCCGCCAGTCCACGTGCGACTGTACCCGAACCTAAATTAACCGCTAGCAACCCTGGTTCGGCGTTTCATGGATAACAAGTCATTCGAGGGCAATATGCAGACTGCCAAGCCAGATCAAACAGCCAGGATCGAAGCAAACGTACGTTCATCCAAAAGCCAGCCAACGCGCGTAGGCTGTGCGCTCCCTATCAGATTCGATCCTCCCCACGTTCGAAACCAGCTTCTCCAAATACGCTAGATCGACTGGCCGAGTGACCACTTGTGCGCAATGGTTTCCATAAACGGGATCGCTTATTTCTATTCTGGCCTCTCGCCTGTCGCTGCCGGTGCTCGGATAAAGGATAGTCGAAATTCTCTTGGCGCCTTGACTCAAGGCGTACATCGCAAGTTGGTAAAGTATCCTGATAGGCAACGGTTTCTCCCACAAGTCGATGTACTTAGCGTCGAGTATTGAAACAACCTGAGTTCCCTGCATGATCACATAGTCGGGGCGCGGTTCTGGTGCTCGATTGCCCCCTGGGTTGTGGCCAGGGACGTAAGTCATCATGCCTTTGAGTCGGTACTCATCTCGCACCACACATTCAGGCAGATTCTCCCTCAGGAACCGGGACAACAGCGCCTGAAAAAACCTGTTCATGTCAAACATAAACCCGGGCATGCGGATCCGGAATTCGAGATCGTCTAAACTGATGCCCTGAGAATCAAACAACAACCGGATGATCGTGATCGCTGGTTCATAGGCCGCAGTAAGCCGATCAGTTTCTCTCTCTAGTCTCGCAAAAGTGTTTTGGCCGAGGGCAATACGGGACACGAATTCTTCAAGGAGCGCGATCAAACGTCGAAGCTCAGTCTTGAGGCGAACGTCATATGTCAACAGGCTTGCCAGTCTCAGACCAGCAAACAATACTTGATTGGTCAAGCAATTCTCAAGTCTTGGATAATGCGTACAAGGCAGTAAGCCCTGAATTACCCCACCCTGGTGGATCATTCTTTGAAGGTCAATCCTGCCTCGAGGACTGGCGAGTTGCTCGTATCTCCCCACGTATCTACGCTGGAGCCCACGCGACAGAAGTTCCCTCACCTCAGCAACCAGCTGGCTGATGAGCAAATCCTGAAACGCCTGAGCCTCGGCCCCATAGCCAACCTGAGAGAAATACTGTAGGTGGCGAAGTCCATATGCGTAACGTAACAAGTGGAGCAGGTGTATGCCTGCGATCTTTGGAGAAACGGTAATCTGGACATTGCCCAGTTTGATCCTTCCAACGTACGAGAGTGCACGAATGAAAAGGCCATCCCGTAGTTCCAGGATTTCGAGCACGCCGGTTCTGGACAAATCATTAACTAGCTTTTGAGTAGCAGCGTCGGTTTCCAAACAAAATCCAGCTAGATTTGTCCCTGGCTCTGGGGATCGTTTCTCCCATTCAAGCAGTTCGACCGAAATCTCTGGAGCAGTCATACACCATCGCTTACAGGTTCATCGTCATTCTCCTCAACCTCTTCACCGAGATTATCCACCTCCGATGCGATTGCTGGTAAGGACGCCGAAATTTCTGGACAGGGTGCTAGCAGTGCGAGAACCAGGTCATCCCGCCTAGAGGTATCGAAGAGTTCGTGCCTGACGCGTTGGCCTTTCGCGTCGATTAGACCGTTTCCGAGGATCTTCTCCAGCGTCGAATAGTCCTCGTAACAATACTCCTCAAGGAGAGGGACAATATCCTCCCGAATCACCCTGGAGAACTTTGAAAAATCTTTGATAGAATGCCCCTCGTCGAGGAAATAGGAATGTCCGATTTGCAGGTTCCTTGCATCACGCCCAATATGAACGCAAAGGCGTGAGTTCAGGGCATCAAGCCACAGGCCCAGCGGTATATCTCCAACGAGGGCATTGGCGAGCACCGAACTATCGGGCATAAGCTCAATGAAGCCAAATCGTCGACGGAGGGCGGTATCTAACAGAGCGATAGATCTATCAGCCGTGTTCATAGTTCCAATCACAAAGACATTGCTAGGCACTTTGAACGGCAGACCGCTGAGTGGTAGGAGCATTGATTTGCCGCGTTTGTTCTTCTCCAGAACGGTCAACAATTCACCAAAAATCCTCGGAATGTCCCCCCTGTTGATTTCATCAATGATGAGGTAGAAATGATCATTGGGCCTTGCTTGCGCGTCATCACAAAGCTTCTTGAAGACGCCGTCTCTCCTACTGAACACCATCCGGCCGTTGATCTGCTCTGGCCTGTATCCTTCGATAAAATCCTCGTAACCGTAGGCGGGATGAAAGCAGCATATCCTCACCAAGCCGCAGGAATTCGTGCCGTCACCAACTACCACAAACTTCTGCTCGCTAGTCAGCTGCGTAAAGGGCACGCGGAAGCTGGAGCGCGCTGCCAATTCGCAGGCAGCCAGTTCTGCCCAATAGGTTTTGCCTGTCCCTGGAGGTCCGTACAGAATTGCCTGCCCTTTTCGCTCCAACACTGCTTGGATCCGACCTGGCACACCCGTTAGAGGCTCCAAATGCTGGACGGTCCTACCCGCAATTGTAGATGAGATCGGTTTAGAAGACCCCTCAAGAATGCGCCTTTCGATATCGACCAGGTTGGCTAGGTATTTGCCTAGTTCTTGCACAACTGTGCGGAGCCCTTCAGGTTTGGCGAATTCCCATTCGTGAAGACTAAGCCACTGAACTCTTCTTCTATGAGGGAAGTCTGAAGAAGGCTCAAACTCATAACCGCCCAACACCTTGCCCACGCCCAAAATGGCCTTCCCGTTTGAAGCCAGCACTACGTCGCCTTCACCCATAGCTCCTAGAAAGCTAAAGACTTGCTGCGTTGATCTTCCAACAACCGATGTTGGGCCGGGGTAGTGATTCGCCATTGAGTTCCTGACCTTTTCCTTCGAGTCCCGGTTATATATGATTTCAGACAGATTACCAAGCTTAGGCCAACCGACGGCAACGCAGCCTCCATCTCGCATCATCTCCCACCGATTTCGTAGCTGAGTTCCATCGCTTACCCCGATCCGCCAGTATCGATAAGGTCGCCCATTCCGACTGTTGAGTATGGCGGTCAAGTGGTTCAAGGGAATTTCCAACTCCCGTGCGATGGCAGCGAAACGACCGCCAACTATATATTTTCCATCACCGTCAGGAGGTACTTGCAGCATCTTAATCAGATGGAATCGCTGGTACTCATCCCGGTGATAGTCATCAAGTTTGTCACGATGAATGAGGCAGAAGTACTTATGGCCCCAAGCGAGACGGCTCACTTCTGGCGCCACTTCGTACATGTTCCTCTGCAACTCGACGTATTCTGCCTCGCTTGCATCTATCGGTAGCTTGTCCAGAAGCTGACAACCTCTCAGAAGTTGATCGCGGTGCTTTCGCGCAAATTCGATTGCTTGATCTGGCGACAATTCGCGCTGGTCCTTTGAGCTGCCCGTCATCCATGCGCCAGTGTCTTTTCGACGATAGATTCCAAATTTTAGAGCGCTCCCACCACCGATGCCGCCAAAAATAGCGGGGAACTCGTCGTCATTCTTGAACTCTAGCCAGTAGACCAGGCTATCCCTGTTTCCGTGAGCATGCATCGTTTGAAGAAGAGCTTCGCCATCAAGACCCCCTAGCTTGTCAGGACCGAATCGTTTCACGAACGTGTCACAATAGACTGCCAACTGAGCCTTGGACACCAATTTATCCTCGGCAGTCAGTTTCCCATGTAACTCCTTAATGTCTTGAGCAATCTTGTCTTCCAGTATCATATCGACACCTCCCGTGATCGCGACCTGCCTGACGTGATATATACCCGCACTGGCCCACGTGCCAGGTGTGCTTCCGGGGGCAACTCAAAGCGCATTTATCGAGCACTTCGTCATGCAGAAGAAAACGACGAGCAAACTGGCGTCGTTTTGCTTACTGACGTAGCCCCAATGCCTGACGACACCAAGAACCCGTGCAAACCGAGTTGCCTAGTTGCGGTCACTTTATGGCAGCGGTCATGTTCTTCAGTCTCGTAGGACGCATGGTAACAATCGTGCGATTAGCAGTCAAGGTCGAAATGCCATTGAAGCGAGCGCCCACGTAATTCGCCAGGTACCGTGATTGACGAGGACGGAAGAATTTGTACGTACGCCCACTTGATAACAAACACTTCTGATCATGGCTGAAAACCTAGAAAACCGCTAGGCTTAGGCCCTCCTTGTGGAAGCCGACAATCCCGATATACAATAGGGCGAGCAGGAGTTCGAGTTATGCATCGTCTGACGGAAGGGTGAATGTCTGATAGAGGGAATACCCCGGGGCGGGGACCATCGGAAATGATCCATCAAAGACTAATGAACGGCTCGCATCTCTAAGTGCATATCTGAGCAAGGAGGACAAAATGGGCAAACTCATAAGCAGCCTCTTCGGAGGCATCGCCTGAGGAGGCATAGTCTACGCCGTGTGCGTATGGCTGCTGGGAATCGCCGTTCAAACCAGTCTGATTATCGGCATCGTCATCGGCGCGCTCGCATTGCTGGCCGGGGTTGCCCGATGGGCGCGACAGCGGCCAAGCGATGCTCTCGGTCCCCGCTGATCCCGATTACATTGCGTCACTAACACTGGCCCAAAATCGGCCCTAATTCCTTGTCGGCATTGGGCTCAGGCGAGCTCGAGGGCTCCCGCTGGTGCTTTCCCTCTTTGCCGCGGAGAGGAAGCGGCATGCCCGCCGGCGGTACTCCAAGAACCAGGATGTTGCCCGAGCCCTCGCCCAACTGCTGGAGCATCCGGATCTGTAGCAGGGTCGGCTTCTCCTCGACAAGCCGCGCGGCGTTGGCCAGGTTCCTGAGCGCAGCCGTCTCGCCACGCGCCTTCTCCAATGCCGCCAACCCTTCTTGTCTTGCCTTGACTACTTGTGAGAAGACCTTCTTCAGCTCCCCGGGAAACATTATGTCTTTGACGTCGACCGAGACTCAATACTGGCCGGGGCCAAGGGTATCGCGAAACCGGCCTCGCGTATATCTTAGAGCCCTCTCCAACTCAAACACGGTGACCCGGGATGGTAAACCGACAAGCCTGACGAAAACCACTATCATAAGCAAAATGATTACCGCGAACAGCAATTCCACCGTAGAAGGACTCAGGGTCTCGGCGCACGTGCGCAGGGTTTCTTCATTACGCTTCGGCTTCGCCTTAATGGCACGATTGCAACGAGGGCGGCGCATTTGTGCCTGCACCAAAAAGAGCCAAAATGATCTGGAAGGATGGCTCTGGCTCTCTCACGGTTGCAGGTCAATTGGCAATGTGCTAAACTTCGCGCTGGTTGGTCGTCTAGAGGTTGATCAAGAAAACGTAGTGCTCATAGATCTGTGTGGATCCATCCACACCAGGCTTCCCACCAAGTCTCATAGAAGCGTGGCGCTTGAACATCATAGTTCGGGGTAGCGATGATGTACAGAGCTTTCTACGTGAAGCATACATTTCGCATCCTCAATCGGCACGGCCTTCTGGCCCCAACCAGGTTGGCTCTCCTTACCGCCGTGGCATTAGTGGTCTCGGCTAGTATTGCCCTATCTCAAAGGTCGGTCATAGAAGCAGGTTTCTTATCCTCCGGGCGTGATAGTCACACCTGGAAGGCTAGGTCAACGCCACTGGCTGCTAATCTTGTCAAAGACATTCGTCCTGGCGCATCTGGGTCCTCGGCTACCTCTCTCAAAGGCGTCAATGGTACGCTGTACTTTGCGGCGACTGATGGCGAGCGTGGCGTCGAGTTGTGGAGGAGCGATGGTACAGAGGCTGGCACCGCAATGGTCGTCGACTTGCTATCAGGTGGGAGTTCTTACCCTTCGGAGCTTATGAACTTGAACGGCGCTTTGCTGTTCGCCTCCAGGGCCGGCGCAACTAACACGGGCTTATGGAGAAGCGATGGCACCCCTGCTGGGACCAGCCGACTCAAGGATGTCGGGCTTACTGCAGGCTCCTTCACTATCTCAGGGAGCGTGGTATTCTTTGTTGCCGAGAGCAGCCCGGATAGACATAGCCTTTGGAGGAGTGATGGAAGCTCAGAAGGTACTTTTCAACTGAAAGAGATCTTCATCGGATCGACCTATCCCCACGGGCTGTACCTCACCAACGTCAACGGCACGCTATTCTTTATGGGTAGCTCGGCATCCGAGGGTCGTGAGATATGGAGAAGCGATGGCACCGCTGCCGGGACGGTTCTTCTAAGCGATCTTAACCCCGGCGAGCGCTGGTCATATGTTGAGTCCCTAGTCAATGTCAATGGCACCCTGTTCTTTGTCGCAACCAACGACACAAATTATGTCAGACATCTGTGGAAAAGTGACGGAACAAGAGCCGGGACCGTGATTGTGAAGGATGGGTACTCGGCTCGGTTCTACTTGTTGTCGTCGCTCACGAATGTGGCGGGCACCCTATTTTTTGTCGCGACGACTCCTCCCTTTGGCGCGGAGTTATGGAAGAGCGATGGCACAGGAGTTGGCACCGCCACGGTGAAGGATATTAACCCGGGCACGGGATCATCTAACCCCTCCGGCCTTGCTAGCGCAAACGGCATTGTGTTCTTCGTCGGCGACGATGGTGTTCATGGCCCCGAGTTGTGGAAGAGCGACGGGACTGTGAACGGTACCGTGATGGTGAAGGACATACGTCCCGGAGCGAGCGGCTCGTCTCCTCAACACATCACCGCCGTTGGATCACGCGGCGGAATTATCTTTGCAGCCGATGATGGTGTCCACGGTAGTGAGTTGTGGCAAAGCGACGGCACGGAAGCCGGCACCGTCCTAGTGCAGGACATTGCCCCCGGTGCAACCGTCAGTTACCCTTCGTCATTCACCATTGTTTGGTCGACCATTTACTTCGTTGCCGATGATGGCAACAGCGGGCCTGAGCTATGGGCTATCCCGGCCGCGGGAGCGTTGGACAAGCTCTTTTTGCCAGTTATTCTCCCTAACTGAGAGGGGGGGGGCACCATAGGCTGCAAGTATAGGCGGTTGGTATTGACTCTGCCCCGGTTAGGCATTTCCGCGTTTTGACGATTTCGGCCTGGTCAAAGAGGAGGAGCGGATGCAGACGCAGACTGTGCACTCGGAGTCCGACGTCCAAACAATCGAATGCGCCAACTGCGACGCCGTTTTACCGGTCGACGCCAATTATGTCACGTGGTGCGACCGGTGCGGTTGGAACCTCCAGCCCCAGGAAGTTCGTCGTCCTCGCAATCTCTTCGAGTATTTGTACGCCTCAGCCGGGATCAAGTTGAGCAAGAGCCTCTTCGATGAGATGGTGAGCGCCGAATCTCTAAGACCCGTCTGGACGATGTCCAAGGTCCTGGCCTTCCTTTGCGCCGCTGCAATTCACGCTCTAACGGTGGGTTTTGCGCTGCTCGGCCTCGCCCTGATAATCCGCGAATGGCCGGCGATCATCTTAGTCGCCGCGGGACTGTTGTGCCTGGGAGTTGCCTGGCTACTTCGCCCCATCCCAGCAAGGTGTCCGGAAGGAGTTCTGCCGAGAGGCTCGTTTCCCACCCTCTACGGTGTGGCGGATGAAATCTCCAGACAGCTCGGCGCTCCTACGCTGGACAGCATAGCCATAGACTCGATCTTCAACGCCTATTTCATGCACGCCGGTTGGCGGCGCAGACCGACTATGTGCCTTGGCTTGCCCCTGCTGTCGATCCTCAGTGGCCCAGAGCGAGTCGGGCTCATGGCCCACGAGATAGCGCATGGCGTTAACGGTGATCCTTTCCGGGGCTTTTTTGTCGGCAGCGCGGTGGACTCCCTGATCTCCTGGCACGTGCTGCTAAGGCCGGACCGGTTGTGGGAGCCTGGAGTTGGGTTCTTCATGGCGCTCGCCTTAGTTCCAATCAACCTGCTCGCACTAGGCTTGTCGGAAGTCGCGCTTCTGATGGCGAATGCTCTTATCCACCTTTCATGGCTGGTTTCTCAGCGGGCCGAGTACCTGGCAGATTACCTCGCCGCCAGCGTCGCCGGAACTGAAGCGGTCCTGGCCCTGCTGGATAAGCTACACTTCGTCGGAGCATTTGAGTGTACCGTGCTTCGGGCTTCGTTGAATTGGGATCGGCAAAAACAAGACGTGTTTGAGGAACTTCGGAAGGAAATTGGCCAGATGCCGGAGCGGGAATTGGAGCGACTCAGACGAGTAAAACAGATGGAAAGCTCACGCCTGGATGTCACACACCCGCCCACCACGTATCGCCTTCGGCTTCTTGCCGCCCACCCTATGCCACATCCTAAGTTGACGCTGCCCCCAGAGGTCTTTGACCGCCTGGACTGCGAGTTGGCGACGCTCAAGGGGGAAACGCAGGAGAAGTTACTGGATCAACAAAGAGCCTCTCTCTACCGACGATATCGGTGAAGAAGCAATGGAAATCGCGGAAATCGCTTAGCATTTGAGCTATAATACTTGGCCAATACCGCTCGGGAGATTTGTTGCGATGGCAATAAGGGTCAAGGTGAGCCAGAAATTTCAGGTATCGGTGCCCTCGGCAGCTAGAAGGAAGCTGCACATTGAGAATGGGGACCATCTGCTGGTCGACGTCCGGGATGGCTACATCGTGCTGATGCCCGAACCGAGGGATTACAGCCAGCACCTGCGTGGTCTGCATCGCGAGATTTGGCAGGACGTGGAGCCTCAGGGATATGTGCGCAGTGAGCGCGAGGATTGGCAGAAATGAGAATGCCGTCCGCCCGTGCTCGCTGCTCGTCGGTCATCGGATTCTCGCGGAACATCTCGTCAAGCATGCGTCGGTAAGTCCATTTCCTGGCGCGCCGCAAAGATCGTGGCCTTCGCCACTACTCCCTCTCAAGAACTTGGAGAAGGTTCTCACGGGTAAACACGGCAAGCTCCAGCCCGTCTTCCAGGAAGGGTCCCACATCGGCCACCAGCCGCTGCCAATCAACGGTCTCTATTCGCTGGCGTACGATGTGGCGCCAACTGTCCTTAGTGGGCTGGACCCCGTGCCAGCCGGTCTGCTGAAGGGCATTGCCGAGCATCGCGAGATTCGGCGCGGGCCACTGGCGGTCACTCAGGTACCACAGTAGATCGTAAATGTCCCTGCCCTTTGGGTAGGGCCGGTGCAAGACGGCGTGCAATTTGCCGGCCAGCAGCGACGCGGGGTCGTGATGTTGTAGCTGGAGCGTAACGTGGCGGCGCACGACGCTGGTAGCCAGGATAGCCCCGGCCGGCGGGTTGGTGTCCACCTCGATCTTGACCCTGAGGACTTCGTCACGATGCAGCGACAGACGGAGCTCATAAACCAACCCAATGAAGCGTACAAACGCGCTGTGCACGGTCTTCTGGTCACTCACCGTCACATCTACGGCGTATCCTTCACGCTCAAGGTCAGACCGGACCGCGCGCAGATAGGCACGAAAATCGTAGCCGGGTCCCGGGCGCTCCAGGGCGAAGCCCAGGTCTTCCGAGTAGCGAGGCAAAGAGTACAGGAATCGAAGGGCGGTGCCACCGTGGAAGGCGAGAGGAATCATAGCCCCGGCGCGCTGAAGGGAAGCCATCACTCGGGCCTGCAAATACTCCCTGGCAACATTTCTTGCCTGGGAGACTGAACGACTGGCACGGACCAGAGCAGCAAGGTGCTCTTTCACAGCGCCGCATACTCCGTGGCTTCGCTGATGCGCAGCTCTTTGACCAGCCGCGCTGCTTGGGCCAGCTTCTTGCTCTTCGCCAGGTGCGCCTGCCGATCGAGCTCCGTGGGGTCAAGCGCATCCAGGTTTTGCAGGCGCAACTCCCGCAGGTACTCCATCGAGTGTCCGCCTGGGCGCAGGTAAATGAGGTCGAGCAGGGCCTTCTCGGGGCTCGCCACGAATGCCTGTTGGTCGGCGGCCAACGCTGTCAGAGAGTAGCCAAAGAACATATCCCTTTTGATGTGGTGGAACAGGTAGCTTCCCAGGGGCGTATCCCAGCGGCCAGGCCGCCCGGTGGTGACGCTGGTGACGACGGGCACGGCCTCCGGGATCATCCCATAGTGGGCGAGGCCCGACTCGCAACTGACGTAAGACCCGTGCACTAGTCTGTTCGCGACCACAAATGGGTGGGGCTTGGCTTTTTGAAAAGGCGGCGCCACCGCGTAAAGCCCCCGTCGCAACTGTAAGATACGGCCGGCCTCCGTCCAGCGCGACAGTTGCCGCCGCACGTCGTTTGGGTCGATCTTCCCGGCCAGCAGGAGCCCGGTCTCGAAGACCGGCTCGTCGCCCACGATCTCAACAAGCTGCTCGTACTTCATACGAGTATATTACCATGTATGGCGTATTATTGCAACGGCCTTGGTGGCTCCTGAATCCGTGGATTCGTGCTCAAACCTTCACCCAACGGGTGAACCCTCACGAGGGAATCCACGGATTTGGGTGGCTCGCGGGGCGTTGTATCGTGTCTGGCATAGAATTGCATAGAACATTGCGGAAAACGAAGCTGTACATTGAGTCGGCTGGATACCTCGCCGTCCAAGTCGCTCGACGTTCACACCTGCACAAGCTCAAGGCCTGGCGCCAGCCTGCGCAGGTGATCGATGTCGCTGGTAAGGACGATGCTGTTGCAGCGGCTGGCGGTTAGGACTACTGAGGCGTCGACGACGTCGTCCGTCCCTCGTCGGCCACACAGCTCACCGCACGCCTTCGCCAGTTCAGCGTCGATGGCCTCGACGGTAACGTCGGGGTCATCAAGAAGCAGGGCCAGACGCACTTGCCGGGACCCCCTGCGCCAAACCTGGGCCAGTGCTCCTGCCGGGATAAGGATTTGGGCACCCCGCTCGGTTGCCCGGCGTAGGATCGTGCTGACGCGACGGTCTGCGTGCTCGACGGCAATCAGCGCGCCGGCGTCAAGCGTCAGCGATCGAGGATGGCGTCCGCCCATTCTCGCTCCTCGTCGGTCATCGGATTCTCGCGGAACATCTCGTCGAGCAGGTCTCGGAAAGTCCGTGTCTTGGCGCGTTGCTCAAGCGTCTCCTTGACGTAAGCGCTCAAAGACGGAGAGCCGGCCGCTTTCGCGTCAGCTCGCAACTGGGCCGCCACATCGGAAGGTAGGGAGATGGTCAGACGATCGTGAGTACTCTGCCTTGTGGGACGCCTGTTCCTCGAATCAGTCGATGTACGCGCGCTTCTTGTTTTCACTGTAACCTCTTCTGCGTTCATACTGCTATCATACTACGATGAATGGCTGGTGTCAAGTCCATCAAAAAAACAAGAGGCCTGGAACCTCTCTCAGTTCCAGGCCTCTGGCGTACAGGCCGATTAGCGAATCAGCGACGTTGGGGGCGTGAATCCAAGCTGCGCCATCATCCCGGCGACGTCCGGATAGGTGTGCACCTCCACGATCTTGCCATCGCGGATTCTCACGAAATACGTTCCCTTGCCACTGACCTTCTTGCCGGTCGCCGGCATCGGCGGCAGGTTGGGCTGGCTTTGCAGCGGTCCCGTGTGGGTGCCTGAGAATTCCACCTCGGCGGCCACCTGATCGTCCGTTATGACCCGATTCTTGGTGTACGCTTTCATATCCGGAAATGCTGTGAACCAACCCTGTATGTATTTACGAACCGCGTCTTTGCCCTGGAAAGGTTGCGGACTGCCTACATCGTACCAAACTATGTTTTCGGCTAAGAGCGCCAGCGCTTGATCCACATTGTGCGAATTCCACGTCGCCAGGAACTGCTCGTCGATCCTGGCGTTATCTGAAACTGACATAGGAATATCTCTCTCCTCTCAGTTTGGTGCACTCCTCGCAGAGTTGCACGCTCTCCTGAATTTCCAAAAGGCATTTACCTCTATACTTCTATACTTCAACAATACCGCGAAATCCCGTGTCGGTCAAGAATCACATTATATTCGGCCAGTTTGGACGGTGCAGATACTCGAAGAAGTAGCGAGTTCTCTGAAAGCGAAGCGACCGGACCTGGCTCCTGACCGCATTGACCGCACGATCGCTCTAATGGTGGAGTGTTTCCCCGACGCTATGGTCGCGGGCTTTGAGGATCTCATTCCGTCTATGCGCAACCAAGAACACGATCGTCACGTGCTTGCCGCGGCTGTCAGGGCCGGCGCTGGTCTCATCGTCACAAACAACAAGTCACACTTTCAACCCTCAGCCTGTGCCCCGTACAGTATTGAGGTTCAGTCCGCCGACGAGTTCCTGTGCGACCTATGGCACACTGATGAAGATAAGATGCGGTTGGTTCTGATGCTTCAGGCCAGCGCTTTAAGTAGATCGACCGCAACGGTGATGCAGCTACTGAAAACCCTGCGACGCACTGCCCCCAGGTTTGCGGAGATGGCATTGTCTTCCCTTGCAGATCCCGCTGACTAGCTGCCCTTTGTCTTCGCGATTTTCAGCAGCACACGATGGTCGTCTCCGAACTTGCACATGCCGTCGCAGTGCTCGCACAGGTCTGAGAACAAGATGTATCGCAACTGCAGCCCACCTAGCTGCGCAAAGGCGGGTCGATGGAGTTGGGCGCGAACCTCCTTTTCTCGCGCGTCCGGGGCCACCAGAAATAGGTGCGGCGAGGGGTCGCCAAGGGAGTGGGCGAGGTCGATCAGCCGGAGGATTCCGGAGTAGATCGACGTACTCTTCTCCACCTCGAAGGCGCAGACGATCTCGCCGTTGGCGGCCGCCAGCCACAGCACGTCGATCAATCCTACGGTCTGCGCCACGTCCGACGGCAGCCCGGTGTCGGGCAGCGCATCGACCGTAAGAAAGGACAGACTCTGCCCCTCGTAGGCCTTGCTCCGGTCGTTTGTCGCTACGTGGACCGTGTAGCCGAGGGCGCGCCCGATCTTCGTCAGCAGATACTGAATCTTCAGGTGTTCACCTTCTTCCTGCTGGTCACGCCGCACCTGCTCGTGGCGGTCCTTCGCTACTTTCTCGATCTTCGCTCGCTCGAGGGCTAGCTCGCTCAGCGCGCCCGACTCGAGAAGTATCTTTCCCACCCCGATGTCGAAGAGCAGCCCAGAAAACGCTCCGAGGTCGGTTGACAGCGGCACCGCCAGACGTCGGTTGGCAATGATAATGACTTCGCGCATTTGTAGATACTGCTCCCAGGAACCGAGTTTCTTCGCGTCGCAGAACAGGCCGTTGAAGCCCCTGACCATCGCGGTGTTGAACGGAGGGAACAGCGTCGGGTGCAGAAAGTAAAGGATGTTCGCCACGGCCGGGCCGAGCCCTTTGATGCCCCGTTTGTCCAGCTCCAAGATCGCGCGCACCAGGCGATCCTCGCTCGAGGTGTTCAGACATTGCTCCAGAAACTGGCCGAAGGCTTGCTTATTGGCCTCGTTCTCGTAGATGTCGGGAATACGCAGCTTGGGCTTCCAGTAGAACGGGTGAGCGGCGCCTGCAAAGACCTGCTTCTGCTCGGTAATGCTCTCCAGCACCGTCTCCAGTTGCGAGCCTTTGAAGTCATTGCCGAAGGTTCCATTTCGGATTGCCTTCACGACCTCCATCACGCCGCGGCGGATCGAGCGGAAGGCCTTCAGGCGAGCGGGACTCTCCACGAACCAAGTGTTGTAGACCGACTCCCGGTCACCCTTATATCGCAGCACCAGCTTGTCGAGGTCGTCCCCGATTGGCGACATACCTGCACCTCCACGCTTTGCTCTCGCGTCACAGGGGAATCATAGCAGAACCTGAACAAACGGGCAATTGCTTCTTCGGCGACTGCTGTAGCGTTGGTTGAAGCTGGTTCGGAACGAGGTGGTCTGGTGGTGTTGCACAACGCAAGCAAAGCCTGATATAGTATTCACCAGACGAAAAGGCGTGATGGATATACTGAATATCCTGATTGGTGCTGTGCGATGACCCGATACCCTTGCCGCTACCTTACGGGTGAGGTGGAACTGACGGAGGAGAGGGAACGCCACATCGCCGAGCGACATCCTGATTTGCTGCCGGAGCACCGACACCGGATCGCGGAAACTTTGGCTGATCCTGATCAGGTCCGCAGGAGCGCTCGGTTCGGGAGCGCCAGGTCATTCTCTCGGTGGTATACAGACCTTCGGCGAGGCAAACACGTGGTCGTCGTGGTAGTCAGCGAGCTAGATCCGACTATGCGCCACTGGATCATCACGGCCTACGTCGCAAGAAGGCTTGCGGAAGGAGAGATCGAATGGAAACGAAGCTGAGGTTCTGGTACGACCGCGAAGCCGACATTCTCCACATCGATAAGTGCCCGCCCTACGCTGAGCAAGAGTCCGAGGAACTCGACGACGAAGTCATTGCGCGGCTCAACCCTGCCACAGATGAGGTCGAGAATCTCGAAGTGCTCTTTTTCTCAACGCGACTGCTGCGAAACGAGCTCTTCGAGGTTCCCGTCGCGGCCAACCTGCGGCTTGTGAGGAAGCAGAGCGCCTGATGCTGGGCCGGGTGGTCCATCATTACCACCCCAGCCCGAGCCGGGGAGCCACTCAGAGCGTCGGGGGTACGCATCCTGAGCATAGGACGGATTGACAGTGAACGAAACGGATCGGAATCAGGGGATAACGCCCGAGATTCTTTCCACCGCATTGGCGATCCTTCACTCGAGGATCGAGAGAACGGAAAAGATAGAGCAGCTTAGAGAGCTTCTCCGCGTAAAAAGCTGGGAAGAGATGGCAAGCTTGCTCGGAGTAACCCTCGCCTCGTTCAAATATTACGCTTGGGATCGAGGAGAGACCGCCTTTCACGTACAGTGCGGAGCGGGAACGGCTACAGAGGAAGGCCGAGAAACGCGCCAAGGCCAAGTCAGGGACTGCGCACACTAGCGGTAAGCTCGGCTTCTCCATTTGCCTCTACGATGGCTGGAAAGTGACAGCATGCCGGGATGCAGGTGCCGAGTGGGAACGTACGATAGGCGCCCTACGCAAAGTCTGAAGTGCCCATTGCGGTCTGCGATCTGACGGAGAGGGCTCGCGCGGCGTAGAGGGCTATCTCAGGCATTACAACTACGACAGGTGTCAAAAACACAGGTTTCGTGAACGTGAGCCTGGAAAGTCGTCACAATGAGTATAGACGTCAGAGCCGGAGTCTGCGACAATGACCGCAGTCGGTGGGCAGTGGCCCCCCCGTGCTCGTATCCCTAATCTAACGGCAAAGCGTCGGCAAGCAATGTGGCAGCGCCCGACCTCAACCTCGCTTTAGTTAGCACGTTACGTGGAGGTGAACAAATGGGAGGATGGAACTTTCGTTCGTCGCCGGTGATTCTGGAGGCCGAAGATACTCACGGCTACTTTGGCGTTGCTAAGAACATAGCCGAAGCAATAAGGGAGTTTGACCCCCCAGCGACGGTCGCCCTTTGCGGTAGTTACGGATCAGGTAAATCATCAATCGTCAGCATGGCTCTCACAAGCTTGGGTTTTTGTAAGGACACGGTAATTGATCTGATAAGAGGAACGGACTCAGCCACAACTGAAGGCACTACAACCAGTCCGATGTGTCGGGCAAATGCCAGTTGTGGCCAATTATCGCTGGGCGTGGTTTTCTTCGATGCTAGCCTGTGGCAAGATAACCCCAGTCTTTTTGGAGCCTTACTCCTGTCAATGGCAAAGCAGTTCGGAATTAGCGATGGACTAACAGCGGCCATTAAGTCGATTGGCCTTAGCTTTTGGGCTACACTGAGCTATTTGGGCGCCGTGGGGAGCTTAAGTGACGCAAAAAAAGAGGCGGAAGCAATCAAGCAGATGTCCCAGACGCGTTGTGACCAGGTGACACTGGATGCCGAGAATCGCTTGACCCTGAAGAAGGAAATTCGCGAATTTCTTGGGCGACTGACGAAAAAGATTTCTGAGGCAAACGACGGCGTTGGGCCGCACGAGGTTCGCCTGGTGGTGATCTTGGATAATCTGGATCGTGTGCTACCTAGCCAGACCCTAGATCTTCTGAGAGACGTCCACACGTACATCGGCAACAATCGAGATATGCCGGTTACCGTTCTTGCTTGCTTTGATCGAGAACTGATTGAAGGCTTTATGAGCAGGCAGCTCGGCATTAAGGACACTGCAGGCTATCTATGCAAGTACGTCGATTTCTTCTTTGGTATGCCGCTTCCCAAAGACTCCTACATTGAAAAGGTCATATCAAAACACCTCGAACTGGCGCCATCAGGCTTTGCCGAACCTATCAAGAAGCTCAAGTCCATTTTCAGCGCAATGCTCCATTCATCGGGGCCAACAAACCCAAGGATTCTCGAGGTAGTGCTGAGGCGTTTCAAATTCCTGCTTCATCTTAATCGTGATAAGTTGGAGCAGAATTCGGCGCACGACGCGAGCCAGGGTTCTCAAGGTTATTCGTCTTTCGACTTTGCGGTCGTCGGATTGCTTTGGCACTCAGTTGTCTACACCCAGTGGCCCTCAGCCTATGCTGCCCTTTACCGAACCGGCCGGGCTAGGCCAGATCCGAAAGACGATATTGCCGCAGCATCACAGTCGATACGCAGCTTGGTATCTTCTTTGCTCCAAGCAGGAGACGTTGTGACCGAGGCGTATCTAAGTCGTTTTCTGGAGGACTATCAGCATACGGTGCTTTGGTACGACCCTGGAGCCGCACTGAGGCATAGCTTTGAACCGTTCGCTTCCCCTGAGGGCGAACTCCGCATCAAGATCATTGAGGAACTGGGAAGATGGTAAAGGAGCGACGATAGCGAAGGCAACTTTACCTTGCAGGCCTCATCGCCCAATAGGGCGGAGGATGGCCCGCATGGCACTACAAAGGCGTCCACCACCTGACCCACACACCTCTGGCATTGACCGAGCTCTCCAGGAAGACACCGTGGGGCTGCCCTTCTGTCGGGTAAACCCTTTCTAGCTCTCCCAGTAAACGATAGCACTCAATGACCTGAGTGCTTGCTCGTCCAAAGATAGCACCCCGCAATCCCTGCCAAGCACAGCCATTGTCCGCAGTCATCGCGAAGCATGATCACATGGCCGGCCCTTGCCAACGACAAAGCCCCCGGACTTGCCACCGCTTATGCCAAGCCCGCCTGTGGACTCGGACCCGTCCGCCACCGGCATTGCCGCTCATTCTTCAAGCGTGGTAACCCACCCCATGGTCCGACGCCCCAAAAGATTTACTGACCTTCAGAGAGGCAGCCTACCCTGATACCGCTGCTCTACGCTGGCCTTCAGGTTGGTATGAGCTTTCCCCTCATCGCGGGATTCCGTGAAGGCTTGATGGATTCCAACACCCGCTTCCGAATTATTCCGCAAGTTCTGGTACAAAGCCAGTACGTCGGCCTGAGGAACATCACCTAGAAACCTAAACACCGACGCAGCCAAATAGCCGCTCATCAATTCAAAGGCTATCCAGCGCCGTCCGGCCTTCTCGGCGGCGGCCCCCGTGGTATTCGAGCCCGCAAAGAAATCAAGAACTACGTCGCCGGGGTCTGTCAGGAAGTCAATAAAGAAAGCCGGCAGTTTCTCCGGGAACCGGGCAGGGTGAGCCTTAGCGTTAGCGAACTTGCAGAGCCGCAGGTATTGCGAGTTACTTTCCGTATTTGGGATCTCCAAGAAGTGTGACGGCAGGTCGTTGCCCGAGTCTGCGTCGCGAAAAGCGACATCTAGTACATTAGGTGGAATAGCCCCGCCATTGTCGCCAGCGAAGCGCCTGCCGATGTCATGGCCAGATGGGCGTTTCTTGGGAGAATAGAAGCGACGAGGATTTTCCAGCAGCTTGAGCATGCGGGGAGAATATGGCGTCAGAACGCGCCTGACATCGGCCTTCGGGTAGTCGCTTTTCGAAAGCCACCATACCGTGTCCACCGAGTCCTTCACCCTGATTTTCCGCTTGTTTACCCACTCGATTGGAGACGGTAACTTGGCTGGATTGTGCCAGAAGAACTCTTCAGCCAGACGGAAGCCTAACTCATCGCAAAGTCTGATTAGCACTCGATAATTATAGAGAGATCGAACGGGCCGGCCTTGAAGATACGCTCCTCCGAGGTCGAGAACGAAGCTGCCTGAGGTCCGAAGCACCCGAAAAACATCCTGGCATATGTTTATCAGCCAATCCACATAGGCACCCTGTGGTTTGTTACCATACTCCTTCTGGCGCTGCAGTGCAAACGGCGGGGACGTGACAACGAGGTCTACTGACTCTGCATCAAGCTGCGAAAGCAGGCTTCGAGCATCTCCAACGTATGCTCTGCCGAGCTTAGTAGTGTACACGGGAGCAGGTAGACTTGACATTAATCCCCCTCGCGCCAACGTCCCTGTTACTATACCACAAATATGAGCTTTCAGATTATCACGCGTAGCAAGTCACCCTAACTTTCCGTGTAGCGAGACGAGCAGAATCGCAACAGGCTACTGAAACGAGTGCCCCGAGCTCAAGACAATGATACTTATAGTCCGTAGACTATTAGTCGTCAAGCCTTTGTGCTTTATCTATGGCTGGAACTCAGGAATCCTTCAGTCAAGTCGAGGCTCGCCGGCTGCGGCTCTCTCTCGGCCGCAAGCTCAAGCGCTTTCGTCTCTCCAAAGGGCTCTCACAAGAAGCTCTCGCTGACCTTGCAGCCTTCGACCGCACGTATGTCGGGTCAGTGGAGCGAGGCGAACGCAATCCGACGCTGCTTGCGATCTGCAGGTTTGCGCGAGCACTGGGGATCCAGCCAAATGAACTCATGCCAGATTTGCCACGCGAGGAGGCTCACGGCGTTCAAGAGTGACGAGGACTTCCTGCGATACCTCAC
Source organism: Chloroflexota bacterium (assembly GCA_016210495.1). The sequence goes on from JACQUC010000005.1 coordinate 19,494, forward strand.
AATGGGCGCGGTCGGATCGGCAGGAGTGACTGAGGACCTGAACAGGCACGGCCACCGCATCATCGAGCTCGAGCGCTCCACCACGTCTAACAAGATCTGGTCGCAGAAGATCAAGCGGCTCCGTCTGCCGGACCTGCTTTGCATACGCTGTGGACTACGGGTCGAGGCCAGGGGCAAGTCCGCACTTCAGATCAAGGTTAGCGACACTCCGACGAACCCAGAACGGCGATGGTCGGCTGGCTTGGACGACGATGATCTGTTCGGCTTCCTGCAGGTTTACTTTGATGGAGATACCCCCGTCGCCGGCTCTTCGGTTGAGTACTTCCGTGTGTCCGATCTGCGACTGACCGAGCATTTGTCAAGACTCGGGCCACCGAAGTCTGCCAGAGAGGGCGCCGAACGCGACCGCTGCTGGCCAGCCCACGTTCCTTCGTATGACGGAACAGTCATAGCCGTTGATGCCACGCATTTCACAATGAAGTCCAGGAGCGGCGCTCTTCGCCATCAGCGAATCCCCTCCGAGCATGTTCCCTACGTGCTCCCTGGGGAGGACTTCCGCGCAGGCCAACGCTTTGTTTCAGGAGTAGTGCCAAAACCTTCAACTGTCTCGTGCCCTGGCGACTGCTGGGACCCTGTTGCCCAACTGAGGAGTATGAGGTCCGGTATCAGCTTAACCACGGCCGGTAGGCAATACGCGGCTGTCAAGGCACTTGCCCTGCACACTGACGCTGCGGCTGCTACAACAGCGCTCCTGGATACTTGGCAAGACATCAGTGCGGACTACCGTGTTCGACTTGAGGCCCTTGGTGGCCTTGCCGGTCGCCTCCAAGGCCCTTGGATCGCCGCTCTTGGAAGGCAGGTTCTGGAGGCACCATCGGCAGATATGCAGATGGAGGCAGTGCTCATCCTGTCCGAACAGGCGTCTGCGGAAGCCTCAGAAGAACTAGCCACGATTCTTGCACAGCGTGACCTTCCCCAAGAAGTTCGAGCCGCTGCGGCGTGGGGCCTTGGTATCTGTGGACATGGAAGTCCACACCTGCTTCTGGAGTACTTGGACGATCCCTCCGACACAGTGGCGCTCCATAGCCTGGTTGCAATGGGATCCGACTTCTCCGAAGGTCTTCTCCAACGTGCCGCAAGGCTTCTACCACGAAACGACCGTGCTGCTGCAGCAGCGGTCCATCTAATTTCTCGACATCGCGATGGCTCCCGGGCTGCCACACTGCTCCTCCGATGCCTCAACGAAGCTGCAACGAACCGTCTAGCAGGGTGGGCGCTGTATGGCCTGGCACTGCTAGATGGTGTGGACGTAAGGGGTGCACTTAGTGGCTCGCCGGATCCCAGTATCGCCCACCAGATCGAACGCATTTCGGTTGGGTTAACATCGGACTGGCTGCTTAACGAGAGGGCATCAACCCCCTCGGCGATCCGTTTTCTCAGTCGGCAGACCGTGTGCAGGGCGCCGCAATTAGAGGGATGAACAGGAACATCGGTGAGGCTGCGAATTGACCGGACACACCTGAATCCATGGATTCGTGCTCAAACCTTCACCCAACGGGTGAACCCTCACGAGGGAATCCACGGATTTGGGACACACCGCAACCCACGCAGCCCTTCCCAATGCACCCCTTTGCGCCCTCTGCGTTCTTTGCGGTTGAACCGTTCCTCGACGGAATTTCCAAATGCACGTCCAGACTCCGTCGGTTTCAAACAGGTGACGGACTCCACAGTTCTCACCACGCTGCGCCCCTGACACTCGCCACGTCGCCTCCCGGCCGAGGCGCGAAGCCTGCGAAGTGTTATAATAGTGGGTGCAGTTGTCTGTGATCATGAGACACGTCAAGAGGAGCCATCGTGACAAAACGCGATCGCCTTTCTCCAGAAGTTTCACCCTTAATAAGCGAAGCCGTAGCTGCCATTCTGCAGCGGTCAGAGGCTAAGCCTCGCCTGATCGTCCTCTTTGGCTCCGAGGCGCGCGGCGACGCAACACCGGAATCGGACATCGATATTCTCGTGGTACTGGAGAGCGACGACCCGCCGGTGGTCGCTGCGCTTCGAGACGCGGTTTACGACGTGATGTGGCAGCACGATTTCAGCCGGCTGATCTCGATAGTAACTTTCTCACGCGAGCGGTTCGAGGAGCAAAAGCGCAAAGGATTCAGCTTCGTCAAGAATCTCGAGCGCGAAGGCATCATATTGTGGCCGGCAGCGTAAATGGAAACCAACCCACCCGAACGTATGTCCGACGAAGACTGGCAAAAATTCGAACAGGCCAGGAAGAAGATCGCCCAAGCCCTCCGGCCCTACTTCAAAGAGCACTACGCCCTCGTCAAAAAGCTCCGCGCCGAAGGCTTCCGCATCAGCTTCCACACCTCCATGGTGCCCATTCAGCTCCAGGGTCACCTGCCTTCCGGCGAAGCCTTCTATTTCCGCTGCCGCTACGATACGTGCAGCCTGCGGGTTGCCCCCGCCAAAAAGAACCCCGTCACCGAGTCCACCTGGGAAGCGTCTGTCTCACGCTGGGACCAGTTCGAGGCCGGCTCTCTCGAAGCCGACGAGGCCGAAGCAGTCTTCCGGGAGCTACTCGCCTCATATAGAGAGCAGCTCGCCTCCGGTTCGGAGACCCCGTAGTACGGGGCTTCCCCACTTCATTCTTCACCCTGTTGACTCACCCCGATCGATGTGGTAAACAAGATTATGGGTATGAGACATTCCTTGCGCAACCGACGCTGAAGTCCTTTGGGCACTGACCGTCGGACAAGCCTGCGCGGGGCCTCGTTTGTAGGAGTTTGACGTTGCTTCAACTCGTATCAGTCAGCGCCAAGTCGATCCGCGACTACGTTCCTGTGGTCGGTGAGGACCTCGTTGAGGATGTGTACCGGCTGGCCAGACCGTTACGTGGCGCACGCGTGCTCCATTTGAATGCTACTGCCTTCGGCGGCGGTGTTGCGGAGATTCTTTCGTCCCTGGTGCCCCTCATGAACGACGCCGGCCTGAACACAGAATGGCGTGTCATCTATGGTACCGATCCCTTCTTCAACGTTACCAAGTCTATCCACAACGCCCTTCAAGGGGCGCCGGTCAACCTCAGTAGCGAAGCCGAGCGAATCTATCTGGAGATCAATAAGCTTAACGCCGAGGCGTTCCGTGGCGAGTACGACTTTGTTGTCGTACACGACCCGCAGCCAGCGGCCATGCTGAGCTTCCTGGATCGCCGATTTAGCAAGCACTGGATTTGGCGCTGCCACATCGATACCTCCGAGCCTTCAGAGACCGTACTGGACTTCGTCAAACCCTACTTAGAACAGTACGACGCGGGGATTTTTACACTGCCCAGCTTCGTGCCAGCTGCACTTCGCTCGCCGCGCACGTTCTTCATCACTCCGACCATTGATCCGCTTTCGCCCAAGAATCTGCCTTTGTCGCTCGAAGAGGCCCGTCGTATCCTGGCTTGCTTCAAGGTTGACACGTCCAGGCCGCTGGTTACCCAGGTCTCGCGCTTCGACCCCTGGAAGGACCCACTGGGAGTGATCGACGCCTATCGAATGGTGAAGGTCGAGCTGCCCCAACTACAGTTGGCACTGGTGGGATCTATGGCCACCGACGATCCGGAGGGCTGGGATTACTACGCGCGCACCCTTCGCCACGCCGGCAACGACGAGGACATTCACATCTTCCACAACTTCCAGGGCGTGAGCAACGTGGAAGTGAACGCGTTTCAACGCGCTTCAGACGTGGTAGTGCAGAAGTCCACCCGCGAGGGCTTCGGGCTGGTGGTGACCGAGGCGCTGTGGAAAGCCAGGCCGGTGGTAGCCGGCAACGTGGGGGGCATCCCGCTGCAGGTGATCGAGGGCGACACCGGCTTCCTTGTGCAGAATGCTCTCGGCGCGGCCGAGCGAATCTACCAGTTGCTTACTCATCCGGACCTGCGCGAACGCCTGGGGCAGCGCGCTCGCGAGCACGTGCGACGTAACTTCCTCAGCCCGCATCATCTCAGGAGCTATTTACAAATCTTCGCTAACCTGAGTCAGTAGGTGCGGCTGCCGACACAGCGACATTGGTCGTCGATGGCGCGTATACCGTAACAAGGAGGGCGACAGTTGAGAGTTAAGCACATTATGAACCGGGAAGTGATCGTCGGCCGTCCGGAGATGTTGGTGGAAGAGGCGAATGAGCTGATGCAGCAACACCACATCAGTGGCTTGCCAGTGGTCGATGAAGAAGGAAGTGTGTTGGGCGTCTTCTCGCAGACCGATGCGCTGATAAAAGCCGGGCAATGCATTGGCGACTCGATGACCTCCCCCGCCGTCACATTGGACCAGGAGGCGGGAATCAAGGAGGCAGCCGCACTCATGGCAGCCAAAGACATCAACAGACTCCCGGTGCTGCGCCAGGGACGCCTGGTGGGACTGGTCAGCCGGGCCGATATCGTGCGATATGTGGCCACGCATCACGCGTGGGTCGAGCCGCGGGCCGAGGATAGCTGTCCATTAGATACGTGACGCAGCTGTTGCCCCTTCTTTCGCTCGTCGTATATCTCACCGATATCTTTCAACTGGCTTCTTATCCAATAGGCAAGGTCCTCTTTTTCGATTCTTGCACGCAGTACGCGCACGCGTTCTCGTCGCTCCTCTCGGGACATCGCCAACGCAGTTGCCAGAGCCCCAGCCGTTCCGTCTATATCATCTGGCTCGACGCTGAGCACTCCTTCGCACAACTGATCGAAAGCTCCTGCCGCCTTCGATAACACCAGCACACTGTCGCGCGTACTCACGATCGGGCCCTCTTTCGCCACCAGGTTCATCCCGTCGGCCACGGGATTAACCAGAAGCACGTCACTGAGACTCATCCCGGCAAGAGCCTGGTGGTAGTCGTTTTCATAAAAGACATCTATCGGTCGAAACCCATCCCGCCCGAACTTTGCATTGATTGCCTGCACCAGGCTCATAACCTCATCCCGATATGCGGCGTACTCTTTTATAGCCGTGCGCGACGGGACGAGGAAGGCAAGAAACCTGACATTACCCTGAAGTTCTTTGTGCGTGTCGAGCAGTTGCTGGAAGGCCCGAAATCCTCGGGCGATGTTCTTGGCTGGGCACAGCCGGTCCACGCGGACCACCGTTTGTTCGCCGCGAATCGGCCGCAGGCGGTCCTGATAACGCCAAACGCTGGACGAGTTCATTGCATCCCGCAGTTGACCCACGTCAACCGAGATAGGGTAGACCCGCACGTGTAGAATTCGGTTGCGAAAGCTCACAGCCTTGCCGACGTAGTCGACCTCGGCATCGGGCAAGAACGCCTCACAACAGCGGAGGAAATTGTGTGCGGACCTAGACGTTTGGAAGCCGATGACATCGTTTGCCAGCGAGCTGCGGTAGATCTCACCACACACCGACAGTGGAAGATGCCGCCAGCCTTCCGGGCCTGGCCACGGGATATGGACGAACTGCTGCAGGATTGCCTCTGGCACTTGCTGTCGAATGAGTCCGGGAGCCAGGTAAAGGTGAAAATCTTGGAGCATTATGACGGGCGCCCGCTGTCTGCCAACTCTGGCGGCAACCGCCTCGGCGAAGGCCAAGTTTGTGGGCACGTACCCCCTCCGCCACGCTTCGGTGATCGTGTCCTTGCCCTTGGGAGCTTGAAGCTGATCCCAAATCGAGTGCTGCAGGAACCACAGGAATCGGTTGCAGAAGATGTCGTAGTAGTTGTGGAAGACGTCTTGGGGCACGACTACAAGGTCAGCACCTTGGCCCGATGTGGTGGCAGTGTCTGTAACCAGCCCGACAGATTGCCTTCGCAGGGGTGGATACTTGGAGCACGCAGCTTTGGGGAACCCGGCAACATACCTGTCCCCGGGCGTGACCGCACCAGCTATCCACGTGAATTCGTGACGCCTGCGGAAAGCCGTGAGAGCCGTAACCAGTCCTCCGCTCGCTCTCTTTGTCTCGATCTCGTTGCCCCGGCCGAAATGATGCTCGACAGGCCCCCTGTTGCTCACGACAACTAGACTTGGGTTGGCCAGATTCAGGTTTGTCCGCATTAGCGATCCTCCTATCGGTAGGCGCAGACAAAAGAAAGTCCGAGGACCTAGCCTCGGACTCTGGAGACCGCTACGCCTCTTTCTTGATGGCCTACGAGGTTAGCTGACGGGTTCGGGTTGAAAGAGTCACCCTACTCGCCTGAGGCGAGATTCACCCCCAAATGTTGGTTCCCCCGTTTCCCCTTCGGGAATTCGGCCAAGAATATTCGATTGGGTCAGCCATTTTGCAGGCAACTGCCGCAGGGCTTTCCTGCGAAAGTACTTACATAATACCAGGAGTGCTTCCTTTTGTCAACCTCGTTTGCCTGAATCTGAAGTTATGATATAAGCGTTATTGTCAAGTTCGCCGGTCACATATTGTGTTTCAGCGCAGCGGGAGACACAAGATATGGGCGCAAGTAGTTAACATAAGCCCTATATCAAAACTTCAGGCCTGAATGCCTCGGATCGGCGACCACTTAGTCCCCTTTCTCGTCGCAGGGTGCTTCCTCAATAACTAATGTTCTCAGGTGAAGCTTATAGTCGGTTATGGCTCGCCAGAATTCCCTCTCGTCGGGTGTTGGCTCGCGCCCCATTATCTCATCGAAGTGAGTTGCTATCCACCTGGCCTCCTCCAGCGGCAAAGCCTGAGCTCTCTCCAATCGGTCCGCCTCCGGCAACGCAGCAACCTCCTGGCCTTCTCGGAGGACAACCACCTCATCGTACCTTTTGTTGGTTGCTGGATCGATCTTCTCTCGCTTCATAAACTCAATGCCTTCGACCATTGCTGCTCCTTTCTACAAGGGTCACGAGTCCCCAAGCGGTCATATTCAGGGAGACCGACAAGTTTGCAACTGCAGGTTGACCACCTTTCGTGCCCCTCTGATATCCAGTGGCCCTCAAATCACAGGCACCGCCTGCGAGGGGTGGAGAAAGGCCGAGAACGTGCAAATGGTTAGCTTGTCTCCACGGCTGCCTCTTTCGAGGCTACGCCGTCTAGGCTGGGTTGAAACAAAGCGCTGCTTCGCCTATCGAAGCCGTCGGATAGATGTAGTGTCCTCACCGGGAACGGGATCTCGATGCCCTCCTCTCTAAACCTCACAAAGATGCGTTTTCTCAGCTCGTGTTGCACGTAGTACTGGTCGACGAATTCTCTGACCTGGCAAATCAGCGTGAAGTCGAGCGAGTACTCGCCAAATCCCGGGATGAGGCGCACGAACGGCTCAGGCTCGCTCAGCATCCCCTCTATCTCCTGCGAGGCCTTCTTCGCTACTCTCACCAGTATCTCCTCCACCTTCACCGGATCGCTGTCATAGCTCACTCCGACCGGTATCAGCAACGACATTCTTTGCTCCGGCAAATGGTAGTTGGTGATGATGCTCTGCGACAGCTTCTGATTGGGGATTATCACGACGTTGTTGGGTAGAGTTCGTATCTTCGCGCTTCGCCAGCCGATCTCGATTACATACCCTTCTTCGCCACTGTTGAGTTTGATGTAGTCACCAACCCGGATCGGCCTATCGGCCAGAATATAGAATCCCGCGAAAAAGTTGGCCAGCGTGTCCTGCAAAGCTAACGCGGTGGCAAGACCTCCCACCCCCAGAGTAGTGAGCAAGGGCGTGATGGGCACGCCCAGGTAACTGAGGGCGATCATCAAGCTGATCGTCCAGAGTGTTATTTGTGCCACGCGCTCCACAACCGCCACAACCTGGCTGAGCGCCTCAACCTTCGCCAAATAGAGATGAACCACTACCTTCAGCACTCTGGCGGCAACCAGAGTGACCGCCACCACCAGGAGTGCGGCTACCACGCTATTCGCGTAGTCGCGCACATCTAAGGGCAGGGACGACACTCGCACGGCTGCAAGGGTGCCAGCCAGGACAACACAGGGAAGAATGAGGCCTTCCGTTGCCTTCAGCACGGCGTCGTCTAGCCGAGCCACATCCTGCGAAGTCCGAGAACGACGGTACCAGTCCGCAAGCTGTCGCGCTATCCAGCCCGCGACCACCGAGGCAATTATGACGCCGATCGGAATCGTTACCGAGACCAGCTCGGTCCAGCTCACCTGGCCCACTTAGCCTTACCCACCCTTTCTCCGAGAATATTGAGCACAGCCACCCATAAGAAGAACCATTCCTGCCTTTGGCTGAAGGGAATAGCCACGAGTGTGCCGTTTCAGCCGACGCAGATTTCAAAAGACCGTCAGCTGCCGGCGACACCGATGGCAACTGACGGAAAGGGAATTGAATAGCTCGCATCGGTGCAGGCTATCCCCGTCCAGTTGAGGCCGCCCCAGCGGCCACTCGGGCATACGTCGGTGCATCCTATTGCTATCGCTGTGACCAATGCCGTGGTGACTCCCACGAGCTACACATAGCCTAATTTAGCTAATTTTCGGCAGATGCGTCGACAACTCGATTGATGGCCTCGGCAAAGCGGCTGAGCTGCTCTTGAAGGTCAGTTTCAGTTTGAGCGACGAAGGCATCTGCCTGAGTTCGGGCTTGCGAGGTGAATCCACCTGCCCTCGTGCGCCAGCCAAGTTCCTCCTGTTGCAGCCATCGAACGCCGTTGCACAGTCCCGGCGCAAACACGGCGCTCACGCCAAGACCGAGAACCGTGCCAACGACCAGTCCAGGAAAGAAGCCCAAGCCGCGCCTATGTCTCCTGAACATACCGTATCCATCCTCCTGGTGCAACGCCTGGGTGCAAACATCCGGATGTTCGGCGAAGGACTAGAGGTCCGTGAACCTTCCTTCCATCTTCCGCATCACCTGCGGCATCGCGGTGCATTCCAGCTCGTCCAGCGGCAGGCCATGAGGCGCCAGTGCATGCTCGCGTGTCCCGCATAGCCGCCGGTGTCCGCTTTGATCACGCTTGGCGCAACCTCTATTCGATTCACCTTCATCATATCGAGTTTGGACTGGTGAGGCACTCTTATTCTTCTTGGCTTCTCGCTTAGCACGCTCCAACGATCGGAATGCCAGCCGGGCAAGAACGCGATCATTGCGCAGCGCCGCCTGCGCCATGGAAAATAGTCGTGATAGCTTACTTCGCAATTTCCCGTCACTGGTCAATTTGTACTGCGGCTCACCCCCATCGCCTTGTTTCTCCAAAACGTGCCGCTCCACCAATTCGTCCAACTCGGCCGCAGTGCGCTCGATTGGGCGCAGCCCCAGGCGCTCGGCGTACTTCGCCGCATTCCAACAGGTATCCGGTCTGCCGCAAAGGAGCTGGACGACGCGGTATTTGGCTAGGTCGTCGATTCCAGTGGCAACAAAACCGTCAACACCCATCTGGCGGGATTGGCCAATGTTCCTTGTCTCTTTTGCACCGTACGGCAACGTCATCACCATTTCTTCCTCCTCAAATCACGTGGCGCAGGTTAGACCTCGCCAGTGTGATTCCCGTGGAAAGCCAGGCAATGCTGCTATCCGCGATCCTGATGCACACCTCGTCGGTGGAGCATCGGTTGCGAGCCAAAACGAAAACCCGAGGACATAGCCTCGGGTTGTTTGATCTAGCTACGCCTCTCTCACGTGCCTACGAGGTTAGCTGACGGGTTCGGGCTGAAAGAGTTGCCCTATCTCAACACTTGAGAATTCACCCCAATTACCTGGGTTCCCCCGTTCTTCCGCAGAAGATTCGGCCTCTAACTATTCAGTTGTGGTACTGATCTTGGCTTCGGTCGACTCCGATCGTCGCCGACGCCCAAAGTATGCTACCAGACACTGCGACGCATGTCAACACTCAGGCGACCGCCGGATAGGTACTATGATCGAAGTACGCTCGCCAGACTAAACACGACGAGTCGTTCGAGGCCGCACCGCTGAAGTGTTGTGGCTCTTCATGGTAGACTTTGTCGGCAGATTAGATTGGCAGTGTCACATTCTCGGATCGAGACTGGCCTGGCTGTACAGAACTGTAGTGCGGGGGCTTGTCCCCTGCTTGGGACGGTGGGGGAAGCCGTGGCAGAGGCAGATGTGAGATTGTCGATGTAGCTCGGGGAGCGTGCTCGAGCCGCTTTTCGACATGCTTGTGTCCCCCCCCAATCTGTGCTAAACTACCCTCTGCTTGCTGCTCTCTCCTGGAGCCAATTCACACGGAAAGGAATCCACAATATGCAATCGTCTGACAACATCGTCGATACCGATGTCCTGGTTATCGGCGGCGGCATCGGTGGCCACGTCTTTGCCATCACAGCCAAAGAGAAGGCGCCTGCCTTGAGGGTAACCCTCGTCGAAAAGGCCCAGGCCGGCAAGACCGGGCCCAGCGCCCTGGTCGGAGGCCGCTACGACGGATTCCTTCCCGAAACCGACGATTTCGACTATTATTTCCAGTCCAGGGTCGAAGAGGCCGACTTCCTCTGCGACCAGGACAAGATCGAAGACGACCTGAAAGTCGCCGGCGACGTTTTCCGAAGCCTCGAGCGATGGGGCGTCCGCTTTGTGAAAAACGCGCAGGGCGAGTACGATCGCCCCTTGAGCCGAGGCCGCACCGCGGGCCAGCTCCTGGAGGGCGGCGGCGTCTCCCTTATGAACGCATTGAACCGCTATGCCAGAAAGATCGGCGTCCAATTCCTCGACCGCATCATGGTCACCGACCTTTTGAGCAACGGCGAAGCCGTCGGGGGAGCGGTGGGCTTCGGCGTGCGCAACGGAGAGTTCTATGTCTTCAGTTCCAAGGCTACCGTGGTGGCCACCGGCATGACCCGCTTCAAGACCATCCAGCCGGGGCACAGAAACGACACGGGAGACGGCTACGCTATGGCCTACCGGGCCGAGGCTGAGCTGGCAGGCTTTGACTCCACGCACCATAACACCTACGGCGCCAGATGGGAGTTTGGGCCGGGCAACAACCTCTACGTGGGCCTTGGCGGCTACTTCCTGAACGCCAAAGGCGAAAGGTTCATGCACAAGTATCACCCCGAGCTGGCCGAGCGTGCACCCTTCGTCTGGCTGTCCCCATCGATGTGCGTCGAGCGCATGGAGCACCGCGCTCCACCGATCTACCTGGATATGCGGCACTTCACGCCCGACAAGATGGAGACCCTCTGGAAGTCTATCCCTTACGCCATGACCAAGTACGAGCGGGCAGGCGTGATCAAAGGCAACAGGTTCGTTGAGCTTATCGAGTACACGCCAGAGGGGCCGCGCCCGATGCCTTGTGGTATCGTCACCGACCGCAACTACGAATCCCGGAATCTGTCCGGGCTGTTCGCCATTGGGGATGCCACGTCCCAAAAAGGCAGCGGCGCCCTGCCCGGCGCTGCCGTCGGTGGGTTCATCGCCGGCGCCTACGCCGCCCAGAAAGCCTCCCAAACCAGCGAAGTGTCGATCGACCCGCGGCAAGTGGCGACCCTCAAGCAGTCCTGTCTGGCGCCTCTCGAGAGGGCCGATGGCATCGAGCCCGACCACGTCATCCTGGCCCTGCAGGAGGCCATCCACCCTTACCACGTCAGCATCATCAGGCACGAGAAACGGCTAACAAAAGCGCTGGAGGAGGTGGAACGGATCAGGGATACCCAGGCTCCCTTGCTCCACGCCTACGACTCCCACTACCTGATGCTGGCCAACGAGGCCACGAGCATGGTGCTGGGGGCCGAGATGCTCCTCAGGTCCGCCCTCGAAAGAAAGGAGAGCAGGCTGGGCTGCATCCGCGAGGACTACCGTGACCTGGACAACATAAACTGGCTAAGGTACGTCCTGCTCAAGAACGACCACGGAAAAATGAAGGTCTGGTCAGAGGAGGTTCCTGTCGACAGGTACAGGCTGCAGCCCAAGCGCGAAAAGCACCTGCATCCTTTCTGGCAAAGAGTGCAAGAGTTGGGTTACGCGACCACCGTAGGGTAGGGGCGCGATTAATCGCGCTCCAATGCATCAAACTAAGGCGCATGTTGATTTCGGCGTGATCGGCCGGGGCGTATTTTTTAATGTAGGGGCGAACGGCGTTCGCCCGCATCGTCGGTATGTAGATGTGAGAAATCGCCGCGAACATTGACGAACGGGCGTCGTGCCAACGTTTTGCGCGCTAGATGGGCATCTGAGTGGATTCTGGAGACCGTACGTGCGAACGCCGTTCGCCCCTACATTGTGGCCCTGCGCCTACTGGCCAAGTATCGCTAGATTGGTGCTCACTAGGCACGATGGACCGTGCCCTTATCTTCGGCTTAACAACGTCAAAGGAGTAATAACAAGATGGGAATCAGAAAAATAGACTTGGATCTCTGCAACGGCTGCGGGGCCTGTGTGGATGCCTGCCCCCTGGACGTGCTCAGGATGAACGAGGCAACCTCACAGCCCTTCATCAAGTACCTTCGCGACTGCCAGGCCTGCCTCCTTTGCGAGATAAACTGCCCGGTCGAGGCCATCTACGTATCCGCCGACTACGAGCGAAGAATACCCATGCCGATCTACTTCTGATCCCTAAACCCCTCCACGATCGTCGCCGTCGTCGCCTCGTCGGATGTTATGACAAGCACAACCTGCTGGCCCTCGATGCCGGCGTAGCCGGAGGTCGAGCTCCGGTTCCACGCGAAGCTCGTCGCCTCGTCTCGTGTAAGCTGCGTGTCGTCCCGGGCGTTTTGCAGATCGTACAGCGCGCCGAAGAACTCGTCGGCGTCGACCTCGGTGTCCCACTCGCTCAGAACGACCAGCGCCAGCCTACCCGTCTCGCTCCGCAACAGGGCGTATCGATCGCCACCCCAGCCTGCCCCAGCCTCGCCCGCTTGTTTCGTATTCAGCCCGTTTTGTAGATACAACAGCCAGCCCAGCTCGCCCATGCTGTCCGTTTCGAGCAGCGACCAGTCCTCGCCGAGGCCTGCCGTGATGTCGGGCAGCTCCACCGGCCTTGCCCCTTCGCCGGCACCGTACTTCTCGGGATGAATGATCTGCTCGGACGTCGTCGGCGGATTGTCGTAGGCGCCGTTTATCGCGGGCCAGCCGCCCGAGCGAAAGAGGCCCACGACGAAGGAAGTTCCCTGCTCGTAGGGAAAAATCATGCTGGCTCGCAGCGCCAGAGGTATCGAGGCCAGGCTCTGCGCGGCGTCGCTGCTTGCGCTCTGGACCGACGCCAGCGTCTCACGGCTGAAGTTCTCCAGCGCGTAGAAGGCCATCGCGACGGTTGCGTCACCCTCTACCAGAGCCCGCAGAGCCAACCCCTTCTCCCCCTCCTCGTCCACTTCCTGTTTCAAACGTGCGCCGATGTCGAAGTGTTGGTCCTGCAGGGCATGCACGTACTCGTGCGCCAGGACCATCTCGTCCATCGGCGTGAGCGCTCCGCCGCGGCCGATAAGGTTCATCGAGCGGCTGCTGAACTCGTAGAAGCCTGCCGTCTGCTCGCTCGCTGCTCCGACCCAGAGTTCGCCCAGATCATCGTTCTCGCCGATCCAATCGAGCAGCACCCAGAGGGCCTTCGACGTCTCGATGCCCTCTTGTGCATCCTCCTTCTCCAAGTTCTTGCGCAAACGGGCCTCGTACTCGTCCCGCGATAGCGTCGCCAGCGCCACGTCACCCTTAGCCTCCAGGCCGCGCGTGGCGGAAACCCTGGCCAGCACCGTAGCAGGTTCCACCTCGGCCAGCGGCATCGCGGCCGAAGCTGCCACGGTGGTCGCGCCCGATGCGGTCGAGGCCGTCGCCCCGACTAAGCCTGACGCGACGTCCACCGCCGTCGCCATCCAGTACGGACCTCCGGCTACCGGATTGGCGAGAGTCCTGGTTGGCGGAAGGATAAGCAAGAGAATCGCGATGACCAGACCGGTGGCGCTGCGAATACGACTCATATGGCGTCCAACTCCTTAAACGGTATTCCACCCAGCAACCGAATCTTTTCAAACCTCCGCTTCAAGCGCCTGTGCTTGGACCGCGAGTTGATCTCGCGCAGCTTCTCCAGCAGATACCTTTGGATCAGCTCCGCCGCCTGGATCGGATTCGTGCCCGCGCCTCCCTCCGGTTCGGCAATCACGTCGTCGATCAGCCCCAGCTCTTTCTGGTCTCTGGCCGTGGCCCGCAGCGTTTCGGTTGTATTCTTCACCCTCGCGAGTTCAGGATTTGCCTGGCTGTACAGGATCGTGGTTGCCGAAACAGGCTCGGCCACGAAAGCCATAGCATACTCCGTCATCGCGTTGAAATCCGCGATGGGCGTGCTGACCAGGCCTCCTCCGCTGCCTAAAACGCCGGTGACGATGCTTATCGTGGGCGCCTTATACGAGATCCCAGCCTCGATGCACTCCTGAATCTCTCTGGCGATGTCTGCACGCTCGGCGCTGATAGCCGCCTTGGCTCCCGGCGTGTCGGTCAAGAACACCGCCGGCAAATCGTGCCTCTCGCCCAGTTTGAGCATCCTTTTGAAATACCGCATGTCCGCCGGCGTTGGGTAGGAGGCGATCTTGTTGATCCATCCCGGCTTGTTGTTGGGTGTAAAATACGAAGGCTGGTTGCCAATGACGAGAAAAGTCTGGGAGTGGATCCGACCCAGGCCGGCGATTATGCTGGGGTACACGACATACTGGCGTCGCACCTCCACGTTGTACAGCGGCACGAAGGACTCGAAGCAAAGCCGCAGAATCGTTTCCGTGTCCAATCTGCGATAGTCCGTCATCAGCATCTGGAATCGCGCGTGCAGGTCTTCCAGATTGATCTTCTCCACAGACTTGGAAAGGACGACCAGATCGTGTTGGCCGGCGTCGTTTTCGAGGACGTCCTCTCGATACCTCGGATAAATTATCTCAGGGCTTGCCGATTGTCCGAACCTGAACCTTTTCTTTTCGGAAATAGTTGGCACCAGAGGCAGATTCCTGAGATCGTCGTTAGAGATCTTGCCCTTGCCGGGGGAGCCGATGCAGCTTAGGATTTCGCCCAGAACGGCCAGCAGGTCTTCTTCTTTGACCAGCATATCCAGCCTTTTTTCCTTGACCGCGGTCTCGGCGGTCTGGGATTCCTCGGGCGGCCGCTCGCCCTCGGCGCTTTCGATAACCTGCGGCCCGGCAAAGCCGAATCTCGTTCCTTCGACCGCTATGGTAAGGTCTGCGCTAGGGACCGCGCTGGCGGAAATCCCTCCCCAGACCTGATTGTGCAAAACGGCGATATAGGGGGTGTTGGTTGTTCGCTTGTATCGGGCAGCCAGGGCCGTCATGCGGGTCATCTGGAGCAAGGCGGTGTAGTTCTCGTGCTGCCTGGCGCCGGCCGAGGTGAAAAACGCGATGAAGGGCAGACCCCTTTCCGCGGCGAGCTCGGCAGCCTTGACGAACTTCTCGCCGGCCACCCTGCCAAACGTTCCATAACAGAAATCCTTGTGGGTGGCGTAGAAAATGAATCGTCTGCCCCCGATGCTTGCCGCCCCATATGAGGCAGCCTCATCGTGGCCCTTCTTTCTCTCCCGTTCCAGCCGCTCCTCGTAGGTTTCGTGGCCCTTGGGGGTCAGCTTGATCAGACCCCGCAGGCCATTGATCAGCAGATTCCCGTCTCTTTCCCGGAAATCCACCTCGATCTTGAATCGTTCGAGGAAGCTAGTGCCCTGGCTCTGCCCAGCCGTCGGTACCTGTTGGCGCTCCTGTCTCTTGCTCATCACCACTCAGCGCAGTCCAATGTCTGCCTATCATAGCGCCTAACAGCCCGAACGTCAATCTCGTTTTTGCAACTACCGATGGCAGTTCTGGCACAGCGGGCTCGTGGAATCCGTCGCGCTGCTGAGTGGCAGGGTGTTCAGGTACTGGCCGCTGCCCCCGTGAGGCGCGTGGCAGGTCAGGCACTTGAGGTAGCCCGGCCCGGAGGCCACCAGCGCCGTCCCCGTGGAGTTCCACAGCCTGGTGCCACTGAAATCCCTCGCCAGGGGGTCCCACACTCGGTCTGCCGGTAGCGACGCCGTGTCGTTCACATCGACAGGATGGTCGGCGCCGGTATTCATCCCGTGGCAGGCCGAGCACAGGTTGGCGTTGGTCTGACTCAGAGTCGTGAACTTCCAGGTGTTCCGGTGCGGATCGTGGCAGCGATCGCAATCCTGTCCCCTCGTCCCCGCGCTTACCTGGTGCTGGGAAAGCCCCGCATCGAACGCCACGGCGCCCTGGCTGGTCACCGAGCCGTCGTGGCAGCTTAGCCCGAACCGGCTAGCGACTCGACAGCCACTCACCGGTTTGGGGGATGGAGCCTTGGCTAACGTAATCCTGTCTGACCACGCCGCAGAAATACGATAACATCTTCCCAATCGCCGCCACCCTGCGCAGCGAGACGGCGTAATGCCTCCAGCAAGCCCCCGACGTCGTCGGAGCGAAAAGTACGGCTGCTGATAAACACGACCCCAGTGTGGTGCTCTCCTGCTTCGGCTAGCTCCTTCAAAAGGGGCGGAATCGTGCGGCAATCGAAGCTAACCAGCACTCGCCGTTCCAGATATGCTGCACGGAGAACGAGCGCGTCGAGCGCGCTGCGATAGTCGCCCCCTCTCCATTTCGACAGCTCCACCGCGTCAAGATCGTGCCGAATTAACCCTTCTGCCAGTGCACGTGGGAGGTGCGAGTCAAGCAGGAATCTCATCGACCGTCACTACTTTTACGTTCGGGATGAGCCTCTCGATGTTGTCGGCGGCCCACTCGTTGTCCGCTAGGGCAGCTTCGATCTCTTTCGGGAACGCCGCGGCATAGTTCAAGGCTGCCGCGATTTGAACCTGTGGTCTATCGAGATGCTCGGCAATTCTCGCTACGTTGCCGTCGAAGTCTCGCGCGATAGAGGCTATCTGCCATATCGCCAGCCTGGTGCCCTGCAGATACGCCTGGCGCCCGACCGGAGAGTCGCGGAACTCGATGAAGGCGAAATCCTGCTGTCGCAAGGCCTCGCCAAGCAGAATAGCCGCCGTTTCCGACGGAGTGCGCCCCAGCCGTCTGGCTTTGCGCGCCAGAGCATCGACCTGCTCGTCCTTCAGCCTGAGACTTATTACCTTGGTCATCCGACGCCTCCAATACTACGTCTGCTTACGCTGTAACTATTGTAGCTCAAAGAAGCCGCCCCCGCAAACTGCATCGCATCCGTTCATGTTTCACATCCGGTGACGTCGTGTGCCACACCTGCCAAGACCGACTCGGTTTCCGAAACCGAGTCGGTCTGCGCAGAAGATGGGCGAAATCGACAGCAGCCTGTGCTATCATGTACAGCAGGTGCTCCCATATCCTACCGCGCAGCCACGGCGACGGAGGTGCTGCCAGATGAGATCGATCCACAGTCTATCCCACGTGGTCAGATTGCTGGCCTGTGCGGTGCTCTTTGGCGCCTTGCTAGTACCTTCCGCCCGGGCCAGGGCCGGCACCGGCGCCTGGACCTCCGCCGGGCCCGGTGACCGCATCGGGACCGTTGCCGTGGCCCCGTCTAACAGCCTGATCGTCTACGCCATCGGCAATCAAGGCTTATGGAAAAGTCTCGACGGCGGCAGCAACTGGTCGCTGGTCGGCAGTGTCAAGCTCGACCCCGGCGCGCCGCTCGCCGTCGATCCCGTCGACCCTGCGATCGCTCATAGCGGTCTCCCGCGACCGGGCGGCGGAATCGTCAAGACCACGGATGGCGGGCTGACCTGGACCGTCGTGCGGCCCAATGCCAATGCCACTGCCCTCGCCATCGACCCATCGCGTCCGAGCATCATCTACGCGGGCCTGGCAACGGGTGGCACGGCCGAGATCATCAAGAGCAGCAACGGCGGAGCCACGTGGGGCTCGGTCTATGGCCCTGTCAACGCCAGTCCGGGAATCGCCTCGGTCGCCGGCATTATTGTCGATCCCACGAATCCGGACGTCGTCTATGCCGGCATCCAGCTCTACCACGGTGGCATCGTGCTGCGCTCGACCGACGCCGGCAGCCACTGGACAACCGTCGACAATGGCAGCAAGGTTCCGCTCATGGTGCCGACGGCGCTGGCGGCCGGGCCGGCGTCCAGCCCCGGCTCCCCAGGCTCCGTCTACGTCGGCTGGGGCCTGATGGGGCATAAGGCCCTGTTCAGAAGCGACGACGCCGGGGCCACTTGGAAAAACCTGACCTCTAGCCTGCCCTCGGGTGGCGGCACCATCGTCAGTCTGATCGCGGCCACAAACGCCAAGACCATCGTCGCCAGCAGCGCCGGCCTCAACAGCCAGACCCAGCAGCCTGGGGGCGTTTTCGTTTCGCTCGACGCTGGTGCGTCCTGGACCGAGCCCTCCCCCTCTCCGACGAACGTCGGCAAGCTAGCCTGGGCGCCGACCACGCGCACGCTCTACGTGGCCACGACCGACGGCGTCTGGCAGTTTGCCGTTCCCGAGACCGGACTTGAATTCGTGGTAGACCCCAGATTTCGCGACTACTATGACACCCACGATGGCTTGCGCATCCTGGGCAGCCCGATCTCCATCGGCGGACCAAAAGGCGGCTACTTCGTGCAGCTTTTCGAGAAAAGCCGCATCGAGGACCATGCCGGCGAGAGCCCTGACCCCAACTGGCAGTTTATGTACGGCCTGCTGGTCGACGAGCTACAGCAGGTAGGCGCCAACATCCCGGTGGGTGGTGACAAGTCCACCCAGACTTATGGAACCGTCCAGATGAAGGCAGCGGAGACCCTTAGGATAGCCCCTCCGCCCGGCTTCAGTGGCGGCACGGCGCGGCTGCCCGATGGGTCCATCTTTGTACCTTTCACTGCGGACCTCTCCCCGGCCCCCGGCCACAGCGTTCCCGGCCAGTTCTGGAGCTACATCAACCGCGCCGACCTCTTCCCCGCGGGTTGGCTGCACGACATCGGTCTGCCCATCACCGAGCCGCTGCGCGCCACCGTCGACAAAGGCGACGTAACCGGCAGGCAGATCACCATCCAGGCCTTCCAGCGCACGATCCTAACCTACGATCCCATGAACCCACCCGAGTGGCAAGTCGAGCGGGCCAACATCGGCACCGACTATCGGATCGCGTTTCCGAGCCGGGTGCCCAACTGACGGCAGCCACACCATCCAAATAGCCCGGCGCGAAATGTGTCATTCGAAGGGGCCGTTCCATTTAGAAGGCTCCGTCGCCAGCCAAATGCCGGCGAAGGAAACCCGAGCGACCCCAAACTTGGTGCTAGCACCCTTGCCTTTGGATACCCTATTGGTATATCCTGGGACTGGTCCTCATACGTCCACAGGTAGTCGAGACAGATGTCGAACGCAGGAGGAGATTTCGGGGGAGACTGCCATTTCGCCCCCCAATGAAACGCTCGATGAAACGCTGCGGTGATAGATTATGGCCGAACCACCGAGCGTCGGAGACTGACTGACCGCGGGCCTCCAGCCCACTGCCGAAAGCCGATCGCCGACGGTCGAAAATCAAAAGGAGGGAAACTATGCTCAGGCGTACCTTGAATCGATTGCTGCGAAAGCCCTTGTCGTTGATTCTCGTCAGCGGGTTGTGCGGGTTGCTGGTTGGTGTATTGGTGATGGCCCGGCCGGAGGGCGGCGGGCTGTTCGGGAGCGCGGTGACGGGCCCGGCAGCCAGTAGCACCAACCGGGAGATCGCGCTGCTGCAGTGGCACAAGTACTTACCAAGAAGTCCAGTCGTCATCAGCGCGGGCCATGGTCCCGGGGGCATCGCCTTCGACGGGGCCAACATGTGGGTGACGAATAGCCTTAGCAACAACGTGAGCGTGATACCCATCAACGCCACCGCCCCGAGCAAGACCTTGAGCGTGGGCCCTGAACCCGAGGGCATCGCCTTCGACGGGGCCAACATGTGGGTGGTGAATGGCGATAGCGACAGCGTGAGCGTGACACCCATCAACGGCACCATCCCGACCAAGGGTGCGGACGTCGGCCATCTTCCCTCGGCCATCGCCTTCGACGGGGCCAACATGTGGGTGGCGAACTATGATAGCAATAACGTGAGCCTTGTTCCCACGGAGAGGTGAGCTGAGGGAAATGCCTTTTTGGCGTGGGGACCAACGGGGCGGGTGATTCATGATCGCCCTGTCGGGAGCAATCGGGCCGGTTTAGCCACCGGCCCAGAGCCTGTGCAAAATCCCGATGACCGAGCTTCGGCTCTCCTCCCCTGCCTCCCACCGCGCCCTCATGCTCCCCTGCACCATCGCTGACCCTGACCTGACCGGCGCCGATCACGTCGCCGGAGCGCTCCCACTACCGGAGAGCGTTACAGGCTGGGGACATGACGCGCACCTCTACAAAACCGTGCCTGGACAGGATGGCGCACACCTCCTTTGCAGAAAGCACCCGCAGCCTACGCAACTGATACCTCGACCTGTGTGACGAAAATGTCGCCGTGTAGTCGGTCCGCTATCTCTTCGGGCGACGCCGTCTCGAAGAACAATTCCAGCGCTTCGCGAAGATTGTCCCTCGCTTGCTCAACACTGTCTCCCTGACTCGCAATATCTAACTCCGGACATAATGAGACATAGCCGTCACCCTCACGCTCAATAATGGCAGTAAGTTTCACATCATCACCTCCGGCCATTTGTCACCAAGCCAATTATACCCTACCGAGGGCGAAGACGTCGCCGCCGCCGTGCCAGTCGGCAGCACCGCGGCAGACGGGCAAGAGCGCGCCGCCGGCAGCGCCGCTGGCGACGTGGCGATCGCCTGCATGCTGATCAAGGATAGCATTCGACAGGTCACCCGATCTATAATCCAATTGTAGCAATCGGAGGTTGCCTGTCAAGCCCAAGCTATGGCAAAAACATCTCTCGACCCCGAAAAGATCGACTTCAAGCCCTTGGAAGCAGCAGACTTCCCCTTGCTGCAAGAATGGCTCACGACAGATTTCGTGGCACAATGGTACAAAGAAGACGCCTCGGCCGAGAATATCGAGAAGACCTATTCGCCGTGCATCCAAGGCGAGGAAGAGGCCCGCTGTTTCATCATTAGGTACGGGCAAACGCCCATAGGATACATCCAGATGTACCTGCTTGCCGACTCACCTGAATACAGCCGGTACCTGCCCGCCAACGGGGCCGGCGCGGCCGGTAGCGACCTGTACATCGGCGAGGCCGACTACATTCATAGAGCGCTCGGCAGTCTGATATTGCAAAAGTTCCTCGGCGAAGTTGCCTTTGCCTCGAAGCACGTCACCCGGTGCATCGTCGATCCTGACCCCGCGAACAAGATAGCCATACGCGCCTACGAGAAAGCCGGCTTTGTCCATATCAGAACGGTACGCCTACTCAGAACGGTACGCCTACCGGAAACTGGGGAGCAACACTATTTAATGGAAGCCACGAGGAAGCGGCTTCTCACACCCACGCAAACCTCGCCCCAAAGTGCCGCAACACCGGTGGCTCTTCGACCATGCGCAATCCGCCAATGTGTTCCCGCTGCGCATAAAGGTCGGCAATGCCTCCCGCGACCCAGGCCAGTTGCGTGTTGGTGTAGACCCGCCGCGGAATGGCGAGACGCACGAGATCGAGATCGGGGTAGCGCATCTCACCGGTATCCTTGTCCCGCTTCGCAAACATCACGCTGCCGATCTCGCAGCCTCGCACGCCGGTCTCCAGATAGAGCGCCACCGCGAGAGCCTGCCCCGGAAACTGCTCCACAGGGACGTGCGGCAGGAAGCGGCGCGCATCCAGGAAGACACCGTGCCCGCCCGCCGGCTTCAGCACCGGCACGCCGGCACCGTCGAGCTGCTCGACCATCGCAGCCGCCTGTCCGACGCGATATGCCAGGTAGGCCGGATCCAGCACCTCGCTCAGGCCCTGCGCAATGGCCTCCAGATCCCTCCCGGCCAGTCCGCCGTAGGTCGGAAAGCCCTCCGTCACCACCATCCGCTGCTTGACCCGCTCGAAGACCGCCCTATCGCGCACGCCCAGCAGCCCCCCGATGTTCGCCAGGCCATCCTTCTTAGCACTGAAGGTAAAGCCGTCGGCGTAGCTGAACACCGTTCGGACTGTCTCTTCCAGCGGCTTATCCATCCATTTCGGCTCGCGCCGATGGATGAACCACGCGTTCTCGGCAAACCGACAGGCATCGAGAAAGAGCGGCACGTCGTACTTCGCCAGCAACGACTTGGTCTGCCTGATGTTCTCCAGGGACACCGGCTGGCCGCCGACGCCGTTGTTCGTCAGCGTCAGCATCGCCAGCGGCACCTGTCCCGGCGCCGCACCCTCCAGCAGTTGGCCCAGACGCATGATGTCGATGTTGCCCTTGAAGGGATGCTCGTTGGTGGTATCCCGCGCCTCGGGGATCGGCAAGTCGACGGCAGAAGCCCCGATCGCTTCCAGGTTTGCTCGAGTCGTATCGAAGTGCGTGTTGTTCGGCACCATCTGCCCGGGCCGCACCATCGCCCCGAACAGGAGCGCCTCGGCGGCCCTGCCCTGATGTGTGGGCACGAACTGCGTGAACCCGAACACGTCTTCGACTACCTTAGCCAGTCTGTAGAAGCTCTCCGCCCCGGCGTACGATTCGTCGCCCCGGAGCAGCGCCGACCACTGCCGATCGCTCATCGCGCCCGTGCCACTGTCCGTCAGCAAGTCCACGTACACCTGCGTGGCCCTGATGTTGAACAGATTGTATCCGGCCACTTCCAGCCAGCGCTGCCGCTGCTCCCTGGTCGAAGGGTGCAGTGACTCGACCATCTTGATCCGAAACGGTTCGGGCATAAGCCGCATCTTGAGGATTCCCCCTAAAGCAGGTTTATTCTAATCCTAGTATAACACCAGACCTGCGGCAAGAGTAGAAACCTGCCAGGATGGTACCCATCCGAGCTAGACCACATCTCTTCCTCGATAGCCTTTCAGGCATGGCTGTTGCAGAGTCGACGAAGTACAACTTCCAACCGGTCATCCGTCCTGCCAGCCGCTGATTGACGCCAGGCACGATCTTTGTTAATATCTGTATAGCTGTATCTTCCCTAGCGCTGCACAAAGAGGAGGTGGGCGATGCCAACGGCACCCTGCAAGCTCACCGTAATTGTCCCGTGCGATTTGCGGCGCCGGGCGCGCTCGGTCGCCGCGATGCGGGGAGAGCACGTTACCGACGTCGTGGTGCGCGCTCTCCAGGAATACGTCGCCGAGGCTCTCGAGGAGGCCGACGATGTTCGGGCCGTTATCGACTTCGAGCAGCGCCTGGCGCGTGGCGAAGAAGGCTTCGAGGAGTGGACCAAGGCGCGCGAGGAGCTGAGTGCGCTACCGGATTAGGGTCGGTCGCGCTGCCAAGCGTGAAGCCTTCGCTCTGCCCGGTTACGTCCGTCAGCGCGTTCTGCGTATCATCGACGCTCTCGCCGACGAACCGCGCCCGCTGGGGGCTAAAGAGTTGCGCGACCGGCCCGGCTACTATCGCATCCGTGTGGCACGCTGGCGTCTGATCTACCACATCAGTGACGACGATGGACTCATCTCGATCGTTGCCGTGCGCCTCAAGACGGGGCCGGAAATTTACGAGAACCTGCCCTGAATTACGAGAACTTCACCGCCGGCGGTTTCGCCGCCGCCTCCTCCCCGGCAAAGAACTCCGCTTCCTGGAAGCCCAGAGGCCCCGCGATGAAGATGCCCGGGATAGTCCTCACCCGGCCGTTGTACTGCAAGACCACCGCGTTGTAATAGTTGCGGGCGTAGGCGATCTTGTCCTCGGTCTCCGCCAGTTGACCCTGTAGGTCGCGGAAGTTCTGGTTCGCCTTGAGGTCGGGGTAGGCTTCGGCGACGGCAAAGAGCGTGCGCAGCGCCTGGGTCAGAGCGTTGTTGGCCGCGCCGGCCTCGCCCGGCGTCGCCGCGCTCTGCAATTGCGCTCGTGCCCTTGTTACGCTCTCGAAAACGCCCCGTTCGTGGGCGGCGTAGCCCTTCACGGTCTCCACCAGGTTCGGCACCAGGTCGGCCCTGCGCTGCAGTTGCACCTGCACGCCGCTCCAGCCCTCCCGCACTTGCAGGCGCCCGCGCACCAGGCCGTTGTATAGCGCGAGCGCTCCCACCACCGCCAGCACCAACACGACCAGCACGATCACGAGCACCGGATCCATAGCTCTCTAACCCTCCCAGTACGAAAAAATACGTCAACCGCAAAGACCGCCAAGGGAATCATATGAAATCTTTGCGTCCTTTGCGCCCTTTGCGGTGAGCCCAAACGCCCGTGGCCGTCGTCGCTGCCTCACCAGCTCCCGCCCCCGCCGCCACCTCCGCCGCCGCCGGCGCCTCCACCGCCCCCGAAGCCGCTGCCACCGGAGCCTCCCGGCGTGCTGACCACTGTCGAGGAGACGGCGGAGGAGAAGTCCTGAAGGTCGCGCGAGAACTGTGTGGCCATGACAGGCGAGCCCCCGGTGTACCACGTCTGCGTCGTCGCCGACACGTCCAAACCCTGGAATGCGCGCGCCCACTTGTCCACGCAGCGGAAGACGATCGCGTAAGGCAGGTACTCCGCGAATAGGTTTGTCGCCTCGTTCAGGCGATGGCGGCTCGTCTCGGCCGTGGCCACGTATTGCCGGAAGCCGAGCGCGCGGCGCATCACCTCCCGTCCCCTCGCCGTGCGCTTCGGCATCCAACGAGCCAGTGCCACCAAGAGCAGCCCGGCGGGAGCCAGCGGCGCGGCGATGAGGCCGGCCCCCAAGTAGAGGCCCAGGAACGACGCACCTGCCACGCCCACCGCCATCACGACGATGGCGACCGCAAACCACAGTACCCGCGCCAGGTCCGGGCGCATGATGAACCAGCGGCGCTTCATCGCATCCCGGTAGAGCTCCTGCTTGGCATCCTTGAGGTAAGTATAGAACTTGTTCTTCAACTGCGAAAGCATGACGGGCGAGCCACTGGCGAAGAGGCCCCGGAGCATCGTCCTCTCGTAGTCGAGCAGGTCGGCGTCGCCCTTCGCGGTGCGCGTCATCTCCCAATCGCGTTTGCCGAACATACCGCCCAGATACCCCTCGTCCTTCACCTCGCGGATGATTACGTACCCGCGAACGGCCAGGTCCACCGCCGTCGCCGTCACGTCCAGCGTGTCGGCGCTCTCGTCCAGGATCAGCCCCAGTTGCCCCGGGCGTAGCTTCTCCGGCGGCTCGTACTCGATGACGATGGGATCGCCGGCGAAGAGAGGACGCGTTTCCTCGTTCGGGTTGTCGGTCAGATAGTAGATCGTGGTATAGCGGCGGTCGCGCCCGAAGCGCCACCACGTCGAGGCGAGCAAGACCAGCGACGCGACCAGGACGACCAGGCCGCCGCCAATTGTCACCGGACTGGCTTCAAAGAACTCCTCGAGCTCGCGGGGCTGGCGCTCGAGCTTCGGCTGTGGCTCCGGGACGAGCCCCTTGGCCATCGCCACCACGACCGTCAGTTGCTGGCCCTCGGGCAGCGCCCGCGTGCTGCTGAAAGTAGCCGAGTGGGCGGCGCTCTCGAAGCGGCAGGCCTCGCGCGAGCCCTGCCTGCCCTGGTAGCAGGTGACCTCCCGTATGCCGTCCCCCGGCACAGTGACAGTGGCCGACGTCCGCTCCGTCCTCACCGGCCACTGGCCGTTGACGTTCCAATACAGCTCGTCGTGATCGGCGAAGCCGTTTAGCGCGTGTCGCACCGCATACGTGATCCGATAGGTTTGGGCACCGGAGATGGTGACGTTCGGATCGCCGATCTTGACCCGGAGGTAGCTGCCTTCGCGACTGATCTCGTGCTTGAGCGACCGGCCACCGCCGTCGGTTACCGAGCGAACCTCCAGGTCGTAGACCCGGTTCAGCTTGTCGCCGAACTCGTACACCACCGGGATGTCGCGGAAGATGCCGTGCTTGCTCAGTCCGCCAAAGTCGGCGGCGATGCTCTCGGTGATCTGCAGCGTACCGTCCTGGGTGACCTCGATGCGTGCCTCGAAGCTGTCGATCACCCAGCCCTCGTCGGCCAGTGCCGGCCGCGCGGCAGCGATGGTCACTGCCACGATAATGATGAGGAAGCGAATAGCCAGTTGACCCTTCATACCGAAACGGCACCTTCCCAATCCGTCGTGCCTATTTTACCACGCCCAACTCGAGATTGCTCCGCAGCGCCAAGGCGATAGCAGATCAACCATACGTCCGCTTCGCCCGATCCGACCGAGCCTCAGAAATGCTCCGCAGTGCGAAGACAGTAACGCCTGCTCAGGGCACGCTGCCATCCCTGGGCGCAAAGGGAAAACGGATTACGTGCGGCGCGATGCGTGAGATGACGTTGCCGAAGGAAAGGTAGAGCGCGCCCTCGGGGCCGTGCTGAACGTCGACATTGCAGAGGGGGGCTCCGGCGATGGTATTGACCGCCTGGATCTGTGTGCGCGTTTCGTCCAGGGTTCCACGGTAGAGCAACCCGTTGTTCACCGCGCACCAGAACAAGCTGTTGCGCCACTCCGCGATGGGACCTGTGTAGAAGTCGATACCCGCGATGCCAATGGGCTGGGCGTAGACGAATAAGGGCGCAACCGTCCCCGGCGGCACCACACCACAGGCGTTGGGCCAGCCGTAGTTTGCCCCCGCTGCGCCAAGGTTCACCTCGTCGTCGCAGCTCGGGCCGTTCTCGGTGAAGAACATTCGTCCGACAATAGGGTCGAATGCAAAGTCGAACGAGTTGCGATTCCCGAGCGTCCAGATCGATTTCACCGCACCGGGCGGAGCGCTGAAGAAAGGATTGTCGACCGGTATCGTGCCGTCGGCGTTGAAGCGATGAATCTTCCCCATCGGGACCGCAAGATTCTGGCTGTTGGCAGAGTTCCTACCGTAATCGCCGATAGTCACGTAGAGCTTCCCATCCGGGCCGAAGTGCAGATTCCCCCCGTTGTGGTTCGTATTCGGGTCATTCTCCGCTCCAATCGGCACGTCCAGCAGCGTCACGGCGCTGCCCGCAACGGCCGTTTGGGTTGCCGGGTCCTCCGTGAGTCGAACCACGCGATTCGCCGGGCGGCCGGTACCGGTTTCGCTCGCCGGGGCGGTCTTGTAGATGTAGACGAAACTGTTTGCGGCGAAAGAAGGGTCCAGGGCGATACCGAGCAGCCCGCGCTCCCCATCCGCGTTCACGCGGGTCGTCACAAACGGCGTTGGGCGCAGGACCCCGTTTTCCACGATGCGCACCTGCGCGTCCTGGTCGCCGGCGAACACGGGCTTGACCGTGTAGAACATCCTGCCGTCCGGCGCGAAGGCCATGGCCACGACGAACCCGCCGGCATCGGCCACGAACGTCTGAACCGACGTGGTGGGCGGCAGCGGCTCGGGCGTTATCGCCGCCGGTTGGACGGCGAGAGCGGAACCCGACCACCAGACCAGAGGCACTACCAGCAGCAGCCCGACAACAATCCCGAAGCGGCGAAGTGCGAGCCAATTACCCAACATACCTCCCCAGCATCCCCACGTCCAAACGACGAATGAGCTTGCGAGAGCTACTTTATACAAATAGCATACCACATGTCGAGGACACGCCGCTTCCGTGCCTTCCGTGCATTCCGTGGTTACTCACCACGGAAAGTACCTTGCTGAAGGACAAGCTGACTACCGACGTTGGCGAGCCGCCTAAGACACTTGACTTCCAGAGCCTCCAGGTTCTCGCCCAGGTCGTATGTTTTGGCATTTCCGGCACGTTCGACCAGTTCGTGCTATGCTGTACTTAGGAGGACTCACAGGTGACTAAACCTGGTGCATTTCCAGGGATCAGGCAGGGTAAGCTAAGCTGAAGCGGTCCCACGACCGCCACCAAATACATTCGAGGAGCATCAAGAATGTTGAACCTTACTTCGATAATGATTGGCTCGATGCAGCCAAAAGTGCTGGCTGCGTTTTACGAGAAGGTATTCGGCAAACCAGCCGATTGGGCTGAAGATAGTTGGAGCGGATGGCAGCTAGGCACTACGCATCTGGTCATCGGAGAACACTCGGAGGTCAAGGGCAAAGCGAAAGAGCCGCAAAGAATGATACTCAATTTTGAGACCGAAAAAGTAAGAGAGGAATTTGCCAGAATTAGAGCCCTGGGCGCAACAGTGATAAAAGAGCCGTATGAACTGGAAAATACCTGGATCGCGACCTTCGCCGATCCTGACGGCAACTACTTTCAGCTAATGTCGCCTATGCCAACCGAAACAAAAATAGGTACGAGGAACGTATGATGACCATCAAACAAAAAATCACACCACATTTATGGTTTGACAAAGAAGCCAAGGAGGCGGCCCAGCTCTACACCTCCGTCTTCCAGGACTCGAAAGTGAAGGACACCACAACAATTCATAACACCCCTTCAGGCTCGGTGGATATCGTTACCATTGAGCTATTGGGGCAAGAATTCACGCTCATCAGCGCCGGCCCGCTTTTCAAGTTCAACCCATCCGCATCGTTCCTCGTCGTCTGCAAGACGAAGGACGAGGTCGATGCGTTGTGGGGGAAACTCTCGAAGGGCGGTTCCGCGCTCATGGACCTGGGTGAATATCCCTTCAGCGAAAGGTATGGCTGGGTGCAGGACAGGTATGGTCTATCGTGGCAGGTAATGTTCGCCGGCGACCGTGTCACAAAACAGAGGATCACCCCAACACTTATGTTTGTGGGCAAGCAGTGCGGGAAAGCAGAGGAGGCAATTAAGTTCTACGCGTCGGTGTTCCGCAATGCCAGAGTTGGCGACATTGACCGCTACGGCAAGGGCGAAGAACCTGACAAAGAAGGAACGGTAAAGCACGCCGCCTTTACCCTTGAGGGCCAGGAGTTTGCCGCAATGGACAGCGCTCACGAGCACAACTTTGCCTTCAACGAAGCCATTTCGTTCATAGTCCATTGCGATACCCAGGAAGAAATCGACTACTACTGGGGCAAGCTCTCCGCGGACCCAAAGGCTGAACAGTGCGGTTGGCTAAAAGACAAGTACGGCCTCTCATGGCAAATTGTTCCTACCGTCATGGAGGAGATGCTAAAGGACAAAGACGAGAAGAAAATCGCGCGAGTGACCGAAGCCTTTCTCAAAATGAAGAAATTCGACATTGCGAAGTTAAGGGAAGCGTACGAGGGACGATCGCTGAACGCCAGTCCTTTTTCGACAGGGCTAAGCAAGGATAGAACACCATGACCAGAGTAAACGCCTATCTCAACTTCCCGGGCAACACGGAGGAAGCGTTCAACTTCTACAAATCCGTCTTTGGCGGAGAGTTCAGCGCTGTTGTTCGTTTCAAAGATATGCCGATGGAAGGCGTGAACGTTCCTGAAAAGGACGCAAACAAGATTCTGCATATAGGCCTGCCGATTGGCACAGACTATATGCTAATGGCGAGCGACGCCCTCGAATCGCTGGGCCAAAAAGTGGTACAGGGCAACAACGTGAACATTTCGATCCATCCCGAAACCAAAGAAGAGGCAGATAGGATATTTGCGGCCCTTTCCGCCGGTGGCACGATTGAGATGCCCATCGCTGACCAACCGTGGGGCGACTACTACGGCAGTTTCAGGGACAAATTTGGCATACAGTGGATGGTGAATTACGCCTATCCGAAAAAGGAGACATGAAAGCCCAAACACGATGTGCCACGGAGAAAGGCAATCTTCCTGACGCCTTTGCCTTTCACCTTGCGCGTTCCCAGGCACACAATTACTGACGGCCGCATCGTCGAACACGGTCATGTCTACCAAGCGGCGCTAACCATTATTCAGGACGCGGTCACCCTCTCGAATTAAGCACCTGATTGAAGCGCCCGGGGGCCTTTGGCTTCAGCGCGAGGGTGATTGCCGCGTTCATTCAGCCTCTTCTCCAGTTCCTCGTAATCACCCAGATACGCGCGCATCAGGCTTTTCCACAGCTTGCCGTGATTGGGCGCACGGAAGTGCAGCAGCTCATGCACGATCACATACTCGCTGAGGTCTTTGTCCATCTCGAGAAGTTCCGAGTTGAATATCAGCAGGCCTGTGGTTCTCGTGTAAGACGCCCACTTGTTTCGCATCGCGCGCATCGAGATGACGCTCACTTGGATTTCGAGTTTTCGCGCCCAATCGTGAACGCGCTCCTTGAGCTCGTCCTTGGTTTGCCAATGGCTCATAGACTCTGCGCCTTCATCAGCAAGGTCAGCAGATGGTCAACCGTGCCGGTGACTTTGTCAAGATCTTCCCCCGTAGTATAGAGAGCAATGGTTATCTTGTTCCGCACCTCTCGCAGGTCCTTTTCCCTGGTCGACCAGTTTGGATGCGCCACAAACGCGGCTTTGATTCTCTGGCTAACGACCTCGGGGCTAGCAATGTCAGCTTCGCGTAGGGTGGCATACACGAAATAGGTCAGACCGTCAAAGCCTTTCTCTGCCTGCTCCTTCTTGCGGCGCTCGTTTGCCTCGATTTCGTTCACCAGGGCCGCGATGGCATCTGCCGTTTCGGTTTGGCGGTCTTCGTAGCTTTCCTGCACGGCTTTGGCGCGTTCAGCCATGCCGACCAGATACGGGTCGTCGCTGGCGTCTTCGGCGATCTTCTCGATGCTCTTGACCAGATTGATAACTTTGGTATTGCAGTCGCCCCGTGTCTCCACGATAAGCTTGATGGTCTCAGGGTTGATTTCGACAAATTGTGTCGCAGCCTGAATCCCTGCGGTGTCGATATGTTGCTGCACCAGGTAATTGGTCTTTCTCTGAAACTCTCGGTCAACCTGGACACCCTTCGTGTAAGCCTTGCGGACTATTGTGTAGATAGCCGATAGGGTAGCATAGTCTTCGAGGTACGGCCGCAGGAAGGCATCGGGCGAGATGATCTCGTAGAGCATCTCCATTTCCTTGTACTCTTTGAAGAGCTCCTTCCGGCGGTCCTTGTCGCGGAAATGCTCGATCAGCCCGTCCACGTCTTTGTCGTCAAAGCCGCGGCTGATAAGGCCAAGATAGGCTGGGGCCTTCTCCTCCATCTTGTTCTTGAATAGGGTTTTCAGCAACGCCAAATCCTTGATCACGGCATTGACTTCTTCGCTGTCGAAGGACAAGGCTTTTTCGAGCTTGTCAAAGATGCCCACGAAATCCAGCACAAAGCCGTGCGGCTTAACCATCTCCAGCGCTTCGTTCTCATAGGGACGGTTGACACGCGCAATCGCCTGCAGGAGCGTGTGGTCGCGCATAGGCTTGTCGAGATACATGGCGTAGAGAATCGGCGCATCGAAGCCGGTGAGCAGTTTCTCCGTGACGATCAGAATCTTGGGCAGCTCGCCGGGTCGGGCGAAGCCCTTCCGGATTTGCTTCTCCTGGTTCTCGTCGATGTGGAACTCTTTCAGCAAGGCGCTGTCGTTGTGGCTGCCAGTGTAAACGACCTCGGTATATTCGGGCGGAAGGAACTCGTCGAGAGCTTTTTTGTAAAGGGCGCAGGCTTCCCGGTCCACTGCCACAAGAAACCCCTTATAGCCCAGCGGCTCGACGTAGTCGCGGTAGTGATCGGCGACGTGCTGGGCCACTTTCTTGATCCGGGCCCTGCCCTTGAGAAAGTTCTTCAGGTTTACCGCGCGCTCCAGGATCTTGTTGAGCTCTTCGATGTCGGCAATGCCCTCGGTTTCTGCCAGGGCAAAGAACTCCTTGTCCATTACCTCAACTGGGACAAGCATGTCGTTGGGTGCAAGGTTGTAAAAAAGCGGCAGGGTGGTGCCGTCGGTGATGCTTTCCTGAATCGAATACTTGTGAAGATAACCCTGCGGAGCATCGTCCACGCCGAAGGTCTTGAACGTCCCTTGTCCGTAGGTGGTGCGATCGATCGGCGTGCCCGTGAAACCGAGATAAGTCGCATTCGGCAGAGCTGCCATCAGGTAATTGCCTAGATCGCCGCCGGTCGTGCGGTGAGCTTCATCCACCAGCACGTAAATGTTGTGGCGCACGTTCAGATTGGCGGGCATGTCGCGGAACTTGTGAATGGTCGAGACGATAATACCGCGATGATCCCGTCTGAGCAGTTGATTGAGGCGGCTGATGCTGCTGGCGTGTTCGACATTTTCCATCCCCAGCGCGGCCAGGTTCTTCATCAACTGGTCTTCCAGTTCATTGCGGTCGATCAGGAGCAGGATCGTAGGCTTGTCGGATCCTGGCGCTTTGAACAGCAACTCGGCGGTCTTGAGCATCGTGAAAGTCTTGCCGCTGCCTTGCGTGTGCCAGACCAGCCCGCGCCGTTTGCCGGGATCGTGGGCGCGCGCCACTGCCCGCTCGACCGCGGCGGTCTGATGCTGTTGCAGTATGAACTTCGCCAGTTCCTCGTCCTTTTCGGCGAACAGGATGTAGTCCTTCAGCAGCTTCAGCACACGCGGGATGTCGAAGAAGCTTTTGACTTTGGCTTCCAACTGCCCCACCTGTTCGTGCTTCCAGCGAAAGAGATTGCGGCGCACGATGTTCCAGGTGGCGCCATAATCGAACCCCAGCGCGTCGGTGGCGGAAAATGCCATTTGCGGGATGAACAGCTCGGGGGTCTCGACGTGGTAGCGGCGGATCTGGTCGATGCCTAGGGCGATGCCTTCGTCCTTATCCGCGTTCTTGCACTCTACCACTAGCACGGGAATCCCGTTGATCAGAAAGACCACATCTTCCCGGTTGCCGAAGCGTCCGTTGTGCCAGTAGAACTCCTCGGTAACCTCGTAGACGTTCTGGCTGGGGTTCGCGTAATCCACCAGAACCAAATCCCGCTCGCGATCTTCCCCGGCGTCAAAGAACCTGCCGCCATTACGCAGGAAAGTAAGAAACTCGCGGTTGCCATAGATGTCTGCCGTCAGGCGGCTCAGTTGGTCACTAAGCGCCCCAGCAGCTTCGGCATAGACCGGATTGAACTGGCGAACCTTTTCATAGAGCAGATCATCGAAGAACAGGGAGGCACGGCGCGCTCGTCCTGACGGCTGATCCTCGGCCGCATCAAATCTACGTCTCTGTTCGGCTTCCGCGCGCGAGACATACCTCCACCCGATTTCACGGGCGTACTGAAGGATGCGTGCTTGAACGGTTTTGTGTTCGCCAGGCTTGGGCATTGGGCCACTCCACTGTCTGAACCACAGATTACGCTGATGACGCTGATTGCGCAGATTTCAGTGATTGCGTGGACGACACCGAGCTCTTTTTGCTGTTGATAACGCGGCGATGCTCGAGGCTCTTGGCGCCGAAGTTGACAAGCAATCCGACTTCCAGCCCATACGCTTCCAGATAGTTGATGGCTTGCGCTAGATGTACATCTTCCAACGTGGTCAACGCTTTCAACTCCACCATCACCGTGTCTTCCACCAAGAAATCCACTCGCCGCGTGCCGATTTCCTGGCCATCGTAGTAAATCTGCATATCCAGTTCGCGCTGAAATGACAGCCCCCAATTCGCGAATTCAATCGCCAGCGCCCGCTGATAGATGACTTCCTGAAAGCCGTTTCCGAGCGTAGAATGGACTTTCATCGCTGCGCCGATGATTTTTCGGGTGATGTCGGAGTACTTGTATTCTTTCCCGTTCACCACTCCTCCAATGTACTTACCGAGATGACGCTGACGAAATTGATTGTCATCAGCGAAATCCCACAATCAGCGTAATCTGATAATCTGCGTAATCAGCGGTTCAGACGCGCGTCTGCCCCGTCATCAGTTCATGCAACAACGTGCGGAAAAGCTCTTCTAGTTTTGCCTTCTTACCCTCGTGAACACTCATCTTGTCTTGAATGGCATTGAAAACATTGGCAATGTCCAGAATTTCGTCACCTAGTGGTAACGGAATATTGAACCCAGCCACATCAGCAAGACTCAAGTTTGCCCTAGCAATATCTTTGACTTTCAAAAACATCTGTCTTTGCCCTCTCGGCGAAAGGAGATACCAAACCATATACTCTTTGAGACTGCGTTCGGCATTCAGGCGCACAAAGCAGACAGCCTGATTGCAGTTTGCGCCTTCAATTTCTGCCGTTCCCAATGCGACTCTACCGATTGATGCCCCAACAAGATTAACAAGCACGTCGCCATTCTTCAGTATTGACCGTTTTTCTTTTTTGTTGAAGTCCTGCGGTAGAAAAGCGCTGTCTGACAAATTCAATCGGCCCCACCCCACATTTTGGCTGCGAACGAATAACACTCCGTCTTGAACATATTCAAACCCTTGCCAACGCGGTGATGAGCCTTTCGAAATTGTTTCTGCGAGTTTTCCAAGATTTGCCATCTCCCAACTTTCAGGCACCAGCCCAATCTCTGTCTCCTTCTGCTTCTCGCCACGCAGACCTTGGGTGAACAACTTGCGCATAAGCGCGGCCTTGAGCTCCCGCGTCAGGGCAATCAGCCGCGCCTGCTGCTCGATCGCGGTCTGCGCGGTGCACAGGACGTGGGCAATGCGGCGCTGCTCATCAATCGGTGGTAACGTCAATCGAAACTCCCTTAATGAGTTCCAGGATGTTCTTGGGTGTTGAACGCCGGACGTTGTCGCCTTGGCATAACCAACAAACTGGTCGGTATGACAGAGATAGCACAGGTATTGGGGCAGTATTCTGGCGTTGGCTCTAAGTACCAAGATATCTGTGGAGCACACTCCTTCTTCTTGCATCAAAACGCATTTGCGAAGGTACGGACGTAGTTTACCAAATAGGACGTCATTCGGTTGAAAAGCATTCTTACTGCTTCTCACGTCAGCTTCGTTTCCCCTGCCTTCAAGCATCGGCAAACCTTGAGCCAAGTGTTCAAGCCCGAGATACAGACGAGCCCCATTGGGGTCTGGTTGATAGCTGCCTTGAACCCGTGTGCAAACATCGGCTACCCACAACGTGTTCCAGCCATACGGCCGTTGGTCCGGCACCAAAGTCAGGTCAGCCATCAGATACCAAGTTCCGCAAAGATCCTGCTCATAATTTCGGATACTTCCTTCTCTCGGCACTCCAACTCGCGCAACTCTTGTACTATTTCGCCGAGTGGTCGAGTCTCCTCTCCGGCAGCAGTGTGAACATACCTGCTTGGCGAGATATTGTAATCGTTCCTGGCAACCTCTTCCCCGCTCACAATCCGGCTGAACTTGTCTTCTTCGCGCCAAGCCCTAAAAGCCTCAGCAATGCGGGCAATCCCTTCAGCGGTGATGTAGTTCTTCGGGTCGCCCTTTTCAAACTCGCGCCCGGCGTTGAGCAAAAAGAGTTTGGCCTTGCGCTGGGCGGGCTTGTTCTTGTTGAGGACGAGGATAATGCCTGGCGCTGATGTGTTGTAAAACAGGTTTTCGGGCAGGTAAATCACGCCTTCGATCAGGTCGTTATCCACAAACCATCGGCGGACCTGCTTCTCCTTGGTTGTGTTCGCGCTGCCGGAGCCGCGACTCGCCGCGCCAGTATCCAGCACGATGGCGGCGCGTCCATTCTCGTTTAGACTGGCAAGAATGTGCTGCACCCAGCCCCAGTCCGCGCTTTGCTTGCCAGGAAAGCCCGCGCCCTTGGGGAAGCGTCCCAATTCGTCGGCGTCGTAGTCCTTCTCGGTGAACCAGTCCTGATTCCACATCGGATTGGCAACCACGCGGTCAAAGGTCTGCAGCACGTTCTTTACCCTAAATTTAGGATTCTTGAACGTGTCGCCAATCTCGATTACGCCCTCCAGGTCGTGGATAATCACGTTCATATTCGCCATCGCCCAGGTGGTCGCCGTGTACTCCTGCCCGTAAAGCTTGAGCGGGGCATAGTTCTTTCTTGAGCGCAACTCCATTTGCTCGTCGAGCACGATCTGGCACTTGATGAGCAATCCGCCCGAGCCGCAACATGGGTCATAGACCTCCATGCCTGGCTCGGGCTCCAGGATGCGCGCCATGACCATACCCACTTCCTGTGGCGTGTAGAACTCGCCCGCGCTTTGTCCGCTTCCCTCGGCGAACTTGCGAATGAGATACTCGTAGCTGCGCCCGATGATGTCGGGCTCCACGTCGCTCAGCCCCAGCCGCTTCAAACTGATTTTCTCAATCAGCGCGCTGAGACGGTCGTCCGAGATGTCACGCTGGCCGTGCGTGGTGGCGTTGAAGTCGACGCGGTCGATGATGCCCTTTAGGCGCGGGTTCTCGTCCGCGACGGCACGCAGATGTGTGGTGAGGTTCTCGCCAATCTTGTCCGCCAGCTTACGAATCACGGACCAGACCGCTTCTTCGGCGCTAGCGGGTTCGAGCGGAATGCAGAAACGCACCAGCTTCTTGTCGCGTTTTACCAGTTGGAATGCCCTGGCGCGTCCGCCAACTTCCTTGGCGATCCGGTTCAGCTCGTCGTCGAATACGTCGCACAGACGCTTGGCGAACACCAGTGGCAGTATGTAATCCTTATACTTGGGCGCGTCCTTCGCGCCGCGAATGGAGCAGGCTGCATCCCAGAGCCACTGTTCGAGGGACTTGTCATTCTGGCCGTTACTGTGATTTGCCATTGCTCGCTCCGTGCGGAGAAGGTCTTCCCAACATTGAACCCATCGATCCAATGAACCTGACTGCGTGCGAACCCTGTTCTCGACCGATGCCTGCGAGCCTTGCCCGCTGGCACCGGCGTTGCACATGCGACTAGGGCTCGACGGGCGAGTGCTGCAATCGTACCCATTTCAAAGCAAAAGGTGCCCAGTCAAAGCGCCTCTCTGCGGCTACCCGGCACTTTCCACAACATCCCCAGCCGAAAGAGGCTGGCAGAGGGCTAACGTGGGGCTATGTTACCACCCGTGCGGCAGCGTGTCAACCGAAGTCGCCCAAATGCCACAAGACATCTCCTCCACCGACCGCCCATAGCACGCGACCTCTGGGACGAAAGCAGGGTATCGTGGAGGCCGCTGCTCACCCGCTATCACAAACCTACGCACCCACCAGCACTAAGCGCACATTCAAAGGACCCGAGGCTCTCCTACACTTACCTTTGCGCTCTCCGCGGCCTTTGCGGTTAGTGTAACCCGCGTCCCTCTGCAATTCACCCAATTTCCCCCAAACTCGCTCAAAAATGTTGTTTTTCGACCCCCAAAATGAATTATATATAGTAGAGGGGTAGAACAGATGTTCGAATAACCCGCTCGTTTCGCTTCGCCGGAGGCATAACAAACAATGAATAACGAAAGCCCAGAGCCCAACATCAACCAGGCCCAGCAACCCCTGCCCGCGGTTGTCGCGCCTAGCCCGGCTGGACCCTTCTACGCGCCACTCCTCTCTGCGGAGGAGCACGCCGACCTGACGTCTGGCGCGAGAGCGTCCTGCCTGGAGGACGAGATCGCCTTGCTCAGGACCCTACTCCGCCGACACCTGGCACCACCTCCTAGCGATCACTTGCTGGATGGCGGTGCTACCTGGTGTGCCGACGCCGTGCGTGTTGCCCGTCTCGTCCATACCCTCTGCCGTGCCATCAGAGCCTCCCGCTCCGCCGGCAACACCCTACACCAGCAACTGAACGCCGCTCTGCCCCAGGCCCTCGCGGACCTTGCCGAAGAGCAAGGCTTTCCATTTGCCGATCCCCCGCCCTGGGCGGGCCCGCTTCAGGCGGGCCCGCCACTATAGGGGCGGATAGTCCTGTCTGCCTTGGGCGGGCGCGGCCAGCCCCCGCTCCCCACTCAAATGATACGTCCGCTCCGACCGATACGACCGAAAACAACCTATCGCGAAGCGAAATGCCGCCAGTGCCACGAATTAACTCAAGGAGGAAAACCCAAAATGACCACCGCAGCCCAGATCGACGCCAATCGCCGTAACGCCCAGAAATCCACTGGCCCCAGTACCCCCGAGGGCAAGGCCCGTGTCGCCTTGAACGCCCTCAAGCACGGCATCCGCGCCAGCACCCTCGTCGCCTCCCTGCAGCGCACCCCCATCTTCGACGAGGATCCCCAGGACTTCGTCGACCTCCTCCAGTCCCTCCTCGACTACTTCCATCCCGAGGGACCTATCGAGCAGGCTTATGTCGAGGACATCGCCGTCTGTCGCTGGCGTCTGGCCCGTATCATCTCCGTCGAGACCGGTAGCATCGCCAGCGCCCAGCATATTCTCTTGAGCGGCCCGGGCGCCGACAACCCCCGCCTGCACGCCCGGAATCGACTGCCCGATCTGGCTACCCTCGAAAAGCTCGACCGCTACGAGAACTCCCTCCAGCGCCAGATCAGGCGTTCCCTCGATGCCCTCACCACCCTTATCCGCCAGCGGTCCTCTAGCAGGACCGGCAGCCCGTCAAATCCCCTACCGGCGCAGCAGGCCGCTCGATCATTCTCAACAGCAGTCCAAAGAGACGATGACGGGCTCGCCTCCATCCGCCACGAGATCCTCGGCCATCTCCTCGCTGAGCTCGCTTCCACCGCCGACCCCGAATCCCGATCCGCCGCTCCCCAACCCAACCATACGTCCGCTTCGCCCAATCCGACCGACGAACACCCCCCTGCGAAGCAAAATGACACCAAACAAACCCAAATATCCGCCAACCGGCCTGAAGCGGTTGCTTTAGCGCCGCTATCACAGCCCTACCCCGGCGCCAGCTATCCCTCTCCCCAAACCAACCCAAACATCAGCCAACCGGGTTGCCCCGCCCACCTTAGCGCCGCGAGGGGGTGGCCGAAAACCGCCCGAGGGGGCCAAATCGCTCAGAAACCTACAAATTCGATATTAAATCTTGACAAACTCCTACAACCTGTTAACCTATGCATAACGGTGCACCAAACATGAGCAACCTGCCAGCTTAAAGGCCGTGGCTGTCGAGATACGCAAAGGCGCCAAAAATGTACGTCGAGGTATTGAATATTGAGGTACGCAGAGACAGGGTATAACCTGGAAATAGATTTGTCCCGAGGAAATGTCGAGAGGGTAGAAACCGACCCCAGCCTGATGCAGCAACACCTGGGGGGCCAGGGTACTGCCGCCAAGGTATTATGGGATCGCGTCCCTCCTGAAGTTGAGCCCTTTTCTCCCAAGAATGTCCTGATATTCAGCAGCGGTCTTTTGCATGCCACGTATGTCCCCGGCTGCAATCGTGCCGTCGTGAATACCTTTTCTCCCCAGACAAACCTGTTTGCCCACTCACTGATGGGCGGCTTCTTCGGGCCGGAGCTGAAACACGCCGGCTATGACAAGATAATCATCCGCGGCAAGGCCCCCGATCTGGTCTATTTGTGGATCAACAACGACAAAGTGGAGATACGTGATGCCACCCATCTCCGGGGCAAGGGCGCGCAGGAAACCGCGGCATGCATCAAAGAGGAGCTGAAAGAACCTAAAGCACAGGTGGCCGCTATCGGCCTGGCCGGCGAAAACAGGGTCTACATGGCTACCATCGAGCACGCTAACTCCAGCGCCGCTCGCGGGGTCGGCGTGGTCATGGGCGACAAGAGATTGAAGGCCATCGCCGTTCACGGCACCAAGGACGTCAATATCGCCCGGCCGGCTGAGCTGTTTGCCGAGTGCCTTGAGCTTCGCAAGGGACTGCACGCCAGTAATATGGTCGGGGATCCGATGGCGGATGATCCGGATGACAGCTTCCACACCGACAACTTCTCCTGGGGCCATGCGCGCGTGCGGCAAAGGGGTTATTGGACCAAGGAGATCGAAGAGAAATGGTGGTCGCTGCTTCACAAGTATATGGACCGACGGACAGGTTGCTACAACTGTCCGAAGCAATGCCACTTCGTGGTCAACTACCCGGGACGCCAGAGGTACTTCCTCAAATGCTTCGGCCGCGATACTTATCATTTGGCGGCCTTCAAAGAGCTGGATTTTAGCCTGAACATCCTCGGCCTCACTCAGGAGTACGGACTGGACTCGTACTCGACGCCGCAAGTCATGGCCTTTGCCGCTGAGCTTTACGACGCCGGCATTCTAACCGATAGCGACCTGCCTGCATTTCCCTCCGACTCCGGAGAGAGATTCTTCTATCTCCTCGAAAAGATCGTCCGGCGCGAAGGCGTTGGCGACGTCCTGGCCAACGGTGTTTATGCGGCGGCCCGCCAGATCGGCAACGGCGCCGAGGTCTATGACCATAACACCACCAAGAAGTTCGAGCAGGTGCCCATCAAGCTGGGCAAGCTGAATCCCGCTTATTTCTTGATGATCGCCACCGGCGAGAAGATGACCATCACCCAGATCGAAGGGTCTTTTCCCCAGGATCCCATCCCCGATTTGGCGGAGAGACAGAAGTTCGTCGACGGTTGGAACACCGTTCCGGATGAAAAGTTCAAGCGCTACTTCATGGAATGGGAAAAACGCGAGCAAATATCCGTCGAAGCAGCCTGCGCCATCTGTGATTGGAACGAGGCGATGCACTACATCGATGACGCCATTGGCCTCTGCGGCTTTCTGTCCTCGTTCCGCGGCGGCCAGTTCGGCGGCCGGGCTATGTATCATATCCACAACATACCACGCTTGATCTCATTGGCAACCGGCATGGACCTCGATGAAGCCGGACTTTGGAAGATCTTCCAAAGAAACCGAACCATGGTCCGAGCCCTCAACGTCAGAAGGGGCTTGCGGAGGGCTGATGAGAAGCCTCCTGATGACCATTGGAAGGTGAGAGACCCTGTGCTGGAAGCCAAGCTCCTTGACGAGTACTACAAGTTCAAGGGCTGGAACAGCGACGCCATTCCTACCAAAGAGACGTTGGAGAAGCTGGGCCTGGACTACGTCGCCGAAGACTTCCTCCGGCGAGGGATCCTGACAGAAGACGAAGCCGCTCCCGCCAAACAAGCAGCGGCAGAAACAGCTAAGAACTAATTTCTGGTGCAAAATGCAAATCCGTAGGGGTCCTTCTGCGGAAGGACGTGGTTGCCCCGGGGCAGGGCGGGGCACCGCCGCCATTTCGCACCAAGAACTAAAAGCCGAATGGTGCTGACCGAGAAGGGTGAGATGAAGAGGAAAATCAAAACGATAAAAGTCAATCTGGACAATTGCAACGGCTGCCGTGCCTGCGAGATGGCCTGCTCCGCATTTCACGCTACGCCGAAATACAGTAGCGTTAATCCGGCCAGGTCGCGGATACACGTGGTTACGGACCTGTTGAACGATGAGTACGTTCCGATACGCGCCGGCTTTCACACCAAGGCGGAATGCGATGGCCGGCGCACCTACACTATCGCCGGCAAGGAATATAGCGAGTGCAGCTTCTGCGGGGCTATCTGCACGGCCAGGAACCTGTTTAGGGACCCCGATTCGGGCCTCCCGCTCAAATGCGACATGTGCGAAGATGATCCGGCCGTGATTCCCCTGTGCGTTCAGGTGTGCCCGGCCGAAGCCCTGATTTTTGAGGAAAGCGAAGAGGAATTAGAAGAACCCAAGCTAGAAGAAATCGACGCGGGACTGGAATCGATGGTCGACAAATACGGCCTGCAGACCCTAATCGATTCCGTCGCCCGCCTGACCAAGAAGGACTAAAACAAGAGGAAAACAACGTGGAAACTGTTGCTCCCTTCAAAGAGGTAATAGACGAGATAAAAGAGAAGGGTGGAGACGCCACCAAGTTCTGCTACCAATGCGGCAAATGCGATACGGTGTGCCCCTGGAACAGGGTGCGCAACTTCAGTATGCGCAGGTTGATCCGCGAAGCCACCTTCGGCTTGACTGAGATCGAAAGCGAAGACATGTGGCGTTGTACCACCTGCGGGCAGTGCCCTCGGCTGTGCCCCAGGGACGTCAAGCAGATCGACGACATGGTCGCCATCCGGCGTATGGCGACCGGCTACGGCGTTTTCCCTGCCGCTGTCCAGGCTGTCCGCACCATCAGCGCGGCCCTTGCCGCCCAGGGTAACCCCTTCAACGAAGACCGCGGCA
>JACQUC010000099.1 GCA_016210495.1 Chloroflexota bacterium
ATCTAAGTACGTAGCAGAATATTCTTTTCAGGCCGCCGCCCATTCTAGTGCTTGTTCTGGCGACATTTCGCGGTAGAATTGGGCCACGGCGTTGAGCAGCAATTCCATTGATCCGTACAGACGGTTGGCTGCGATTTTGTTTTTCATTCGCAGCCAGATTTGCTCCACTGGGTTTAGATGCGAGCAGTACTTCGGCAGGTAGAGTAGGTGCAGGCGAGGATGTATCTGCAACCATTCCGAAACAATCCCTGCCGTATGGCTGCTGTAGTTGTCGACAATCAGGACGATCACTCCCGTCGGATAAATAGCCAGAAGATGTTCGAGGAACGCAACGAAATCCTCCTTCTTCATCTGGCGACGTTCCAGGTACGTCCATTGGCCCGTCCGGATGTTCAGGGCTCCGAACAGGGCACGCCAATCGTTGCTGCCGGGAGTGGGCACCCGTATTTGTTGACCTACCCAGTGCCACATCGCTCGAATCAGAGGTAGCAGTTGAACACGACACTCGTCAGCATACAGAATTGTAGCCCCCGGCCCAGCCTCAATCGCCTCCTGAGCGATGAGCCACTGCTTATGCGCCTTCTGGGGGTCGACCTTATTGGGCATCGCCAGGCGTGGTCGTCCCCAGCGCAGGTCCAGTCGCTTGAATACATTTCGCATAGTGGTCGGGCTAAGCCTAACTCCCAGCTTATTCACCAGAGCCAAAACCATCATCGCCGCCGTCCAGAAGGTAGCCACATACCCTTCCCGCTCGGGATCATCACAAATCAGTTCGCCGGTGGTTTGGACCACTTCTTTCGTCGCCTTGTGCGGTCGTCCGCTACGCGGTTGGTCAAGAAGGCCAGCTGGACCTTCCTGATTGAATCGCCCAATCCAGAAGACGATAGTCACCGTGGTCGTCTCGAAGATCCGAGCTATCTCGGTGTACATCCGCCCTTGGGCCGCGAGCAGGATGAACTGAGCCCTTTGACTCACTCGGCCGATCTCTTGGCGTGTCATCCGTTTAAGCTCTCTAATCTCCCCGTCTGTCGGCTCTCGCAGCAGCATCCGAACAACCTCCTGCGTTTTTCGACAGACAGGCTGCAAGATTCTTACCACTACTTACTTAGACCGTTCCCGCTGGGAGGCGATCTTGAGAACTGCCGAGCAATCGCTCTTGACCCCTTTCGGGTTGCGGACGCTGGCACCGACCGAGATTGCCTACATCGGGACCTACGCTGGGAACCAAACCTCGAGGGACAGCGCCTATCATCAGGGCACGGTTTGGCCCTGGCTAATCGGGCCATACGTCGGTGTCGCTCGCCGAGTCCGAGGCGAAACGTGGGATGTCCGATCAGTATTGGATGGCCTCGTGAGGCACCTTAGGCTGGCCGGGCTGGGCCAGGTGAGCGA
This sequence comes from Chloroflexota bacterium, assembly GCA_016210495.1. The sequence goes on from JACQUC010000099.1 coordinate 1,393, forward strand.
AATCTTGGGAGGCGACGCGCCTCATCCGGCCGTTGGCTGCATCGCTCAAGCCTGGAGCGTAGCGGAGTTTCTCAGAGTTTGGCCCAAGCACGCGAGCACTCGAAGCAAAATGCAAGACCAAGACGAAGGAGAAGGTTATGCCTCGTGATCTCCCGCTCGGCAATGGCGGCTTTTTGGTGAACTTCGATCAGAACTACACGCTTAGGGACATCTACTTCCCACACGTCGGACAGGAGAACCAGACAGAGGGCGATCCCAACCGGTTTGGCGTCTGGGTCGATGGCCAGTTTTCCTGGCCAGAATCCGACCGCTGGCGTCGGGAGCTGCGCTACGAGGACGAGACTCTGGTAACTACCGTGACATGCAAGAACGACGACTTGGGCCTGGAGCTGCTTTGTGCCGATTGCGTTGATTTCCACCGTAATCTCTATGTTAAACGGATTGAGGTTCGGGACCAAACAGGACGAGAGCGGCGGGTGCGGCTGTTTCAGCATCTCGACCTTCATCTCGGGGGCAACGCCATTGGCGACACCGTTTTGTACGAACCCGATCATCGCTCACTCGTGGCCTACAAGGCCTGCCGTTACCTTTGGCTCGGCGGTCGCGCCGGCGACGCCGACGGTCTTACGCGTTGGGCGACTGGGACAAAGGAGGTCGGTGGCAGGGAGGGCACCTGGCGAGACGCTGAAGATGGCGAGTTAGGTGGCAATCCGATCGCTCAGGGATCGGTCGATTGTGTAGGCGGTGTCGACTTGGTTGTGCCGGCTGGTGGCTCAGCTGTGGCCTACTTCTGGATCGGTGCCGGCACGTGCTTCGACGAAGTTCGAGTTCAGCACGAGTCAGTGGTGCGGCACGGGCCGCAGAGCTTCATCGACCGGACCCGCGCATACTGGCATCTTTGGGTGAACAAAGAGTCTCCGACCTTTGGCGACTTGCCTCCAGAGGTAGCGCAGCTATACAAGCACAGCCTGCTGATACTTCGGACCCAAATCGACGACGGAGGCGCGATAGTGGCGGCCAACGATGCCGACATTCTCCGCTTTGGGCGTGATACTTACAGCTACACGTGGCCCCGCGACGGAGCGCTGGTTGCACACGCCCTCGTTCTCGCGGGCTACGGACAGGTAACGCGCAAGTTCTTTGACTTCTGCGCAGCAGCGCTTCGCCCAGAGGGCTATCTACTTCACAAATACAACCCGGATGGTTCACCCGGCTCCTCCTGGCATCCCTGGCTCGCCCCCGATGGCACCAAGCAGCTGCCCATTCAGGAGGACGAGACGGCGCTGGTACTCTGGGCGCTTTGGGCCCACTTCCAGCGCTTCCGGGACGTCGAGTTCATCAAGCCTCTTTACCGCAAGCTCGTGATCCGCGCAGCCGACTTTCTGTGCCGCTTTCGGGAGCCCCACACGGGATTGCCTGCGCCATCATACGACCTCTGGGAGGAGCGACACGGCATAATGGCCTACACGACGGCCGCGGTCGTGGCCGGGATTGGCGCCGCCGCCAACTTCTCCGACGCTTTCGGAGAGACGACAGTGGCCGCGGCGTATCGCAAAGAGGCAGACGCCATGAGTGCCGCGGCGCGCCGTTACCTTTACGACTCCGAACGTGGCTGCTTCTCACGCATGATCCAGGTCCGAGCCGACGGGTCCATCGTGCGAGACAAAACACTTGACGCCAGTATCGCCGGTATCTTCGAGTTCGGCCTGCTGCCTCCCGACGATCCGCTAATCCAGAGTACGATGGAGGCTATCGAACGCCGCCTCTGGTGCAAGACGACTGTCGGGGGAATCGCCCGATACGAAGACGATTATTATCACCAGGTGAGTCGCGACGTCGAACGCGTGCCCGGTAATCCGTGGTTCATCTGCACGCTCTGGTTGGCGAACTGGCACATCGCGAAGGCTCGGATGATTGCGGATCTCGGGCGAGCCCGCGAGCTTTTGGGGTGGGTCGTGGCCCACGCCAGGCAAAGCGGCGTGCTGGCGGAGCAGATACACCCTTACAGCGGAGAGCCACTCTCGGTGTCGCCCTTGACATGGAGTCACGCCGCGTTCGTCGAGTTAGTAAACCTGTACGTAGCTCGTCGGAAGACAATACTCCGCTGAGCGGCGCGCCCTGACTTTAACCAACTCCTCATATGAAGGAACTCATACTTGAGGGATGCTTGTTATGGCATCCGCACAACGGCCAACCGGACAGTTCATCTTGTACGGCATCGTCGGCGGCATTCTGGCAGGCATCGTGTTTGCCACGTTCGAGATGGTCGTGGCAGTGATGGGCATAGGAACATCCTTCTTCGACCCACTCAGATTGATCGGGTCTATGGTGCTCGGGATAGGCCACCGCACCCAGCTATCCGCTGAGCGCGGAGCAGCGCCACGAGCGCCAGGATGAGCCCCGCCTCGACGACGAGCGCGGCCAGAGCCAGGGGGTCGAAGGCCTTAGTGTTATGGTGGCTGTGCTGCTCCAGTCCCACCAGCGGCAGGCCGACCGTGTGCGCCGCTACCAGCAGGAGCATCAGGCCAATGGTCGCTACCAGGCCAGCGATGAGCAACGGCACCGAACGGGGCCGGTCGAGCAACGCCGCAGCGTAGGCGCCCTGCGCGAAGGCCACCGCCAGGAAGAAGAGGCCCTCGGCCGGCTGCTCCGAGAGGTGCTCCAGCATAGCCCAGCCATGAATCTGGGCCGCCACGAAAGACAGGCCAGCGGCCAGGTAGACGTACGGGCGCAGGCAATCATGTTGCCCGGCAAAGACTTTCTCGTCCTCGGGTATGGCGACGGCCTGTGCGACGGCCAGGGGCGTGCGGGTGAGGCCCCCCACGACGGATCGCCGTCGGGGCTCGCCGGCGTATTGGTTCGATCTAGCGATCATCATCGTACACCTCCCCAAACGAGCCCCGCGCTTCGGCGGGACTCGGGGCACCGCGGCTCTCTGGTGCCCGCCCGCGTTCTCCGCGAAGGACTCCTACGGGACGATCTCCCACCCAAACATCATCGAGTGATCCTCGTGCACCAGGTTGTGGCAGTGCGCCACATACCGGCCCGTGAAGGTTCTGAACTGCCGGACCATCAACACCGACTCGCCCTCGTCCAGTGCGATCACGTCTTCCCGTGAGACGTCATCTGGGTGCCGTGCGTCCGGAACGGGCTGCCCGTTCCGCGCGACGACGCGGTGCTCTTCCTGATGGATATGTATCGGATGGACCCAGCCGCCGCCACCGTTGCGGATTTCCCACGCTTCCCAGCTACCCCGCCTGGGGGACGCGTACGATTTGGTATGGTCGAAGGGCTGGCCGTTGATCAGCCATTCGGCCTCCGGGCCGCCGTTGCCGCGCTGCATCTCAAAGACCCGCCTGCTGTTCAGGAGCTTCTTCAGCTCCTCAGGGGACGGGAAGCTCGGGAGGGTGCGCAGCGCCGTGGGGATGAGGCTGTTGTCCGGAGCATCGTCCCCGATGACGATCTTTAGCACCGGGACCCTGTAATTCGGGTCGGGGGAATCCGGCTTGCGCCCGTCCCGCATCTTCAGGACATTCACCAGATAGATGACGTCGCCTTTCCTCGTCGGACTGCCATCCATGTACCTTGTGAAGTCGACGACGACCTCCCGGCGCTTCGCCGGCCACAGCTCGAAGGAATCGCGCGCGATCGGGGTGGGCATAAGGCCGCCGTCGGTGGCGATCTGGACAAACCTCATGCTCTGCTGCCCGTCGGGAAGCCGGTACTGCCCCTGGAGCTCGTCCCCGCTGTATCCGAGCGACGCTGCCGTCTTCGGGCCGGCGGTTGAGCTCATAAGCTTGAACTCGTAGATGCGCGAGATCGAGGCGTCAAGGAAGCGGAAGCGATACTTCCGCCGCTTCGCCTCCAGGACCGGGTAGGCCACTCCGTTGACGGTGAAGACGTCGCCCACGAAGCCGTGGTTGATCAAGTGGCGGAAGAAGGTCTTGCCCCAATGCTCCGGGTGGGTCTCGCCGCTGCCGGTATGGAGGTCCTTGTGTGGCGTGACCCCGTCGTCCAGCGCGCAGTCATAAAAGGCGAGCGGGATATCGTACTCGACGTCGAAGGAGCCGTCCGGGTTGTTCGTCCGCACGCCGGGCAGGCGGAGCCCCCTGGTCTCGTCTCCCATGTCCAGGCTCTGTGCCGGGTCGTAGAGGGGGTAGAGACCGACCATGCCCTTGTAGACGTTGGCCGAGGTATGGTCCATATAATGGTCGTGGTACCAGAGGAACGACTGCTTCTCCCTGTCATCGCCTCCGGCCGGGTAGTTCAGATAGAGATTGTCGACCCACTGTCCAGGGTGGTAGCCAGGGGTCTTGTGGAAGGGATTGCCGTCACTCTCCGCCGCCGTGTGGTTGTTGTGCAGGTGAGTGAGGAACCCCAACTCGGGGCTCCCGAAGTCCTGGCGATCGAGGTTGAGTGGATTCTCGTCCAGGTGATTCTCGAAGCGCACGAGGACCGGTCGCCCGTACTCGGCATTGATCATCGGCCCCGGGAACGTGCCGTTGAAGCCGTAGATGGTGCTTGTCGGCAGGTATCGCTCCGTGCCCGCCACGTACACGTTACGCCGCGCGTCCCACGAGATCGTCGGCTTGCCGCTGCGGTCGATTGGCAGCACCTTTGACGAGGTGAAGCGATGGGGGCTCACCTGCAACTTGACCTGGTAGATACTCGGGTCGGGCAGGCCAAGCCTACTGGGCCAGATCTGATGCGTTCCTCCCTCCGAGTCCTGCTGGCCGATGCCTGGTCCCGGCGGGTCGCGCCAGGCGCTGAATACCGACCGCGGCACCGGGGCCAACGCCTTCGGGATGGGCAGCGGATCGTTGAACGGATTGAGGATCAGCGGGCTGGTCGGAAAGGCTTCGATGTAGATACTATCGGCCGACGCCCCGGTGGCGCCGAGTGCGAATATCTCGCCGCCGAGCAGCCGGCCCCGGCCCGCGGCAACCGGCAGCAGGAGGCCGCCGATACCCACGGCCCCGTACTTGAGTAATTCGCGTCGCGTTATTTGTCCTCCCATTGTACACTCTCCTACACTTCGTTGTGCCTGGAGCGCCTGATGTTGCATTCTCTCTCGTAGTGCGCCAGGTTTGGAACCACAGACTTTCTGGGTTCCATATAGTACAACGCTGGCCCCAGGGCGCTTTATTCCCTGCTGCCGAACTAAATCACAAAGCCCCAACTCTGAGCTTCAGCGACAGCCCCGCACGAGCCGGCGTCGCCGGAATCAAGACAAGGGCGAAGACAAAGGCGGAGAGGTGTGAATGGGGACCCCTACAAAACACCTTGGGGCTACAGAAAATTCAATCAACTTTGCCAGGCTATGGCGCATGTCCTAGCTGGTTCAGTCGTTTCGCTTGGCCAAGATTCTCTTGAATCAGCGACTCAGCGGGACGAATTATACATTTTTTGGGCTCCACCAGCTCAACATAGCGAGCGGCTTTGACCGCAAAAGGCTAACCCGGCACGGACCAAGGTTCCCAAGCCCTTTGCAGCACCTCGACGCTGGCCCGTCGAGCGATGACATCCCATCGTGTCTGGTCGCCATCCCGCCAGAAATGGAGGTCGAGCTTATCTCGCCCGACCCTTAGCCCCCGGAGCGTTAGGTCTGGCAGCCAGTCGGGAAGCTGAGGATCTACGTAGAGACGATTGTTGGGCGCATCCGCTTGCAAACCCAGTATCGCTTGCAGCAAATGGAAGATGGTTCCAGCAGCCCAAGCCTGAGGTACGTTTGCCCCCAGGTACTGCACGGGAAATGCGCCTGGTCTTCGTTCGGTACCGGCATAGAGCTCCGGCAGGCGGTAGCTCGCGAAGCATCTGGATGCCTCCACAATGTCCTTGGCCACCCGCCCAGCTTCGTTGGCGAACCCGTAGCGCTTGAAGCCCATAGCAATAATGCCATTGTCGTGGGGCCAGACCGACCCCCTCTGGTAGGAGAAAGGATTGTAGGCAGGATTCCGCGAGGAAAGCGTCCGGATTCCCCAGCCCGACCACATGTCGGGCTCGAAAAGACGCTTGACGACACGGGCTGCGCGCTCGGGGCTAGCGATGCCGCTCCAAAGGCAGTGCCCGGGGTTCGATGCGATGGTTCTTATCGGCTTCTTATCAGGGTCGAGCCCGAAGGCGTAGAAGCCCATGTCTTCGCACCAGAAGCGCTCCTCGAAACGGGCCTGCAGCTTGGCGGCTTTCTTTCGTAGCTCGCGGGCACGCTCGGGCTTGCCAAGCGCATCAAAGATCTCGGCAGTACGCAGCCAGGCGTCAAACGTGTAACCCTGCAGCTCGCACAGTGCTTTCGGCTGTTTCACCTGGCTGCCATCCGGATATACGACAGCATCGCCGGCGTCCTTCCACCCCATGTTCTCGTAGCCGTTAGAGGAGTACGTCTTGTACTCCTGGAATCCGTCGCCGTCCAGATCGCCGTAGCGGTCTATCCAATCCAAGCAGCAGAGCGCCACGTCATGGTAGTCGTGGAGAAGAGCCGCGTCTCCCATCCATTTCCAGGCTTCGTGCCACGCGATCAGGTATAGAATGGTGGCATCGGCCGTGCCGTAATATGGCGAGTGCGGCACCTTGTGGAAATGCGCCAGTTCGCCTACGCGCAGCTCGTGCAGGATTTTGCCCGGCTGGGCATCACGCCAGTCATCCTTTTCTGTAGCCTGGTACTGAGCAAGCACCTTCAGGGCGCCGCACGCAAAGGTACAATCTACCATCATATTCTGAAGACTGACGACGAGGCTGTCGCGGCCGAAGATGGTCACGAACCAGGGCACCCCAGCAGCAGCCAGCCAGATGTGTGGCCCGGAAGCCTGATCGTATAAACGCAACGCACCCATGTCTTCCACCGACTGACAGTACAGACGGCACGCGTCCTCGTTGGTGGAGGTGATCTGCGTCACGGTATCCCGCCATTCGCGCTGAAGCCGGTCCAAGTCTGTCTCAACCCGCTTGTCGTAGCAACCGTATATCGGCGCGCGTACGCGGTCGCCTTCGACGAGCATGAAGAAACAGCAGGAGTGCCAGGAAGCACCTGGCGCCAGCTCGACTTCGAAGGTGATGCGACCGTTGGCGTAGTATGGGGGCGAATCGTTGTTGAGCAAACGGTAAATCAGCCCTCGCCTGAAGTCGCGATTGGCGTACGAAACGCGAAGCTCGCCGCGTTCCTTGTCCCATATCGTCTCGATACGTCCCCGGCGAACGAGCCTGTGCGATTTCACCTCGAAAAGATCGGCAAAGTCCGAGCGCACCGCGATCTCAAGGTTGAACTGGACTGACCCGAGTGAGTAGTTGGTAATATCGAGATCTTCGTGTACACCCTCCCCCACAGTTCGACTGATAACAAGACCGAGCGATCCACCTCGGATCTCGCCCGTCTCTGTGAAAAACTGGGGGTTCGTAAGGTAGATTCGTTCAGCGTAGTAGGCCGTTGCACTTGACGTCAGCCTGGTCCAAGGCACGTCGTTGGCGAAGATTTCGTAGTAGCTTACGAACCGGGTATCGCCAGCGAAAAGGCCGTGATCGCTGCCTGCGGCGATGAAGCCGTTCAGATCGGTAACGATAAAGGTACTGCCCTGGTTAATGCTGAGCACTGGCGGTCCGACGGTAATTCCGACAGGCATAGTTTTGGTCTCCTGATACTCCAGAAGCGAGTCGCGGGAACGACAGCCTGGAAGACGAAGAACTTTAGCGCCTTAGCCCTTTAGCATAGCCGGCTGACGCAAGCAATCGCCAAATCGATCTGCTCATAACTCGCCTCCAATTCTCGGCCCCATCACGTCCTCGTCGTCGGCCAAAGCCGGCGGATTCGCTCGCGGAGACTCGGCGGTGCAGAGTCACTTTGGGCAGCGTTATTGACCAGACGCCGCAAGCCTGCCTCGAAGCGAAATCGCATGCGGCAGTTCTCACAGGCTTCCAAATGCTGCTGGACCTCTGTGATCTCGTGGTCGGATAGCTCGCGGTCGAGGTAGCGGTGCATCCGACGCTCTGCTTCTTTGCAGTCGATCATCCGGACTCCATTGTGCTTATTCATAGCGATCCATCTCCTTTGGCGTAGCCTGCCTCTCTAGCGTATTGCCAGAGGCTACGCTGCAGAAGCTTTCTTCCCCGCGACAGCCGCGACATCACCGTACCCATAGGCACGCCTGTTATCTCGGCGATCTCTTTGTAACCGAATCCCTCCGCGTCGTGCAGCAGCACCGCCAGTCGAAACTGCTCGGGCACCTCCTCGAGTGCCCGCTTGACGTCGACGTCGATGAATCCCGCAAGCGCTTGATCCTCCGCGCTCTCCGAAAGGTTGCTACCTTGACCGACTGCCAGTCGATTGTAGATGTAGTATTCCTCGACGTCGTCCAGCGAGCTTGCTTCCGATTGCCTTGCGTCCTTCCGATACAGGTTAAGAAACGTGTTCGTTAGGATCTTGAACAGCCAGGCCCGCAGATTTGTGCCGGACTCGAACTTGTCGGCAAAGCGGAAAGCCTTGACATAGGTTTCCTGCACCAGATCCTCCGCGTCCTGCGGTCTGCGAGTCATTCGCAATGCCACGCGGTAAAGCGCGTCGAGGTGGCCTAGCGCATCTTCTTCGAAACGGGCTGCATCTTCCTCCGTCCATTCCCGCCTGGGCGATCCTGCCAGGCGGTTGAACCAGCGACGAAGCATCCTTGCCAAACCTCCTGGGATAGGTCGGGAACGGCCAATTCCGTCCCGACCCATCTTGCCTTGCCTTCGATCAAGCGGTTTTCAGCAGCCTCTCCAGCCGCGCGCGATCGAAGCCGACGATTAGCGTTCCGTCTATCTCGATGACCGGCACCGAGTACTGGTTTGTGCGGCGCACCACCTCCAGGGCGGCTCCCTCGTCGTTAGAAACGTCCACTTCCTGGTATTCTACACCATTCTCCGCCAGAAAGCGCTTCGTCTGTTGACAGTAGCCGCAAGTTGGCGTGGTATACACAATTACTTTTCGATTCATTGCTGCATCTCCTCATTTGTGGCGTCGCTCCTGGGGGCGATGCCCTTACTTGGCTTGTGTGCGCCCGTAGACGGCCCCGACAACGACGCCGTACACGATGTGGGCTATCAAACTGCCCAGCGGGGCCATAATGGTCCCCATACCGGCCAGGAAGAAGCCCGGGGCGGGCATCATGCCCGAGCGAACCATCGGATGGACCAGGGCCATCATCGGCATTACGACGACCATTGCCATGAGCCATGGCACCAGGCTATAGACAGCGCCCTTCAGCCAACCTTCGCCCGGCAACCATCGCTCGAACAAGTAAACGTAGCCCAAAGCCAGGACGACGCCGATCATAAAGTGCATGATCATACCTGGCACGAAGGCTGCCGCGGGATCGGCGACGAACATCGTGCCCAGCATCGTGGCGATGTCCATTTTGGGGATGCCCATCACCGGTCCAAGGTAAGCAAGCACGGTGAAAGCGACTGTTCCCACCACGCCCGCGAGCGCTGCGCGAATAGCGTCGACGCCTGCACCTGTGCTAATGGACTGGCCCGCAATTGAATGAGTTCTCTCTGCCATTGAATTCTCCTTGTCATTTGTTATGAGCCAGTCGAGTCTTACCGACTTCTCTGGCCTTCCATTTCTTACAACAAGAACACGGTCCCTTTTATTCCCGAACAGCACTTTTGTACGCCAGGCTGTATGAGTTTGCTCGGGACCACGGGCTATTTGGCCCGCTGCACCGGCGTCTCTTCGAGGCTTACTTTCAAGAACAGGACAACATCGGCGACCTTGAGGTACTGATCGGCCTGGGCAAGGAGGTTGGCTTGGACGGGACGGAGTTGCGTCAGGCGCTGGTCGAGCACGTCTTCACGGGGCGGCTCGAAGAGACGTCCCGCGAGGCGCTGCGACTGGGTGTGACCGGCACTCCAACCCTCTTCGTCGGGAAGGAAACGGTGGTCGGCGCCCAGCCGTACGAAGTCTTCCGGCAAGCCGCAGAGCTGGCTGGCGCAAGGCGCCGCTGACGAAGGTGTTGCGGAGCAGCGGAAACGACGGCGCGGGCAAACGGCGTGTCTCATACCTGGAGTGAGGCGCCCGACGCCCGGCCACACGGCAGCGCGGAAACCGGGGCCGGGCAGGGCGTTGTCCCAGACGACTACTTCAATTCTTCGAGGAAAGCCACCAGGTTATCGATGTCAGACGGCGAGAGCTTCAACTTATCAGGCGATGGCATCACTGGCTGATACCCGGGCACCACGTAGGCCAGCGGGTCTTCGATGGACTGGCGAATGTAGGTCACGTCGCTGCGCGAGCCTATGCCAGTCAGTTCCGGCCCCACCTTGCCACCCGAGCCTTTCACGGTATGGCAGCCGATGCACCCCACCGCAGCGAACTTCTTCTCGCCTTCAGCCGCGGATCCCAAGTTCGCACTCGTCGCTGAATCTGCGGCCGACGTTTCGGTGGGCATAGGCGCCTGCACCGGAGCGGCAGCGGGAGAAGCCGTTTCCTGAGCTGAAGTCGCGGGCGCGGCCGAATCGCCGCAACCAGGCGCCTTCGTCGGCATGAAGTCGAAAGCGATGCCCGGGTTGAACCTCATCCCCATCATATCGATTTCATCCACCGCTATGTGCCGTAGCCAGTAGCCTTCGTCGCCGGGCGCTCCGCCGTGGCCAGCGTCCACCGTCGGCGCATCGAAGCGGTGGAAGTGAACGTATCCCGTGTGACCACCCGCGGGCTGGTCCTCGGCGCAGAATCTCCCGCGCACGCCGTCGCCCACGAATAACAGCTTCTTACTCGGGTCCGTGACAGGCTTGTCAAAATGCAAGAAGCTGACGCGGCCACCGTCCACTTCCACCCAGACGTGGTCGGGCAAAGGCGGGTTGAAGGGCCGCTCGTTAACCCATTTGCCTCCCAGCCCGCTGGGCGCTGCCGTGGGCATAAACATCATGTCGATGCCTGGCTCGACCTTCATTCCCATCATTTCAAACTCGCTTACCGCGATATGCTGCAGCCAGTAGCCTTCGTCACCGGGGGCGCCGCCGTGGCCCGCCTCCACCGTCGGGGCCTTCAAACGATGGAAATGAGTGAAACCTGTGGTGCCCCCATCCGGCTGGTCTTCGGCCAGGAACCTACCCTTAACGCCTACTCCGACGTAAAGCAACTTCGTGGCCTCGGCCACCGGCTTGTCGAAGTGGAGGAAGAGCAGGCGATTGGCTCCCACGTCCAAGAACAGGTGATCCGGCAAGGGAGGGTCAAACGGCCAGTCGTTGCGGAAGTTCTCGACGGGCAGACCGGCCAAGACAACCTCATCGCCGCCGCTCAGATCCGAGGTTTGCACTTGAAGTGCCGTGGAATGAGCCTCTTTCTCGGCCAGGGCGGTAGAGGCGCCCCAGCCACTCTCCAAACCAACTATGCTTGCGGTTCCCGTCAGCACGAGGGCTGCAACAAGCACAAGTAGCGTCACCCGTTTCCTCACAATTC
>JACQUC010000106.1 GCA_016210495.1 Chloroflexota bacterium
CAGCTATTTTACCCTTTCTTGAAAACCATTGTGTAGTACCACCGCTCACTGGGCGGTTTGAGGCGAAGCTTCATTAGTATAAGGACCTCATACATGCCAGCCGCGCCTCGCGGCGTATTCCTTGAGTGTTATGGTTGGCTCGGCATCCCTAAGGCCCTCCTCGTAGGCGAGGCGCTCCAGCTCCATTTCGCGCTGCTCGATGGCCTCCAGCCACTGCCGCAGGGCTTCGACAACAACCTGGCGCAGTGGAATCTGGCGGTCCTTGGCCACGGCGTTGAGGGCGTCGCAAAGATCTGCGTCCGGGATTTCTACGGTGATCTTGCGGGCGGTTTTGACAGCGCGGCTCCTTTTTGCGATGGATGTCTGGGGTAATTATGTCATGCAGACATCTCGAGCGCGTCGATTGCAGTCTCAAGCGTCGCCCTCGCGCTACTTGCTTTCGTGTGGCAACCTGCGTGCAGGAGTGGTATACTTCCGCTATGAGCACGACCAAGACTATCACCATTCGGCTGGATCGAACAGACTACGAGCGACTCGCTGCGGCTGCGAAGCGCCAGGGTATGTCATTGGGTGCGCTAGCGAGGGACTACGTGCGCGCCAGTCTGGAGGGCAAGGACGACCTGGAGACAGAGAAGGGACGTTCTCTGGGCTTGGAGGCACTGGCACGGCTAGCCAAGCTCACGGCAGACCTGCCAGCGGTGGACGCAGTGCAGGTTGCCAGGGAGAGCCGCGAAGAGCTCGAACGACGGGCCCTCATCCCGTGACTATCGTCGTCGACGCAAACGTCCTGATCGTCCTTGCAAGCGCTGATCCACGTAGATCGATGGCCCAAGCATATGTCAGACGGTAATAGCCTCATCAGCCTCCAGTTTGCTGTGGCTCACTATCCGCTTATCCGTTCGTTATCCGTTGACGCCGGGGCAATCAGTATTTCCGCAATACTATGCACACGATCACAAGGGCCAAGTTTGCCCGGCTGCTTGCCATACATATTTCGTTACTTGGCGATGACCGTGAAAACGTCGCCCGGCACTCCGGCGAACTCCACCAGGCTGCCTTCCTCGACGTAGACGTCACCACGATCTATCGCGGTGTCATACGAGGACTCTCCCTCCGGCGACAAGACAATTACCCTCCCTTTGTCGGGCTTCTCAAAGCTCAAGACCAGGTCTTCCGCCGCTCTCAGCCACTCGTTATATCCGCTGGCGCCGATGGTCATAAGCGTCCGGAGCATTCGGAGTCTGGCCGAATGCCGACAACGGGGTGGCCAGTAGAAGCGATGTCATCACGACCAGGATGTAAAAGGCTTTGAGTCTTCGCACGGCTAGATCCTTCCTCATCTCGCATATCACTTATCTTTGGCCCAATGCCACAGAGTATGGTAGCTTCTTGTATGGTGCTTTGGCTGCCGCCGCCGCGAAGGCCTGCAACGGCTGGGAGCGAGGTTGACCTGTCGACAAGCCTCGGCCCCACCCGCCTCCCCATCGGGTGACGAGCATTTGCCTCTTTCCCCTGCGGCTCCGCCGCAAAGGGGCAAATATAAGCCCCCGCACTACTTTCGGCAGTGCGAGGCTCGGTGCCTTGATCGAGAGGTGGCCAGCCCGCGCGAAGAGGTGCTCGCCGCCTGGCTCACCGTGGGGAAGGACATGGCGGCCGTCTCGCACGAGAGCGCCCTCGATCCGCTCGACCTGAGCGATGCGATCCCGGAGGCGGCGCATCTCAGCGTCCCCCACTTATGGCGCAATCTTCCGTCGCTACCCCGCGTAAGGATTCATACCTCGGTCAGGCCGCTTCAGCCGAGCGAGCTGACCTACCGCGATGGCATGGCCATCACCTCGGCGACACGCACCATCCTCGACGTGGCTGAGGCCGGTGCGGCGCGGGACCAGGTCGAGCTGTCGGTAATCCAGGCGGTCGAGCGTGGCCTGGCTGTGCCGGACCAGCTCCGGCGGGGCGCTGCCGCGCGTGGCCGGCGGGTGGCCGCACTGATCGAGGGTGCGCTCCGCAGGGCTGCGGTGTGAGATACGCGACTGCCGGCGCCTTCCGTACGGCCCTCGAACGGCGGCTGCTCACCGGCGATAATGAGATGGCAAATCCGTGCCTTCCTTCGCCGTTTGTTCTGGTCCGCTGCTCGGCCGATCGTGTATAATCTATTCAGACCCGTTTGGCGAGAACTGGAGAAAAAGATCGTGCCAAAGACCAACGACACATACCTCTGGGAAGTGACGCCGGAGAAAGTCGAAGCAGCTGTGCGAAGGATCATCGAAGTAGGTCGGCCGCTTAAGCTCATCCTTTTTGGCTCCTACGTCGCCGGGAGGACCAACGTCAACAGCGATCTGGATATTCTGGTAATTGCGCGAGACGACGTTGAGAACCCGCGCAAGGAGAGCATCCGCCTTCGCAGGGCGCTTCGCGGTATCTCCATGCCCGTGGATATAATCGTCGTGCCGCGCGAAGCGTGGTTGGCGCTCGAGAATCGCCCCGGCTTGGTCTACAGGGAGGCTCTGCGAAGCGGGATGGTCGTGTATGAGTCCTAGAACCACAGGAAGGGTTCCAGGCTCACCTGAGGAGTGGATGAGCCACGCGGCAAGCGACTTGCGATTGGCACACCTTGCGGCCGGCGACGAGTCCATCCGTCGGGAACAGGTCTGCTTCCACGCGCAGCAAGCGGCAGAGAAAGCGATCAAAGCTTTGCTCCTATCCCGGAGCATTGAGTTCCCTCTGACTCACGACATTGAGGAACTGCTGGAAATCGCGGAGAGCAGCGGCATCTCCCTGCCGGCAGATGTCCGTGAGGCTGGTCTGCTGAACCCTTACGCCGTCGAGTCGCGATATCCCGGTTATTGGTTCGAAATCACCGAAGCTGACCTGGCAGAGGCGATGCAGTCAGCCGAGCGCACTTTGGCGTGGGCAGCGGCAGAAATCGAGAGTCTTCGAAAACCCGAATCATGACTGGTCTGTGGCCGGAAGGCCGCCACGTGAGAATGCCACTTCTCAGGATCGACGGCGATCCCGACACTCATCAATTATGCCGTGGCGGCCCTGCGGGAGCGGATGGACACCCTGCGGCGCGGGGTGGGCGTCTACTGTATGTCCTAAGTCCGCTCGATCATCCCGCCCGAGACCGAGCCGATCTGGTCGCGCCTGGGTCAGAGCTGGAGACGGCCAGGACTCCCTCTCGCCCGAGCCTGTGGGGGACCCTGGGGGAGAGGATGGGAGCCGGAGACCAGGGTCCCGCGCAGGATTGAAACCCTCACTTCTGCTGCGCCTCGCGCCAGCGTTTTTCCCAGTCTGCCTGCTGCGGTGACCGGCTGTTCTTCGCAACAAACTCCAGCGACCACTGGCGGTCGGCCACATCCTGCGCGGTAGGCTGCCGGCCGTGCACTGCCTCGAACTGATCCTCCCACGAATCGGGCGAAGGCTGCGACAGAAGCCTCGCGCCGAACCCTTTGGCGATGACCCTGAAAACGTCGCCCGGCACTCCGGCCAACTCCACCAGGCTGCCCTCTTCAACGTAGACGTCGCCCCGGCCTACGGCGCTGTCATAGGTGGACGCTCCCTCCGGCGAGAAGACGATTACCCTCCCTTTGGCCGGCTTCTCAAAGCTCAAGACCAGGTCTTCCGCTGCTACCAGCCACTCGTTATACCCGCTGGCGTCGATGGTTACCTCGTTCTCACCTTCACTTAGGACGCCGGCCAGCTCGGCTGGCATATAGAGCATGTCGGATAGCCGGGCCCAGATGGCGCCATCTCTGTCTATCAACGTCAGCTCCACTTGATCCCGTATCAGGCCGCCCGGCATACCGGCGAAGTCGAGCGACTTAACCGGCAGGGCACCTCGGAAGTCGACGTACCCCGGGAGATCCTCGATGGTATCCGAATTGACGATGTGCGTGGCCGAGTCATAGATTGACACGTAGGGTTTGACGTTGCGCCTGAGCCAGGTCTTGCCCGTCAGGTCTATTCTCAGGCGCTGGGGATTCTCGATCTTATCGAGGCTTTGCAGCATGACGAGATCGCCGATGCCCAGCGCTCCAGCCAGCACGAAGTACTTCTTCCCGTTGCTGTCGACAAAGTACGCGCGATGTTTGGAGACCGGGTTGTAGAGGTAGTCGCCATCATAGAAATATGACATCGGTGCTCCCAGGAGGTTCTTCGATGGCAACAGAGTGACCGTATTCGCTGCCGGATCGAGTACCACCTTCCTCAGGCCAAGGTCGCCCTGGTAATAGCCCTCGAAGGCGCTGTACTCCGGAGGAATAGGCTGTGGCTCGGGCGGCCTGGTGACCGTCTCGCCTCTGCTGGAGAACGTATCGCCTTGGCCAGGCACCAGCCCCTTTTGGACGAGCAAGGCGTCCAATAACGCCAGCGCTATTACGTTGGCGTTGGCGCCGACGCCCGCTTCGATCGCAGCTACCCCGAGCCTTTGGTCGGGTGCAATATAGAGCATCGAGGCATAGTTAAGAGTGCCGCCTCCCTTGCCGAGCACCTTGATCCCCTTCTCCTGGTACTGCGGCACGTCGGTCACATCCAAACCCAGCCCAAAGGACCACCCGGCATTTCTCAGCGCTGCCAAGAACGCGGGCGGTTGCGCTTTCCTCATCTCTTCGAGGGAGGCTGGAGAGAGGATCCGGTTGCCCGCGCGAGAAAAGGTGTCGCCAAAGCGAACGAGGTCCTCGGCGGTCGAGCCCAGCCCACCGGGGCCCAGAACGGAAATAACCTCGAGGGGGTGTCTGCTCCCTGATGCCGGTGAGTAGTAGGCCGCGACAACCTTCCCTGTTTGCTCGCCCACACTGCGCCCGGTGTCTTGCATGCCGAGCGGCTTGAACACGTACTGCCCCAAGAAATCGATGAACTTCTGGCCGCTTACCCGCTCCATGATCATCTCCGCCAGCGTAAAGCCATCGTTGGTATATGCCGCCATTTCCCCCGGCGCGTGGCGCAGGTGCGAGCGCGAAAGATTATCCAGCGTGTGCTGGAACGCTTCGTGGTTGTATTCAAAACCAAAGACATTGGCAAGGGAGCTACCCGGAATCCCCGAGGTATGGTTGAGCAGCATCCTCACGGTGATGTCCCGGTACCGGGGATCGGACATGGTGAACTCCGGCAAGTACTGGATCACCGGGTCGTCCAGGGATACCTTCCCCCCCTGCACCAGGAGCATTATCGCGCTGGCAGTGAAGGCTTTGCTAACGGAGCCGATGTTGAACAGGGTGTCTCGATCCACTCGTATGCTCTTCTCGCGGTCGGCCATGCCGAAGCCCTCGGAGTAGACGATCTTGCCACCGTCCATCACCGCCACGGTGGCGCTGCTGGCTTTGCCCGAGTTGATCTCTTTCCAAATTTGGCTGCGGGCGATCACCCGGACCTGTTCATAAGCGTCCGGAGCATTCGGAGTCTGACCGAGCGCCGATAACGGTGTGGCCAGCAGAAGCGATATCAACGTGACCACGGTGCAAAAGGCCTTGAGTCTTCGCACGGCTTGGATTCCTCCTCATTCGCACATTAAGTATCGGTAGCTGGCTCCCTTTCGTATCGGAGGCACGCTACGCCAGTCTGGCTGAGACACTCGTGGTGCCCTTCGTCTTCCGACCAGATTGGTGCCCTGGTTATACATTAAGCAGACTGCCATGCCAAGTATTTTGCAGGCAGGCGGGATGGAAGTAGAATTCGGAATATGGTAGAATGATGGTATGAAAACTACCATTGACGATGCCGGAAGATTGGTGATCCCTAAAGAGATCCGACGCCAGGCTGGACTGAGGCCGGGCGTTCCCCTGGAAGTGCGCTGGCGCGACGGCCGGATCGAGCTGGAGGTATCACCGTTGCCTGTGAAACTAGTCCGAGAGGGTCGGCTACTGGTGGCAGTGGCCCAGATAGAGGTGGAGCCGCTGACCAGCGAGACGGTGGGAGAAACGCGCGTCGCGCTGGCGAGCGAGAGAGGGATCGGAGTGTAGACTATTGTGGCGCGCTTCTTGCTCGACACCAGTTGCACGGTGGCGGCTCTCTGTGCCTGGCACGCGCATCATTCAACTCCCCGTCACAATGGCCATCGTGCAGCGCGGCCGCCGGGCAGGTAAACTCTTGAGCCTCACAAAAAAACCATAGATCTTCGTCTATCCCCTCGCCAACACGATCTACATTCCGCGTGTGGTCACCCTGGCGCAGCACTTGCCAAAATCTCCAAGGTAGTTGACTCCAGGCGGTCTCAGCATGTGCTACAATGTGGGAGGCAAAGTCAGTGCGATAAATGGTCCCGGCCAAAACTTGGAGGACGTCGTGAAAGAGCCACTTACGCACGCCCACCTCATAGCTGCGGCAAAGTCATTCTGCTCGGAGAGCCATGTGTATCCCGAGCTCTTCGGAGTCACTGACGGCAAGGCCGTCGGAACCTTCATCGAGCACAGGTTTCGTCACCGCCTCGATGCGCTTTTCGCTATGCAAGTTGGCAACTCCGCGTTTGGAACGGATCTTCCCTCGATCGAGACGGACATCAAGGTCACTTCGATACGGCAACCGCAATCGTCTTGCCCATTTCAGTCAGCCAGACAGAAGGTTTACGGCCTGGGATACAATCTGCTGCTTTTCGTTTACGAGAAACGCGACGACCAGATCAATCGGGTAGCCACGCTCAGGTTCGTATACTGCGGGTATGTGGAAAAGAGCCGCACGTCTGACTATCAAACAACGCGCGGCATACTCGAAATCCTAGGACGCGATGGCAACCGGGACGATGTCCTGGCTTTCCTTGAAGATCGGCACCTGCCGGCCGACGAAATCGTATTGAACTCCCTTGCGGATGAGATAATGGCCTCACCGCCCACCTTGGGATACCTAACGATCTCGAATGCGCTACAGTGGCGGCTACAATACGGCCGTATCGTGAGCCTTGCTGCGGATGTTGCAGGTATAGTGAGAATTGTATGAGTGAATCTGCGTTGCTTATCGCGGAGGCAGTTGACGACTATCTCGCACCTATTAGCAGGAGCCACTTGCTCAAACGGCTGTCAGCGTGTGATGCCGTCGACCAGGCGAACACGCTGCTCTATGCCTTGACCGGTGTCCGCTCGTATTTCCCGAATCAAGAGTCGCTACGTGAATTCCGACGAGTTCTCTCGTTACCTCCTGCCCCTGAAGAACGTTCCCCGAATAGACAGTGGGGGGATTTTCAGACACCTCTCGATCTGGCCTCGCGCGTTTGTCGGACTCTCGCAGATGATGGCGTTTCACCGCGAGTCATCGTGGAACCGACCTACGGCGCAGGGAATTTCATTCTAGCGGCATTGAAGTCATTTACGAGCATCAAGCGCGTCTACGCCGTCGAGATACAGGACAAATACCAGTGGCATCTCAAGGCTGCCCTCTTGACTCAGGCGCTGCATGGCCATCGTCCCGCAGCCGACATAGAACTCCATAAGGACGACATCTTCACACATCGCTTTCCTAAAGATTTACTGGGCGCGCATGACCTGCTGGTGCTGGGCAATCCGCCGTGGGTAACCAACGCAGAGCTCGGCTCTCTACAGGCAGATAACCTGCCAACAAAACGGAATATCAAGGCGTTGAACGGCTTGAGCGCTATTACGGGCAAGAGCAATTTCGATATCGGTGAGTATATCCTGCTCAGACTTCTGGAGCTCTTCTCGACGCAGCCTGGCACGCTAGCAATGCTGTGCAAGAATTCCGTGATCAGGAACGTCGTTGAGAGCCTTCCCCGCCAACGATTCACTGTGGCGGATGTACGGGCTCATAGCATAGACGCCAAGCGTGAGTTCGGGGCATCGGTTGACGCATCTCTTTTGGTGATGCGAATGGGCGCGTCGAGCCGCGTCTTCCATTGCCAACTCGCGTCCCTAGATAACACCAGGGAAGTGAACCGGGCTTTCGGTTGGGTTGGGGAGAAGTTCGTGTCCGACGTACGAGCGTACGAGGCGCTCTCGGACCTCGATGGCGAATCCCCGATAATCTGGCGGCAGGGGCTCAAGCATGACTGCGTTGGCGTTATGGAACTGGATTACCTGGATGGACTTCTGATCAACAGCCAGGGTGAAACAGTAGACGTCGAAGAGCAGTGGGTTCATTGGTTGCTGAAAAGCTCAGATCTCCGAAAATTCGAGGTTACCCGTGCTAGAAAGAAAGTTATCCTCCCTCAGAATCACATACGCGATGACACCTCGATGTTGCGAGAGGAAGCGCCAAGGCTCTGGAGCTATCTGGTCAAGAACGCCGAACACCTGGATAAGCGCAAGTCGGGTATCTACCAGGGCAGACCACGCTTCTCAATTTTCGGCGTAGGCCATTACTCGTTCAAACCCTACAAAGTCGCAATCTCCGGACTGTACAAGCAGCCTGTCTTTTCTATGGTAATGCCGATTGACCAAAGACCAGTTCTGCTCGATGACACTTGCTACTTCCTCGGATTCGATACATACCTGGAATGTCTTTTCACGGCCACCATACTAAACAGCCGCCCCGTTCAAGATTTTCTCCAGTCTGTTGTCTTTACAGACGCAAAAAGGCCGTACACTAAGGAGCTTCTGATGCGCATCGACCTGGGCAGGGCCGCCAACAAGCTGTCGTTCGACCAGCTCCGCGAAGAGTGGGACAAGGTAGCCTGCAGTCCAGGGCCACACCCGGTTGAGCGCGATTTCGAAGAGTACAAGGAGCGCTTGTTCGCGAACAGCCGGGCAAAGGAGAACCTACAGTACAGCTTAGGCATTTAGCCCAGGCCCGGACAAGGCGAGTCTATCCTGTTCCTGAGCCTAACGCCCTAAATCGTGCTCGCCAGAGGCGACATCGCCCGCAGCCTGTCGATGATGCCCGGGAGCACCGACACCACGTAATCCATTTGCTCCGGCGTGTTGTCGACGCCCGTGGTCAGCCTGAGGCTGCCGTGCGCGATCTCGACCGGTATGCCCATCGCTCGCAGCACGTGCGATGGCTCGAGCGATGCCGAGGTGCATGCCGAGCCACTGGAGCCGGCGATGCCCAGCATATCGAGATTGAGGAGTATGGATTCCCCCTCCACGTACTCGAAGCAGAAGCTGGCGCTGTTCGGCAGACGATTGGTGGGGTGCCCTGTAAGCTGGCTGCGCGAGATGCGCAGGACACCCTCGATGAGCCTGTCACGCAGACTTTGACAGTGCCGGTTGCGGCTCTCCAGCTCGTCGTAGGCCAGCTTCAGGGCCGTCGCCAGGCCCACGATGCCGGCGATGTTCTCGGTCCCCGCGCGTCGCTGGCGCTCCTGTCCGCCGCCCTGCTGCTGCGGCACAAATGGCGTGCCGCGCCGCACGTAGAGCGCGCCCATACCCTTGGGCCCGTAGAACTTGTGCGCGCTCACGGCGAGCATATCCACGCCCAGGCGATCCACGTTCACGTCCAGGCTGCCCACGCCCTGCACGGCGTCCGTGTGCAGGACGATGCCCCTGCCCTTGACCAGCCTGGCGATCTCCTGGATCGGCTCGATGGTTCCCACCTCGTTGTTGGCCAGCATCACTGAGACCACGGTCGTCGTCGGCCTGATCGCCCTCTCCAGCGCCTCCAGGTCGACGAGGCCGTACCTGTCCACAGGGACAAAAGTCGTCTCGAAGCCGAAGTGCTTCTGAAGGTGCTCTAAGGTGTGCGACACGGCGTGGTGCTCGATGGCCGAGGTAATTAGGTGATTGCCCTTCTTGCGCTGGGCAAAGGCGGCACCCTTGATCCCGAGGTTATCGCTCTCCGACCCCCCGCTGGTGAAGATGATCTCGCTCGACTTGGCGCCGAGGACCTCGGCCACAGTGTCCCGCGCCTGGTCGAGGGCTTTGCGGGACTCACGAGCGATGGAGTAAATGCTGGAAGCGTTGCCGTACCAATCGGAGAAGTACGGGAGCATAGCCTCCAGGACCCGGGGGCCGACCGGCGTGGTCGCAGCGTGATCGAGATAAATAAACTTATCCATCAGCATCTCCTGAATAAAGCAATTTGTTCGGGCCACCGCTTGCCGACTGGCACACGTCGTACAGGGATGTCGAATCGAGCACCTTGGCGATGCTCTCCCGCATGCGGATCCACACGTCTCTCGTGATGCACTCCGTCTCGCGGTCGCAGCAGGAGCCTTCCGGGTCCTCCGATGCGCACTCGACCGGAGCTATGGGTCCTTCCAGGACCCGCACCACATCGCCCACCGTGATCGCCTTGGGATCGCGCGCCAACTGATATCCGCCGTGTACGCCGCGCACCGCCGTCACCAGGCCCGCGCGGCGGAGCGCCGCGATCAACTGCTCCAGGTAGGCGACAGACAGCGCCTCCGCCTCGGCGATCTCGGTCAGCGAAACCGGGCCCTGGCCGTAGCCGCGCGCCAGCTCGGCCATCGCGCGCAAACCATAATGTCCTTTAGTCGATAACTTCACGTTGGGAAATCCTAGTAAAACACTCGGAATTACTATATCACGGTTAAGCGGGGGCTGTCAAGAACGGAAATCGCAGGTATCGCAGGTAAAGACTACACCTTCCAACTATCCGCCCCAAAGGTGTATACTGTGCCTGAACAAGGAGGGTCGCAAGCTCGATGGCCATCGCCAATCGCGACGTCAACAAGGTTCAGGTTGAAGACGCACCGGCTCATGACTGGTACCGGTTCGTGCTGTCCTTCCCACCGCACCTGGTGCGCGACTACTGCGAACGGTTTGGGGTTACTGAAGGCCAGCGTGTCCTGGACCCGTTCTGCGGCACGGGCACTGTGCTGGTCGAGTGCAAGAAGCTGGGCATCCCCAGCATCGGCGTCGAGGCGCACCCAATGTCGGCCTTCGCCAGCTCCGTGAAGGTCGACTGGGTTCCTGACGCCGACGCGCTGATGAGCCACGCGACACGGGTGGCCTCTGCCGCCGATGCCCATTCCGCTATCGGCGGGCTTAGGCCGCGGGTATTGCTGCCGGATGCTATGAAACTCCTGTTGTCTGACAGCATCGGCGATCTCGCGCTGCATAAGACGCTGGTTCTTTTAGAGTGGCTGGAAACGTTGCGCGACGATCGCCTCCATCGCCATGAACAGCTCGCACTCGCTCGGGCCGTGGTCCGCGACTGTAGCAACCTTCACTTTGGACCGGAGGTAGGCGTCGAGCCACCGCCACGCCGCAAACGGGACGCCCACGTGACAGAGGCGTGGCTCGCCAGCGTGCGTACCGTTGCCGAGGATCTTCGCAGGCTGCATGGAAAAGCGCGTACACCGGCGAGTGTTTACCAAGCCGATTCCCGCCAGATCGCCCAGATTCTTGCCCCAGAGTCCATCGACGTCGTTATCACATCACCACCTTACCCGAACGAGAAGGACTACACCAGGACGACCAGGCTGGAGTCCGTGCTGCTCGGCTTCATCCGGAACAAGGCAGAGCTGCGCGATGTGAAGAAAGGGATGGTGCGATCAAACACGCGTGGGGTCTACCAGCAGGACGATGATGGCCGGTGGGTCGAGGAGCATTCGGAGATCCAGCGCATTTGTGCAGAGATTGAGGCTCGCCGTATCGGACTGGGCAAGACCAGTGGTTTTGAGCGCCAGTACCACCGTGTCGCCAAGTTGTACTTTGGGGGCATGGCGCGGCATCTGGCGGAGCTTCGCGCCGTTCTCCGCCCCGGTGCTCGGCTCGCCTACGTGGTCGGCGACCAGGCAAGCTATTTGCAGGTGATGATCCGCACCGGCCAGCTTCTTGCCGACATCGCGGCGTCCCTCGGGTACGAGGTTACGGGGATAGACCTATTCCGTACGCGGATCGCCACAGCCACCCGGCAGCAGATGCGGGAGGAGGTTCTCCTTCTGCGATGGAATGGCTAGGAGACCTGGAGGGTGGATCGTGACCCCGAAGGCAGGCGGCGATTCTGGGCTGGAACAGAACGGCAACCGCTCCAAAGCCAATCGCTATATCCAGCTTATTGAGAGACTGTTCTTCAACAACTACCAGGAAGGGACCAGAGAGGTCTCCTTCGATAGGTCTGAGATGCAGGCCATCGCAGATAAGCTCGGAATCAGGCTGCCAAAGAATCTCGGGGATGTCATCTACTCGGCGCGTTATCGAGCGCCGCTGCCACCATCAGTCGTCAACAAAGCGCCCGCCGGCAAAGAATGGATCATTCTGCCCGCCGGACGATCTCACTATCGGTTCCAGGCGACGGACATCGCCGTCATCAAACCTCATGCCGGGATGGTCGAGATAAAAATCCCAGACGCAACCCCGGGGATAATTATTCAGAACGCCCTGGGCGACGAACAGGCGCTACTCGCCAAGGTCAGGTACAATCGCCTGATAGACGTGTTTTTGGGCGTGACCTGCTACTCGCTGCAGAGCCACCTGCGAACCACTGTGAGAGACGTGGGACAAGGTTAGACCGACGAAATATACGTCGGCATCGACAAGAGAGGCGCCCAGTACGTTGTGCCTGTTCAGGCGAAACGAGGCAAGGACAAGTTGTCCATCGTGCAGATATGGCAAGACTTCGCGATGTGCTCCGAGAAGTTCCCTGATCTCGTCTGTCGCCCGGTTGCGGCTATACAGGTGAACAACGACGTTATCGCTCTTGTGCTCTTTGAACAGGTTGCGCACGACATCAAGATCGCTGCCGAGCGGCATTACCGACTGGTGGAGCCGTCTCAGCTCTCGCGCGCCGAACTCCAAGCCTACAGCACGAGCCCGATCTGAGCCCTGCCTTCGTCCACAGACTGGCGCCATCGGGAACAGAGATGCTCGCTTTCTTGAGCGCTTGGACAATTCCTGCTATACTTTGTTTGTTCACCGCGCAGGAGCGAATGGCGATTGTGAAAGAGAAGAGCACGCCAACAATCGAAGAGATCAGGGAGAAAGCCCTTCCCATCCTCCGACGTTATGGTGCCAGGAGGGCAGGGGTCTTCGGGTCCCTGGTGCGCGGAGAAATGCGCCGCAGAAGTGATATCGACATCTTGGTCGATATTCCGCAGCCCATCGGGCTCTTCGCTTTTGTCGGCCTGAAACGTGAGCTAGAGGAAGCACTGGGGCGCAAGGTTGACCTGGTCGAGTATGAGACAATCAAAGCCCGCATCAGAGAAAGGATCCTGGCAGAACAGGTTCCAATCTTATGAAGAGGGACGTTAGGCTCTATCTTGACGATATCCTCGAGTGCGTAGAGAAGATACAAGAGTACACTAAGGGCATCAACGAAGAGCAGTTCGCACGCAATACTCTGATGCAAGATGCAGTCCTGCGCCGCTTGGAAATCATTGGCGAGGCTGTGAAGCACATCCCGAAGCAGATGCGAGATCGTCACCCCGAAATCCCGTGGCAGGACGTTGCTGGCACCAGGGACATTCTCATCCAAAAGTATTTCGGTGTGCGCCTGCAAAACGCCTGGAAGATCGTGCAGGAAGACCTTGATGCTCTTAAGGCCAATGTCAACAAGATGATCGAAGACCTTTCCTAATTCCTGTTCATTGCGTCTATGGGAGGACCTGGAGCGTTGGACCGAGGCCAAAACAACAGTAGCGGTCAGCCGCCCGGACCAATGAGTGGTGATGCCATCGAGCGCTATCTGCTCCTCGTTGGTCATTACCTCGACGAGCAAGGGCTTACTGGCGAGATACTCCTCGTTGGTGGTGCTTATGAAGCCCAGTCCTAAATACCAACCTCAGACGGCCGCTGAGACACTTCGACTAATCATCAGTGGCGTAGGCCCCTGGCTCGCGCTCGGCCAGTTTGTCGACGACTGGCGCGGGACAGACCCCGCTCGCCGGCATCTTCTGGTCGACGAGGCGCCACCTGACGTTTCACCCGAGTATTTGCGTTGGGCGGCGCTGTTGGCGGCTGCGGTGGATTGGCTGTGCGCGCACGAGCCCTTGCCCGCCCCGACATGGACGAGCCGGCCCGAGTATCGTCTGCCCGAGCCGTGGTTCCTCTACCCCGGATGGCGTCTGCGGGCCTGGCAACTTGCGGAAACGCCCGTTCCGTTCCGGATGCGGAACATCTTTGGCGGGGACCGCATCCTGTCGCGCGTGTGAGTAGATGTCAGGAGCCAGCTTTCAGCCGTGGCTACCTGGGGAACGACCCTCACCCTAACCCTTTTCCTGGAAGGGTTCAGGGGACAGGCCGCCCCGCCTTCACCAGTTGTGCTAGGACATGCGCCAATTGCTGTACGCTTGGCCGCCGTGATGGATCCGGGTCCAGGCACGCGTCGACGGCTTGGGCGAAGGCCCGTGGCACGCGCCGATGGGAGCGTACGGAATCCGCCCGCCGTTCGACCTGGTCGAACCTGTCGCCATCCGGTCCTTTGAACGGTCGTCGGCCGGTTGTCACCTCGAAGAGGACGGCGCCGATGCCCCATACGTCCGTCGCCGCGCTCAAGTCCTCGCCCTTGACCTGCTCGGGAGCCATGTATGGGCGCGTGCCGATGCCCGCGTGGCCCGGGCCGGGGCGTCTCGCGATGCTCAAGTCGATCACTTTGGCCACGCCACGCTCGCACACGATGTTCGATGGCTTCAGGTCAAGGTGCAAAAACCCCTGGCGATGAAGATACGCCATCGCCGAGCACAGGTGAATGCCAAGCAGATAGACGTCCGGCAAAGGCATCCGCTTGCTCTTTTCGATGATGTACTCCAGGGTCGCCCCGCTTACCGCCTCCAGTATCACGGCCGGCGATGGTCCCTCGATCGTCTCGTACGCCCGCACGATATGGGGGTGCGTCATTCTTTCGAGCAATCGCCCTTCATCGATCAGGCTGGCTCGCGGCTTAGGATCATCGAGGCGATCTGGCCGAATGACCTTGGCGACGCAACGGCAGCACCGCTCTTCGCTCCAGACGTCGTATACGTCCAGGCTGCGGCCGCGGCGAATGTGAGCAACCACTTTGTAGCCCGGCGCAATGAGCTCGTCTGCCCCCAACGGCTCGGCAACCTCCTGTTTTTCCAGTACGGCCTCACTTATCATCGATCAAGTCTCCCGCTTCAACTGCTTGCCCCAACCTGCTCTGCGCCCCGGATACCACGGGGATTGCGCCATCGGGATTGTGCAGGCGGTAGAGTCGGGCGTAGGCCCCTTCGAGGCCGAGGAGCTCCGCGTGCGTGCCCCTCTCGACAATACGTCCCCCCTCCAGCACGGCGATGGCGGTCGCCTCGCGCACAGTCATCAGGTTGTGGGAGATAATTATCGTCGTCCGCCCTCTCATGAGGCGGCGCAATGCCTCGAGGATTCGCCGTCCCGATGCCGCGTCGAGCCCGGTCGTAGGCTCGTCGAGAATCAGCAGTGGCGCGTTGCGGATCATCGCCCGGGCGATGGCGATGCGCTGGCGCTGCCCTCCGGATAGGCGCTGTCCTCGGTGCCCGATCACCGTGTCGTAGCCCTCCGGCAGCGCCTCAATGAAATCGTGCGCGTCCGCCAGCTTCGCCACCTCGACGATCTCCTCCTCGGTGGCTTCCAGGCGGCCGTAAGCGATGTTTTCGCGCACGGTTCCGTGGAAGACCAGCGTGTCCTGCAATAGCACCGCGACGTTGTCGCGCAGCGAGCTCAGGCGTAACTCGCGAAGATCGTAACCGTCAAGCAGAATGCGGCCGACGCTCGGATCGTAGAAGCGCAATAGTAGCTTGGCGATGGTCGACTTGCCCGCACCGCTCGGGCCAACCAGGGCTAGCGTCTCGCCCGGGGAGATGGAGAAAGAGACTCGATCGATGGCGTTGCGCGTGCTCTCCGGGTAGCAGAACGAAACCTCGTCAAGGACGACCAGGCCCTGCGCGCGACCTAGCACGGAAGCGTCGTCCCGGTCCGTTATGGATGGTCGCTGGTCGAGGAACTCGATGACGCGCTCCGCGCCGGCCGAGGCGGTGAACACCGAGTTTGTGAGGCTGGTCAAACCCCGCACCGGGCGGTAGAGCCGGTTGAGGTAGGCGAGAAAGGCCATCAGGCCGCCAAGCGTGAGTCTCCCTTGTGCCAACTCCCAGGTCCCCACGCCGACGACCACCAGCACCCCGAGCAGCTCTGAGAAGTCCACCAGCGGGCCAAACAGGGCTTTCAGCCTGATCGTCATCATCTTTATCGCGAAGCTGCCCAGGTTTTGGCGCTGGTACCGCTCGATCTCTCTCTCCTGGCGGTTGTAGGCCTGGACGAGCACGACGTTGGCCAAACTTTCCTGCGCCACGGCGCTTATCGATCCCACTCGCCGCCGCAACTCGCGCGAAGCCTGCTTGAGGAGTCGCGAAAAATGCCGCGCCGCGAACACGAAAAGTGGCGTCACCAGCAACCCCACCAGCGCGAGCTCCCACCGGAGATAGAAGAGCATTCCCGCGAAGAAGATGATCCGCAGTGCATTGCCCAGTGCCTTGGTGACATCAGATAACATCAGGTCTTCGATCGAGCCGATGTCGCCGCCGAGCCGCGACATTATGTCGCCCAGTTGCCGCCTCTCGAAGAAGTCCAGCGAGAGTCCTTGAAGATGCCGGAAGAAATCCGTGCGCATCGAGAGCAAGAAGCTCTGGCTAACCCATGTGGACAAGTAGTGCTCTATGAATGAGACGACCGCGCCGAAAAGCGCCAGGGCCAGATAGGCCGCCGCTATCCACGCGAATGGCTCGAAGTTCTTGGGGACCAGCACCTCGTCCACCAGAACCTTGAAGATCCATATCGTCGCCGTCTCTAGAATCGGGCCTATGAGTACGAAAAGCAACGCCACCCAGATCCAGTGGCGGTACGGCCGAGCGTAGGGCCAGAAGCGTCGGAACACCTCACGCAGCGGCACTGTTGGCGCTGTTTCGACGACTGCCGGACCACCTTCCGGCCCCTTCAGTATGCGCCAGGCGCGCGCCGCGAGCGTTCTCAAGTTCCTTGCCCCCTCGTTGCACTCCACCAGAACGGCGGCCCTGCACACGCAGAACCGCCGTTCTGCCACGTGTTGGTCGACCTGTTTGTCTTACGACATGGTTGTGTCGGTTTCGGTGACAGTTGTTACTGTCGAGACGGTCGATACCGTCGATACCGTCGATACCGACTCGGGCCGTGTCCCCTCTTCGCCCTGTCCCGGGGCAGAGGCCGGCGCGACCTCGACAAACTTACCAAGCTTTGGTAACTTCACTGCAATCCCCTCCGTCCATACTGTAGTTGTCGCGACACCCCTGTCTGCCACACCATTGAATGGCAGGCTTCAGGGTCTGGAATGCCAGGTTATGTGTGCGGGCCCGCTGACCAGGGTCTGTGCAGTCAAAAGGCTGCCCGCACTCTCCAGTAACGTCTCCATCCCTGCCGGGCTATCGCTCATATGATCCTCCCGAGCCGGGCACGAATACCACTTCGCGACACACCGGCCCTTGCAGCCCCTCCGGCGTCCACCCTTTGGTGGGGCGTTCAGCCTTTGGTGACCGGAAGAAACAATACTGCAACATGCGTGCCAAGAAGCTGAGCGCGACCGGTCTGGACAGCGTCCATCACGCTCCAAAATAGCCTCCATCCGGACGCGCTGGCGGCCTTGACAAAACCCTGGGCTATGGTATGCTGATCTCGAGAAGGTTCGGACGTGGAGTGGTGGGCGGGCAGCCATGAGCCAGATCGAGGGCAAGCGCGAGCTTTTGGTCAGACCAAGGGATCTTCTCCTTTGGTGCACACTCATCTTCCTGCTTGTCTCGGTCGCCTCCTGCGGTGTGCCTATCTCCAGAACGGTGGAGACCCCAGAAGGCGGAGACACAGCGCAAGTCAGGTCAATTGCCGGGCCAGCGGGCGCGAGGCCCAACGTCCTCTTGATAACCATCGATACCCTTCGCGCCGACCACCTCGGAGCTTATGGCAACACTAGGGTAAAGACGCCCAACTTCGATGCGCTGGCACGCAGTGGTGCCCGGTTCGATACGGCCATTGCCCAGTTTTCCCAGACCAACCCGTCTCACGCCTCATTGTTCACCGGCACTTACGTCGCCACGCACAAGGTGAGGGTTCACGGCATCGACACGGTCGCGCCGTCCGTGACGACCCTGGCCGAGGCAATGAGAGACCAGGGGTACGCCACGGCGGGCGTTTACAGTTGGCCCAGCTTTGACGCCCCTATGTCGGGCCTGGACAGGGGGTTCCTCACTTATCAGGGAGTCTATTTCGATGTGCCTGGGAAAGAGGGACATCCGGACTTCTGGCGGAAGTTTGGCGCCCGGGCCGACATCACCACGGATGCCGCCATCCAGTGGCTTGCGGGCAATGCCTCCAGGCCTTTCTTCCTTTGGATCCACTACCAGGATCCTCACTATCCTTTCGTTCCGCCTGCGCCATTCGACAAGATGTACGAGCCTCTATGTCAGAATTGCTCCGCAGACGGCTGGAACATGATCGACAGGATCGGCGCCGGCGAGATACTCTCCGAGCTCGAGATCGCCCAGTTGGTGGCACAGTACGATGGAACGATCTCTTTCACCGACCACGAGATAGGCAGGCTGTTGCAGTGGATGAGAGACGCCAAAGTGTCGGACAACACCCTGGTCATCGCGACGGCAGACCACGGCGAGAGCTTTAACGATAACGGCCGATGGTTCCATCCTTTCATACTTTACAACAGCGTTCTCAGGGTCCCCCTGATCATGAGATACACGCCGGCGATTCCCGAGGGCGTGGTGGTAGACAGCGTGACCCAGAGCATAGACGTGATGCCCACGATTCTGGACCTGGTCGGCGCACCCCATCCCGGAGGCATCGAGGGCAGGACGCTCTGGCCGCTCCTCGTTGGCGCAGAAAAAGGGGATGACCGGATAGCCGTCGCCGAGCTGCCCGACGAGAGCGGCCTGGCGCTGATAGCCGGCGGCTGGAAAATCATCAAAGATCTGGTCAGCGGCGAGGTGGAGCTTTACGACCTGATAGCAGATCCGGGCGAGCGAATCAACCTGGCATCTGCCAACCCGAGTCGGTTGGCCGAGATGGAGACCAGGCTCAAAGCCTGGATGGACAGCCACGGTATTCGGCCTTAGCTAGCTATGGGCAAGCTGTTGATTGTAACAGCCCGTACAGGCGCGGGCCACGATTCGGTGGCCAGGACTTTGCAAGAGGCTGTCCACGATGTCGGCGGCGGCCGGGTCAGGACCGAGGTGATCGATCTGCTCGCCGGCGGGCAAGCCTCCTGGATCGGCCGCTTGAGTCGGCTCTACGGTCCTTTGATCGTACACCATCCTCGCGCCTGGGGGCTCGTCTACGGACTCAGCAACTCTGAGAGGTTCTGGCGAGGGCTCAGAGGACTTGCAGGCAAAGCCTGGCGCGACATGGTGGCGAAAACTTTGCTGGTCCACGCGCCCGACCTGATCCTGTGCACCCACCCCCTGTGCAACCAGGTCGTCGCCGAGGGCTGGCTTCGGTCCAAGAACCCGCCGCCTTTTGTGGCGGTCGTCACCGAGCTGAACGAGGCCCATGCGGCCTGGGCCGCCCCAGAGGCGACCCTGCACGTGGCTGCAACCGAGGAGGTGCGCGGCAGCCTCCTGGCTCGCGGCATCGACCCTCTCCGTGTCCGGACGTTGGGCCTACCCATAGCCCCGAGGTTCTTTGCCCCTGGCGACCGCCGCCGGGCGCGCCGGGCCCTAGGTTTGGACGAAGAAGGCTATGCCATTATGCTAGCGGGCGGTGGGGAAGGAGCCGGCCCCATTGCCACAACCGCCAACGCCATTGCCGCGGAAGGACTGCCTGTGCAACTCATCATCGCCTGCGGGCGAAACGGAGCCTTGCGACGGTACCTGATACGCCATCCACCGTCCGTTCCCCACCGTGTCCTGCCTTTTCACGACAACATGCCACAAGTAGTGGAGGCCGCAGACGTAGTGGTCGGCAAGGCGGGGGCTCTGACCCTGGGCGAGGCCGTGGCCGCCAGCAAGCCCATCATCATGTTGCGTCCGCTGCCCGGCCAGGAGCGCGGCAACGCGGACTTTGCGCGTCGACACGGCGTTGGCCTGGAGGTTTCCGGCCAGGCAGAGCTCGTGGCGATCCTGCAGAAGTGGCTGGCGGATCCCTGCGCAATGAGCGCGCACGCCGCTAATGGCAATGCTTTGCGCGACCACTGGTTGCACGCCGCCTCGCGAATAGCCACTGCCGCACTGGCGATATTGAAAGGCGGGAAGCACGACCTCTGCGTCCCAGCACAACGATCGAGCCCAGCGCAAGCGAAAAGAGAGGAACACCGATGGGCACGATAGTGCCTACGTGGTTGTCCCATCCATACCTCAACAACACCCCGTTATCCAGGCGAAAAGGTTGGTGGCACCGCAGGCAGTTCGCTTCCTCCAACGGGCTCCTGCGTGGCGGCGCAACCGGCGGTACCGACGAATCCAGACTGGCCACCGTGCCGACTGTTTGCTGGGACGCGATGGCCGCCGGGGCACCAGTGCCTGACATAAACGGCAAGAACGAGAAACGACCGGCGAAGGTCGGGGGCGACGGAGGGGTCGAGGGCGCCGGGGACGGCGGTGCCGTTGTCGGCGTCGGTGCCAGCAGAGATGCTGTCGGCGTCGGAGACGGTGGGGGAGTCGTGGGCGTCGGAGATACGGGCGGTGTCGGAACGGCCAACGTGAAGGCGTCGAACTGAGTGCCATCCAGGCGTACGCCCGTGGCAGTGAGCGTTCCCCCATCGACGGAGACCTTGACGAAATGGTAGGTCTGTTCGGTATAGCGCGTCCACTGGCTCGTGCCCAACGGATATAGCGGCGCTCCTCCTCCACCCGTGACGACATAGGTCACGCCGTTGGCCACATTCCTCTGGTAATAGTGGATGTGGCCATTAAACACAAGCTGAACGCCATACCTCTCAAATAGCGGGCTCAGAGCACTCCTGACAGCGAGGTTGCTGCCGTGGACGGTCGAGAAACCGTATGGGGGATAATGGAAGTAGGCTATCTTCCACGGCCTCGTCGTCTGCTGGAGGTCCTGTTCCAGCCATGCATACTGTGCGCTGCCCGGCGTGTAGGCCGAGGTGATGACGTCCAGAGCCACAACGTGGACTGGTCCACTATCGAAGCTGTACCAGCGCTCGTTGTTGGGCAGGGCGAAAACGGAGGTGTACATTGCTCCGTCACCTTCATGGTTGCCCAGGGACGGGTAGAGGGGAGCATTCGCCAGCAAATTGCGCTCGGCGTCGAAAAAAGCGTTCCAATCGGCCAGGCGGGTGCCAATCTCCACCAGGTCGCCCGTGTTTAGCACGAAGTCGGGGTTAGCCAGTGCGACACGATCGGCCACCTGGCGATGGATAGGATGATTGGTCCGGTTGTCGCCCCAGGCCACGAAGTTTATGCTCTTCTGCTCCGGGCCCGCCAGCGTCCTGAAGGAAGCTTCTGCGGAAATCGCCGCCCCGTCGCCCAGCACCTGGTATAGATAGCGTGTGTACGGCTTAAGCCCCAACAACTGGAGACATTGCGACGTAACGGCTTGACCACCGCCGACCTGGTTACTGGTTGCCTCCGAATCGGCGCGGTAGACGACCGCCCCGACCACCGCGGCATCGGTTTGCCAACAAACGAAAGCCGAATCTGTGGTTGCGCTTTGCACGTACGGCCCGCGCGTGACACGAGCCGCCTGAGCAGCCTCGACCCCCGGCGAAAACGGGGATAACACGCCCAAGGAAAACGACGCCTGCAGCGTGGCAAGTACCACCGCGATCGCCAACGTTGCCTTGATCACTCTGCGAGAAGATACTCCGCCCATCCACCTCAACCCCATAGCCCCTCTGGAAGACCTTCTTTCTAGCCAACCCAGTCAACTCGATCACCGAAAACTGAACATTTGGTGGCGGTATTATAGCAGACACGCCAATAGAATGCCACGGGATACGGCTGAGGGTCAGGGGTCAATGGTCAGGGGTCAAAGGTAAGGGTCGGGCAGTCCACCCGTAGCCGTCCGCCTGAGGCGGACGCGTGCCTGTCCGAGTGCCGAGACGTGTAAGTTGTGGCAGGCACGTGCAGTGTGGAGGTCGTCTTAGTGCCGGCCCGGTACAGCAAGGGTGCGCGCATCCTGAAGGATGCGGCTACAAGTGGTCGAGCCCGCCCGCCCTCCCCGGGTGCTCGACACCGTTCAGCCCACAGCCGAACCCTGCCGCTTAATTGGCTTTCGGTGTGGATATAGAACAGCGTAGGGGCGAGGTTTCCTCGCCCCGTGGCTTGGCGCGGCGTCGGAGCCACTGGCACCAGAAAACTAGATCGGACTTGCCGGTGGCTCGAAGTGGTTGTCCGCCACCTCGCGGCTGAACTCCGTCGCTTCTATGTGCACGGGAGAGTTGTCGCTGCCAAGGTCAACCGATAGCAGCAGGGGAATGCCATCCTCGGTGAGGGCGATTTCGGTGAACCCCTCTTCCGAAGCCAGCGCCTCGAACAAGTACACCTGAACGTCCTCCCCGGCGATGTTGCGAGCTTCTACGCTGCTGAGCTCCTGGCCTGTCTCCGAAAGTATTCCAAACAGCTCCTCGACGCGCGAACCGAACATCGCCCAGTAAAACGACTCCCCCGGCTCAAAAAGACCATCCTGGACGTTGACGCATTGGGCCTCCTGCCCCGGCTCGTCTACGCAAAATATGGGTGGATCGTCTGGTGCGCTGGAGAAAAAGCGGACGAAGTATTCCCCGTCCGGCGTGTCAAACACCAAGTCCAACCGTTGTTTGCCTTCCTTCTGGAAGATGGCCAACTGGGCACTCTCGCCTTCTTGCTCAATGTCGTACGACACGTGGAAAGAAGCTTCGTGCGGCGTAGAGAGGCTCTCTCTGAGCAGAGCCAGCGTGTCCTCTGTGACCCCGGGATCCGCACTCGACCGCGATGCAGTCGCAACGGCGGCCCCCGATAACAGGAACACGGCGACGACGAGTCGCACCGTGAGCCACAGTAGATTGTGCATACCAAACCTCCTCGAAAACGCTCGAATTCCGTCGTCTTGAGAGACTATCTCACAAGGTATTCCGCATAAAGCAGGCCACGCCCTGTGCCGGTGGGGGCAACCCCCTGCGCCATGACGCTCGATTTCCGTCACTTCCAGGACCGCTTGCAGAAACCAAAAGGCGCCCGAAATGGGGCGCCTCTCCACACTCCTCAATGCCCTGTCCGTCGAAAGACGCTGTCGACAACGGCTCTTGCTATTATGTTACCGCATAGTCGCGATCAGTTCAACCTACGGTCGCCTGGACCGATATTCTCCTATTGGGGAGTCATGGGCCAATGCGTCTGTGCACTCAGTATCTCCCCGAGCGTGCGGAGTCGGCTGCGACGCACGCCGCCATTCTACAGGCTACCTGGCACAGTGTCAATGCATTTTGCTCGTTCATGGAGGGGCAGGGGGTTGTCGGCGCGGTAGTCGATCCTTGTCATAATACGGGGCACATCACGCTTTGATCCGAAACGGCGAGGACAGCAAATTGAGCAGGCGCATTACTTTCCCGTTGGCAACGGCGCGCAAATGCGCCGACAGCGCATCCCGTTCCTCTTCGGTTCGGTAAAGGACCGCCTGCAATTGATCCCGCTCCTCCTGGCTATACAATGCCTGGGTTCGTAAGCTGGTTCGTTCCTCTTCGGACTCTTGGAGGAGAGTCCGCAAATGGTCTCGCTCTTCCCGGCTCTGCTGCAAAAGAGACTGCAATCGGTCTCGGTCGTCCTGGCTATCCTGGAGCACAGCCCGCAAACGCTCTCGCTCCTCCTGGCCCTGCTGGAGGAGAGCTTGCACATGATCTCGTCGCTCCTGGCTCTGGCGCAGGAGAGTCTGCAAGTCATCTCGTTCCCGTTGCGTTTGGGCGAGCAAGGCTGACAAATGGTTTCTCTCAGGCTCGGCTGTTGCCGCCATCCACCGGACGAGGGAAGTGTCGTCGAGCAAGTCGTGCTCCCCAAGACTTGGGGGTGGCGCTAGAATTGGCAGCGGATAGGCCAGTGACTTATCGACGTTTTGGCCGATAGAGCGCACGATTTGGGCCGGCTCCTCGTGGCCCATCGCCGTAAGCACTGCGGCGAGTGATTCATAGGCTTCGGGGGCTGTGGGATCGAGGTTGACGGCGCGGTTGGCCGCAATGTACGCCTCGAAGTGGCCATCGGGGTACTCCATCAGCCGGCGAGTCACAGCTAACAGCTCGCGGGCGAGCGTCGCCCTGGTCGTGCAAGAGCGCGGAAAGGCGGGATCTTCGGCAAGGCGCCGGGCAGCCTGAACCTCGAGCTGGCGATACTCGTTGTAGAAACGAGTCAGGCTGACGTTGCTGTCGTGAACGCGGTACTTCACCAGCGGTATCTCCAGGACGGCCGCACGATGGCGGCGCAGTACCTGCAGCCAGAACGCATAATCCTGAAGGCCAAACAAGACGACATTCCAGGCGAAGCGGTAGTAGCAGTGGCGGCGACGGATCGAGCTGGGTGCGAGCAGGAAGTTGCCGGCCTGGAGCTTCGCCAGGATGTCCTCAGAGTTGCGACCCGATTGGTTGAAGACGTCGGTAAGGAAGTGCTCCTTGGGGCGGCCCTCAGCATCGATGACCTCCGCCCACGCGAAGCAGATATCCAGATTCTGCTCTTGCATCGCCTCAATCTGAGTGGCCAACCGATGAGGCAGCGAGATATCGTCGTGGCTCATGCTGGCGATGTAATCGCCCGTCGCCATGGAAGCGCCGCGGTTGTGTGCGAAGCCGATCCAGAGGTTTGACTGGCGGAGCACCCGCATGCGCGGGTCACGAAACCGGGCGATGATCGCCGGCGTATTGTCGGTCGAGCCGTCGTCGACCACGATCAACTCGAGGTTGCGGTAGGTCTGGGTGAGGATGGACTCGATGGCCTCGGCCACAAACCTTTCGCCGTTGTGAGTGAGCAGCACGACGCTAACCTTGGGATCGGCCATACGGTTAGCCCTCATACCCGGGTATTCCCTCTCGTTTGACCTTGGCGGGCACTCCAGCGACAAGCGTATTTGGAGCTACGTCGCCGGTGACTACCGCACCCGCGGCGATGACAGAGTTCGCCCCAATAGTAACCTCTGGAATGATCCTAGCCCCGACACCGATGTACGCGCCACTCTCGATTTGGACAGGTCCGGCGACGGCCGAGCCCGGTCCAATCGTAACGTAGTCGCCGACAGAGCAGTTATGGCCAACCGAAGCGAGATCTCGCACAAGCACATGATCGCCAAGGCGGCAGTATGACCCGATTGATGTTAGTTCCGAGACCATGCTGCCGACGCCGACCTGTACGCTGCGGTACACGTATGCTGTAGGATGCACGAGCGTGACAAACCGGGTGACGCCCACCGCCACCGCTTCGGTGACCACACGCCTGCGATAGTTGGGCGTGCCGAGGCAGCAGATAGCAGGTAGCTGGCGAAGGTGGTCGGGCAATGCTCGTAGCGTATGTACTGGGATATCGGAACGGTCGATGCAGAGGGGAACGCCGAGGTTATCGACGACCGCTGCCACCTGGTAGCCGCAGTCCTCTGCCAGCTCGACGGCCTGCGAAACGTACGCGGATGCGGCGCCCAGGATGATGAGGCGCGGGAGGGTATCAATCATAGCTCGCCGGTGTCCATCGTCTACCTGCCTCTGAGGTGTAGCTGCATAAGTGTCAAGCAGGCCGAACGGTATTATACGCTCTAGCTGTCGGCTGCGCAAGTTCTTGACCCTTGTAGCCTTGTAGGTGGTGTATAATGGGTATCAGGAGTGTGTTGGGATGAAGAACCGATTGGTCATACCCAAACAGGGCTGTATGAAGGTCGACGTTACGATCTTCGGTAGCGCTCACATTCTTAAGATGATCGAGCAAGACGCGCTGGATCAGCTTACGAACGGGGCTTGCCTGCCCGGCGTGGTCGGCTGCGTCGGCATGCCCGACATTCACTCCGGCTACGGCTTGCCCATCGGTGGGGTGATGGTGGTGGACGCCGACGAGGGCGTGGTTAGCCCGGGCGCAGTGGGCGTGGACATCAACTGTGGCGTTCGCGCCGTGAGCGTGCCTTTGAGCTACGAGAAGATTCGGCCGCGATTGGAATCCCTATTCGACGGCATCACACAGGTCGTCGGCACCGGCGTGGGAGGGAAGACCAGGAGCGCGCTCGGGCGAGTTCATGGACCGCAGTTCCGGAAGCTGGTGGAACAGGGCGTTCCTGCGCTGGTTGAGCTCGGCTACGCGACGGCGCGCGACGTCGAGTGCACCGAGGAGGACGGCTGTCTGGCGATGGCCGATCTGGATAACGTCAGCAAAGCAGCCGTCGAGCGTGGTGAGGGTCAGGTGGGCACGCTCGGCTCGGGCAACCATTTCCTCGAGATTCAGCGCGTGCTCGAGGTGTACGACGCGAAGGCCGCCGCCGTTATGGGGCTCGACCTGAACCAGGTGTGTGCGATGATTCACTGCGGCAGTCGCGGCTTTGGCGAGCAGATCTGCCGCGATCATCTGCAGACGATGGCCAGCGCCATGCGCAAGTACGACATCCAGCCGCCGAGCAAGAACCTGGCCTGCGTGCCTATAAAGTCCCCCGAAGGCAAGGCCTATCTGAGCGCCATGGCCTGCGCCGCTAACTTCGCCTGGGTCAATCGGCAGGTTATCTTGCACGAGGTGCGCGGGGTGTTTCAGCGGGTGCTGGGCATCGGGAATTTGGAGCTTATCTACGATGTGGCCCATAACATCGCCAAGTTCGAGTCCTACGGCGGGCGAGAGGTACTGGTGCATCGGAAAGGGGCCACGCGAGCTTTCCCAGCCGGACATCCAGCGGTTCCCGAGCGATATCGGGCCATTGGCCAACCGGCCATCATCCCCGGCAGCATGGGCACCGCCTCCTTCATCGTCATCGGCACCCAGGAGACCTTGCGCGAGACCTGGGGTAGCGTGAACCACGGCGCGGGCCGTATTATGAGCCGGTCCGCCGCACTGGGACACCCCAAAAAAGGCCGTCCGGGACTGGTCACACAGGAGCAGTTCAAGGAGAGCATGCGTGGAATATTGTACAGATCGGGCAGCGGCGAGAACCTGCTGGACGAGGCGCCGGCCGTTTACAAGGACAGTGTCGAGGTGGTGGATGCCCTGGCTGACATTGGGCTGGTGCGCAAGGTAGTCAAGCTGATGCCCCTGGCGGTGCTGAAAGGCTAGCGTCCAGCCGTAGGGACGTTGCATGCAACGTCCCTACGGCGGACGCCCCTTGCCACTGCCAACTAGTCATGCTAGTATTGGTGACCGTGGACAGGGGAAGCTACGTCCTCTTACTTCAAGCAGAGGTGGAGGCGGAGGTTGTGGTGGGGAAACTGGGGACGCTGCGGTTCCCGGCGGGTTATTACGCATATTGCGGCAGTGCCTTGAAGGGTCTCAGTGCGAGGCTGGCCAGACACGCTAGAAAAGAGAAGAAGCTGCACTGGCACATCGACTATCTGCTCCCCCGGCTGCACCTTTTGGACGTTTGGGCACTTGACTCCCCAGATAGACTGGAGTGCCTCTTTTGTCGCGCCCTGCTCAATCTGCCTGGAGCGATGATACCAGCCAGGGGGTTCGGCTCCTCGGACTGCCGTTGCCCGGCGCACCTCGTCCATTTCCCGGATAGCCCATCGTTTGGTTGCTTTGCCGAGGATTTGAGGCTGCTTGGCGTCACGCACTCCCTGCGGCATTTTGATCGAGGACTCCTTTGAAGCGATTCTTTGCGGTTCTACTGATCAGCCTGGTCACGCTGGGGATTCTTCCCCAACGTCCGGCAGAGGCTGCCATTTCCTCGAAGTACACGCTGCAGGTGAAGTTGGATGTAGAGCGAGGATCGCTGGCTGTAAAGGAGAACGTCGTCTATGCCAATCATACTCTAGCCAACCTCACGTCGATCGTCTTCAACGTGACGCCCGCACATTTCAATGCCTTCAAGCTGGGCTCGCTGGCCGTGGACGGCCAGCCGGCGACGCCGAAACTGGACGGAGTAGTTCTCGAGGTGCCGCTGCGCAAGCCGCTGGAGATCGGCGGCTCGGCAGTCCTCGAGCTCGATTTTACGTTGGAGTTGCCCCGGGCCGGCGGCCGGTTTGGCATGTTGCAGAAGGTGATGATGCTCGGCAACTGGTACCCGGTCGTGGCCGTCTATCGCGACGACTGGGACCGCCATCGCTACAGCGCGTTTGGCGATCCCTTCTTCACCGAGGTGGCCGACTACGACGTGGTGATCGAGACGTCGTCGCCGGTGACCATCGCCCACACCGGCGATATCGTCAGTCGTGATGGCAATACGTGGCGGATTCGGGCGAACAGGGTGCGGGATTTCGCGCTGACGGCTTCGGAGCGGTACGTCACGAAGTCGGCGACGGTGGATGGGACGACCATCACGGCCTTCTATCTTCCCGAGCACGAGCCCGCGGGATCGCTGTATCTAGAGGCCGCCACGCGCAGCGTTCGCTGGTTCAACAAGGTGCTGGGCCAATACCCTTACAGGAGCCTTCACATCGCGGAGGCGGTCTCCGGCGGGGAAGGGATGGTAGGCCAGGAGTATGCGAACATCGTGTTCATCAGCAGCTCGCAGTCAGATAAAGCTGGCGGGATGGGTAGCTACCTGGCCTACCTGGTGGTGCACGAGGTAGCTCACCAATGGTTCTACAACCTGGTTGGCAACGATCAGCTACAGGATCCGTGGCTGGACGAGTCCCTAGCCACCTTTATGGCTTACCAGTTCCTTGAGTGGGCACCACTGGCCTTGACGAGCCCCAGCGTCAGTCCCTCGGGCAGCACACCGGTGAACGCTTCGCTGTACGATTTCGACGACGAGAGGCGATACTCGGCGACTACCTATGCCAAGGGCGCGGTTTTTCTGCAAGACTTGCGGGCCGTGTTGAAAGAAGACGCCTTCTACAGCTTTCTCAAGCAGTACGTGGAAAATTACAAATACAAGATCGCGACGCCGAGGGCCTTTCTCACGCTGGCCCAGGAGCAGACAAATAACAGCTTGAACCCGCTGGTCAGGAAGTACTTCACCTACCCGGAATACAAAGCGGACAAGCTACCGCAACTGGAAGTGAAATGGCCGTCGGGAGACGAATGGCGCGGCAAGGTCGAAATCGGGCTGGCCTTCGACGAGGGCGCTAAACAGGTGGTCGTCGAGGCGGACGGGCGGTGGCTGTACGTGAGCGATAGCGTCGCCGGCCCGATAACGATCGATACCTCGCGCCTGGGAGACGACGAGTACGTTGTGACGGTGCTAGTGAAGGATAAGGACGATCGCACTGTCCAGCGTGCTCGGCGCGTCAAGTTTGCCAACCCCAAGCCGCTGCCGGCTTCCGCCACCGCTGCCACTGGTGCGACGTCGGCACCCGAGGTTCCCTCGAGTGAGCCCGCGTCTGCAGGAGGTCAGGCACGACCCGTTGAGACAGTAGAGCGCTTGTCCGGTGGGTCGCCCCGATTGGATTACTGGCTGCTGGGATTGGTGGTTGTCGGCCTCGTCGGTCTGGGCGGCTCGGCCTACATCGTGCGGCAGCATCGGCGCGCCATCGTCCACAGGGTGGCGAAGGCGTGGCAGTTGGGCCGGGCCCAGGGCGAAACGGTCGTGTGGCGATTCGAATCGCTAACGCGCCGGCGAAAAGCCGCATCCGTGGCATCGGGCACCCTGCTCCCTGGCAGAGACACTCCCGACCCCGCGCCAGTCTCCGAGCAACCTGTTGCGATGCAAGCGGTCGGTGAGGCAGAACCCACGGTGTCGAGTCAGGGGTGTGTGACTACCGACGAGCTAGAGCCAGGCATGGGTGATGCTCTCGTAACAGAGGCGGAGCGTGTCGCCGAGGAGACCTCGGGAAGCGAAGGACCGCCGGACGAGGGCGGCGGCACGCAACCGGATGATCGAGAGCCATCGCCGCCAGACGAGGCTGTTTTGGGCCAGTACAGCCTGTCGGAACTGGCGGAGCTGGAGTCGCAAGGCGTGGAAGCTGCTCAGACCGGCCGAAGGTCGCCGAGCGACGAAGCCGATGGTGAGCGTCGTCCGACCGAGGGCTTTCCGGCGGAGGCAGATACGAGGGCGTAGCGGGAGCAGGCAGGTCGTATAGATGACCGGTGCGGTGAAAGCCAGTGGAGGACGAACCAAACAGACTGATTCGAGACTTTCTCGATCCGAAACGGGTGCCGACTGAGGAGGAGATCAGGCGGGTGCTCGATCACGTGGGAAAGGCGCCGTTTCGGTCAGCAATGACATCGGTCAAAAAGGAGATACAAGGCCAAGTCCTTGGAGGGCAGAAGCTGCGGCCGAAGGAGCCATCCATTGTCGCGCATCTAGCGAAGCGTGTTCTTGCTGAAGGGCAATAGAGCCGTGATACAAGTCCCGACCGGTACCTAGCCGATCTTCGTAGCATCTTGAGTGATCCCCAACTTCGCAAAGCGGTTTATCAAAGCAAGGATGCGCGTGTGTTGTTGGGGCTGTTAGGACAGAATAGGCTGCCAAGAGAGAGATTGGGTGATTTGCCTGAACTGTTCATCTGGGTTCTTTATTCCGCCGATTATGGTACAGTTGTCTCAGGTTATCAGGTGTCTAGCTTGGACAGGATAACATTACCAAGGGAAGTGCGTTGGCTATGAGGCAGACACACTACACAAGCGAAAAGTTCGATTATTTTGTGAGGCTATTGATCGGACGTTGGGAAGATGCTGTTGAAATGCAGAAAGAATGGTCTTCTCTTGATGTCGAGGAACGCCTCTTTCAGACCGAAGACTGGCCTGTGAATAACGACATCCACCAGCATCTTGCCGACTATGTTGCAGAGAACGAATTAGCCGAAGACCAGAAAGTCCAGTGGGCTAAGTTGAACAAGTTAGTGGCTGAGCATAGGAAAGACCTGGAAGAAATGGGGTACCGTGTGCTAGTCCCTGTTCTCGGCAAAGCACGGGAGGCTGCCTGACGCCGCCATTCCATCTCATATTACTGGTACGCTGTTCGCGCTGACGCGCTGAGTTCAAACAAGGTCGTTGGCGTTGGTGTTATCCGGTGCTGAAGTCCCGAAGCAATCCAGACGCTCACTTCGATGTAGCGCAGGCGGGCCTGGCTTCCGTTGCCCCTATGCCCCCGGGCAACGAGATGCAACTGCCTCTCTTACTTCGGCCACGATGAAGAGAGAGCCTGTGGCGCAGATAAGGTCTTGCGGGCTGGTTAGCCTGCGAGCCGCACCGAGAGCCGAGACGACGTCCGGGCTGGAGGAATAGGTCGACGTGTGCTTATCTAGCTCGGCGGCAATCACCTCGACGGGCGCTGACCTGGGATGGTTGGACCGGGTGACGACGACGTGGTCGGCCACGGCGGCCACCTCACCAGCGATGCCGGCGATGTCCTTGTCGACGGAAGTGCCCAGAATCAAGATCAAGCGCCGGTAGCGAAACGATTCTCGTAGCGCGTGGCAAAGCTTGGCCATCGAATCGGCGTTGTGCGCGCCGTCTACAACCAGCAGAGGTCTCTTTGCGATAATCTCCAATCGGCCGGGCCAGCGAACGGAGGCGATTCCATCGCACACCGCCTCCGGCGAGAGCACGATGCCGTGAAATCGCAACGCGTCCAGGGCGGCGATGGCCGTGGCGGCGTTGAGCGCCTGGTGTGCGCCGAGAAGGGGCACGCGCACGTTTCCATACGGGCCAAAGGGACCCTGGACGTCCAGCTCGGTGGCAAAGTCTTCGCCACTTGAATGCCCCAGATCTGATGCATCGCCACCTATTTGACGCAGTCGGGCCTGCCAACGGTAGTCCTGCCCTACGATCAGCAGCCTTGCCTGATGCTGCTCTGCCGCCTGATCGATCACGTCCATGGCCTCGGGAACCTGCGGGGCGCAGACCACGACGCCGTTACGCTTGACGATTCCGGCCTTCTCATGCGCGATGGCGGCGACCGTGTTGCCGAGCACCTGGGTATGGTCAAGGCTGATGGATGTAATCACGGAAACGAGGGCCTGGACGACGTTGGTGGCGTCGAGCCTTCCGCCGAGTCCGGCTTCCAGCACCGCAAACTCGGCCTTCCTTTCGACAAAGTGCACCAGCGCCAGGGCGGTGGTCACCTCGAAGGTCGTGAGGCGACCGAGATGCGGATGCGAGGAGTTCACATCATCGACGGCCGTCCTGAGCCTGGTCGCTATCGAGGCCAGCTCGGCTTCGGCGATGAGCCCTCCGTCCAGCCTGATCCGTTCCCGGAAGTCGTGCAGGTGCGGCGACGAGAAGAAACCGGTGCGATAGCCGGCGGACGACAGCACGGCGGCGATCATAGCGGCGGTAGAGCCCTTGCCCTTGGTGCCCGCGATGTGAACGCACTTGAGTTTTCGATGAGGATTGTCGAGCAACTCCAGCAGCTTGTAGACTCTTTCGAGGTTGTATCTGGCCGGTGCGAGAGCTTCCGCTGGATTGCGCTCGTAGTCGGAGAGGCTTAGGAGAAAGCTCATCGATTCGCGGTAGTTCATTTTGGCGGACCTTTGTCGAG
The DNA here is from genome assembly GCA_016210495.1 of Chloroflexota bacterium. The sequence goes on from JACQUC010000106.1 coordinate 32,322, forward strand.
CTTGTCGTACGTCGGCAAAAGTATAGCACGATGTGCGGTGTCAAGGAAAGGATGGCGTACCTGGCATCAGGACGTGGCCAGGAGCCTTGTCAGCATCTTCCTGATCAGCTCGTAGGCGCCTCGCGGGGCAAAGATGATGACGACCACGTAGATAAGGCCCAGGGCCACCAGCCAACGCTCGCTGTAGCCGCTGAACATATAGTATGTCCAGGCTCAAGCAAAGATGCGTCACGTCGAGACGACGGCTATTGTCCCCCATATTCTGGACGAAAGCCTGCTGACCCGCCTTCGATAGAACCCAGTTCGTGAAGACTTTCGCCGCCGCCAGAAGTGCCCGCCGGGCCGGGGATGCGGAGATCGGTCGTAACGATCTTGCCCTTCCACTTGGGTTCGAGGAGCTGGTCGATCGTGCTCAGCTCCGGAGCGATGTCACTTGGGAAGGGACAGCCAGCACTACTATAACGGTGATTCCTCTCGATACGCGCGGCGGCGGTGGTGAGAGGAACGCAAACCCCTGTTCCTGAGATACTCGCCGGCACCACGCGTTCACCGGCTATGGGCGTCTCGACAACGTCATGGATAGCGAAGACCAGTTGGCGGAGACGAAGTTGGAGGTCTGCTTGGAGTTGAGCCAGGCCAGATCGTGCTTCACCTCCAACACGTGGGTCCCAACCTCCGTACCAGTCACCTGGTAGAAGAAGGTGGTGGGAGAGTCGCTCTTTGCCGGAACCGCGCCTACCTTGAACTGTACGCTGTCGCTGTAGTCGGGCCTCTGCATGGTCTTGGTCACGTCGGCGCTGAGCAGCCTCTCTCCGCCCGCATCGAAAGTGGCCGCCAGCGAGTAGCTCACCACCGTCCCGTCGCTCCGGGTCTCCTGGTAAGCGGCCTTCAATGTGTTCCCCTGCACGCTCGCCGAAGAGGCGCTGAGAGGGAAGACCACCTCGAAGTCTCGCTGGTCCGTCCGGCTGGTTTCCCCGGTCGAAGAGACCGTCCGGTAAGTCATCACCCCTCGGAGAACGATGGATACGTTAGTCATCTGCTTCAGGTGGGCGGGCAGGTCCAGCTCGAAGCGTTGCCGGTTGCTCTCCACACCACCGACCTTCACCACCACATCGCCGGACCAGGTGTTGTCTGGGACCTTAACCCTGAGCTCCTTGTCCGACCAGGACGTGATCATATTGCGGTTGACCGAGTTGGAGGCCACCGTGGTCCTGTGGAACGTGATGGTGCTGTTACCCTGGGTCGCTCCGAAGCCGCTTCCGGAAATGGTCACCTCCTGGCCCAGCATGCCACTCTGCGGCGAGACGGAGGCGATCTTCGGCCCGGGCTTCCCTATGGTGAGCTTGGCGCGGTTGGACAACAGGCCTGCCGGCGCAGCGGCGCCTCGCACGTCGACCACCACCTCCACATCGCCGGTGGGTTCCTTCGAGCTATCGGTTACCAATACGCCTCTGGGAACCTTCAGCTTGATCTGGGTGTCCGACCAGGAGGTCGCCTTGATCACAAGTCCCCAGTCGTTCCCGACCCCATAGAGGGTCAATCGGCTGTTCCCCTGGCTTGGGCCGAAGTTCTTGCCCGCCAGGGTCACCTCGTCGTCGTACCAGGCAGTTGCCGGGTTCACACTCTTGATCAAAGGATCAATGGCGGTCACTTTCACCGAGGCGCTGATGCTCCCCGCGAAGTAGAAGTTATAGGCCACCACGTACAGGGTGTCTCCGTCTTCCGCCTCCACATCCACGGCCTTCCGGCCGCCGCCCTTGCCTGCCGACTCCATACTTCCCGCCAGGCCAGGTCGACCCGTGGCTCCGGCTTTTAGCCGGTAGACGTCCACCTCTGCCGGAACGTCGGCATCGACCGTCAGCTTGCGGGTTCCTGGCTTCCCGCCCTGGGGACTGACCGCCACCTTCAATGCCCATAGCTTGGCCGACTGGCTGGCGTCCATAGAGAAGCTCGCCACGACCTCGTCTTGGTCTGCCGCCATGCTCTTCGGGAGCCCCGGCTCGCCCACCTCGGAGGAGAGATCCTTCACCCCGACCCGGGTGTAAACAGGGCTCTGAGGGTCGAAAAGCCAGTACCGAGAGAACTCCCGGTAGACCTGGGGCAGCCCCATCTTCTTGGACAGCAGGTACTCTTCCAGGACGGCATCTATGTTCGGGCTGTAGTACTCGGCGACCTTGTTCCACATCTCGGCGAAGTTGAACCCCTTCTTGTTCACCAGGAAGTCGATGAAGTAGGCCGCGGTGTACTCGTGGTATCCGTGCGGATCGTCGGCCACTACTCCGGTGGCGGCGGCAGCGTCCCACAACACGCTGGAGCTGTAGGTAAGACTCTTTTCCAGGAACCTGGGGTTGATGTTCCCGCCCATCATGTTGCTGCCGCCCATGGCGATCCGATCGGCGGCATAGTCAGCGGTTGCCTCCATCCACCACTTGCGGGCGGTCATCCCGGCGGCAGTGTAATAGAGGTTCTGGACGGAGTGGAACAGCTCGTGGGCGACCGTGGCGTTCAGCAGCTCCGGGCTGCCGGCGGAATCGAGGCTGATGTTGATGCTGCCGGTGATCTTGCTCCGGTTGGAGCTGCCGCTTCCACCGACGTAGACAAAGGTGCCGTGCTTGGAAAGGAACCCGGTGAAATCGAACTTGGGGAGCTCCCGAAGACCTGCCTTCTGATATCGCTCGCGACCGGTGTTCAGGTACGCCCAGATGTCCTCCACGTATCGGGGCATGTCGGCTTGCACCGGCTTCACCTTGGGGTCAGGCTTGGTGTACCAGCCTGCCTTGGGACCGGTGCCGGCCTCCACCTCGGCCTTGTTGAACTCCATACGGAAGTACTCGTTGCGGTAATACCACTTCCCCTTGTTCCCCTCGGCCACCTCCTTCCCTTGAAGCCCTGCAATCTCCTCGGCGCTGATCACGGACACGAGAGACAGATGGCGGGTGGTTGCTCGCACCACCTTCTTCTGCCTGTCCGCCTCGCTGGGCAGCATGACCCAGGCCTTCTGCGCCTCGTCCCAGTACTCCAACCACACCAGGTCGGTGTCCTTCACGGCGGACCCGTAGGCCACCTCGATGACGATCTCCTTCTCCAGCTCGTGGAGGTCGCCTAGAGACACGTCGTACAGCGCCACCTGCTTCAGGTCCTCGCTGTTGGGCGCAGGAGCCGTGGCCACGGGCGCGATGCTCAGCGTCTGGGGAGCCTTCAGGAGGCCGCCAGGAACTATCACCACTACCTCCCCCTGGTAGCTGAACGCCTGGATTTCGTTGGAGGGCTTCAGCGTTGTAGGGCCGCTGATAGAGATGGGCGCGACTGCGGGCCCAGAGGATGAGCCGGGGATGCCGATGGGCGCGCCGCGACCGGAGAAGATGAGCCAGCCGGCCGCGATGGCCAACAGCAGGAGCGCCACTCCTCCGGCTAGTCTAGTTCTCCGTGCAGAATGCGATCTGTAGGGGCGTCCTTCCGCGGAAGGACTATCCGCCCAGGGTGGCGTGGGGCGTCGCTCTGAATCGGGGGTTCCCTCCCTGGATGTCGGCGGTGGAAAGGCTGGCGCCGCTGCTCCGCAGTCCTGACAAAACGTTTCTCCCTCGCGCACCTCGGCGCCGCAGGCTGTGCACTTCATCCCATCCTCCCTGTATCTCAAGCCTTGGTCTCCCTCGCCCTGGCCATCGGCCAGGACGGGATCATCGCCTGCTTCCGCCTGCCCGATGGCCAGGAAGCCGTCCCCCGCTGGCGCTCTTCCAACGAACAACCTGGCGCCGCGTCCTCATGGGTAGGCAAGCCCGCAGACCCATCCTGGTTCCATCTCGCCTGCAAGTGGCCGCGCCTATCCTTTCGGACCTGGGTTTGCGCCAAACCACCACGACGGCTGGGGACGACAGGCCGCGCACGCTCGGCGAAGGGCAACGCGTGTGGTTGGCGTGCTGCTCTTCGAGTATAACGTAGCGCGATAACCTTTACACTAGATATCTTCATATGACGAGATCTTAACGAATGAGTCAAGTTTCATGCAGCCTTGCCCAGTTTGGCCCGGTCGATGATCTGCACGATTTGACGATCTACCTCGGCCAATGCGTCCGCC
>JACQUC010000108.1 GCA_016210495.1 Chloroflexota bacterium
GTGCTGCGGCGGCTGCCGGAAGAATCTGTGCGGCGCGGACCTCCGCAGATAACCCTCGGCGACCTCAAAATGAACTTCGACACGCATGAGGCATGGCTTTCTGGCAGACTGCTCAAGTTGACCCCCATGGAGTTCAAGCTGCTGGGCACGCTGGCAAGGGAGCCGGGTGTGGTGTTCAGCAGGACCCAGCTCGTCAACAGGGTGTTCGGCTACGATTTCGACGGCTTCGACAGGACCGTGGACGTACACATCCTTAACCTGCGCCGGAAGCTCCAGCCCGACCCCGAACATCCCAGCCATATCAGGACAGTGTACGGCGCGGGCTACAAGTTCGTCGCGGGTCCTGGAGACGGCGTCAGCGCTGGAGGTGAGCGGCGATGACGCGAAGCCTGCATTTCCGGCTGCTCGTTGCTTTCACAGCGGTGATCATCGTGGCGATCGGCATTGTTTCGCTCTTCGTGGCCCGCGCTGCTGCGTCCGAGATAAGGGCGTTCCAGCAACAAAGAGACGCAGAACAGACCGCAAGGGTCGCCGGCTTCCTGACGCAAATGTACCTGCAAAGCCAGGGCTGGGCGAGCGTGCAGCCCTTCGTCGAGCAACTCGGCGCCGTGTACGGACAACGCGTGGTGCTTTCGGATGCGACAGGAACAGTGGTCGCCGATTCGGGCAGGAGCTACGTCGGCAGGAGTGACGATCCGCGTTGGGGACCTTCGGGGCTTGCGTTGCAGAGCAGGCCGCGCTTCGGGGTGCGGCCGGTCCAGGTGGGCACACTGTACCTCAACCCGGACTTGGCGGGCAGCGCCAATCCAGTGCACAGCCTGGTGACGGCGGTAAACCGCTACCTGCTCCTCGGTGGGGCGCTTGCGGTGGCCCTGGCTTTTGTTCTGACTTTCTGGCTTTCGCGGCGGATATCCGCCCCGGTGCACGCGATCTCGACCGCCGCGGTCCGGTTGGGACGGGGGGATTTCTCGCAGCGCGTCCCGGTGAAAGGCAATGATGAGATAGCCCAACTTGGCAAGTCATTCAACGCGATGGCCAACGACCTTGATCAGGCGGAGCGGGCCAAGCGTAACATGGTGAGCGACGCCGCCCACGAATTGAGGACGCCGCTGTCTAACATCAGGGGCTACCTGGAGGCGATGAAGGACGGTGTGGTCCAGCCTGACCCTGCTTCGATACGGTCGCTTCACGACGAAGCGCTTCTCATGACGAAACTCGTCGATGAGCTTCAGGACCTGACCCTGGCGGATGCGGGGAAGCTGGAGTTGTACCGCCAGCCGCAAGATATCAACGAGCTTGCGAGGAGGGCGGCCGCGGCAATACAGCCGAGGCTTGAGGCTGACGGGCTGTCCCTAAAGCTTGACCTTGCTGAGGACCTGAAACCGGTCAATGCCGACCCACAGCGCATCGGACAGGTGATGCGCAACTTGCTGGCAAATGCAGTGGCACACACGTCGAGTGGCGGTACGATATCGATCGCGACCCGGCAGGCTGGACCGCTCGTAAGCGTAGCGGTCACGGACACCGGAGAGGGCATCGCGGCAGAGGACCTCCCCCGCATATTCGAGCGCTTCTATCGGGTCGACGCGTCGAGGGCGCGGCAGACCGGGGGATCGGGATTGGGGCTAACCATAACCAGGCGGTTGGTGGAGGCCCATGGGGGCATGATCACAGCGGCGAGTGAGTTGGGCAAAGGAAGCCGTTTTGTGTTCACAATTCCCGAGGTCAATGGGGCTTGAATCTAGCGCGTTAATCATAGGGAGAGCGGCAATGAAGACTGTAAAAGTGTGGCAGATAGTCGCCCTGGTCGTTGTGCTCCTCGGGAGCGGGGCCGGCGTTTACGGCTGGCGATCTTCGGTGACCACCGCAAAAGCCGAGGCATTGCCGGCTAATACCCAGCTTGTCGCGGCGCAGCTTGGCAACGTGGTCAACGCTGTCAGCGCGAGTGGCACGCTGAGCTTTCCCAATTCCTCCGATCTGAACTTCGGCAGCGCGGGAACGGTCCAGAAGGTGGACGTGCGCGTGGGAGATAGTGTAAAGAAGGGGCAGTCCCTGGCCGGCATCGAAGCCACCGACCTCCAGCGTGCGGTCACGCAGGCAACGCTCAACCTCAAGACAGCGCAGACGAACCTGAGCAGCACGCAGACGCTCTATACCAAAGAAGACCTGGACAAGGCGAAGGCAGCGCTGACGCTGGCCCACGCCGTTCTGGACAAGGCCCAGAAAGCGCTCCAGACGGGACAGACGCCCGACCCCCTGGTGGTCGCCGTCAAGACTGCCGCGGTAGAGTCGGCCCAAAAGGCGCTGGACCTCGCGCTGACTCCCGACCCGCTGGTCATCACGGCGCGCCAGAACGCGGTCGCCA
>JACQUC010000109.1 GCA_016210495.1 Chloroflexota bacterium
AGATAACGGAGCCCTATGGCTATATCGTCAAGCCTTTCCGCGACAGAGAGCTGCACATAACCATCGACATGGCTCTGTACAGGCACCAGATGGAAAGGAAGCTGCGGGAGAGCGAAAAGTGGTTTGCCACCACCCTGCGGAGCATCGGAGACGCGGTAATCGCCACCGACAGAAACGGTCTCATCACATTCATAAACTCGGTTGCCGAAGGTCTGATAGGCTGGAAGCTCGATGACGTTCTGGGCAAGAAGCTCACGGATGTTTTCAACATCATCAGCAGGGAAACGCGCCAACCTGTCGAGAACCCCGTGACGAGGGTGATCCTCGAAGGCACGATCGTCGGTCTGGCAGGCCACACCAAGCTTATCGCGCGGAACGGCAAAGAGATACCAATCGACGAGAACGCCGCGCCGATCAAGGACGACAAAGGCAGTATCATCGGCGTGATTCTGGTGTTCCGGGATATCACGGAGCGGGAGAAGGCCGAAGAGGAGCTGCGGCGCGCGTACAGCGAGTTGGAAGAGAGAGTCGCGGTGCGCACCGCCGATCTGGCATTTACCAACAAGCATCTTAAGCAAGAGATCGAGCAACGTAAACGGGCCGAAAAATGGCTCCAGGAGAAGAACATCGAGCTCGAAAATGCCAAGATGGCGAAAGAACGATTCTTGGCCAGCATGAGCCACCAGTTGCGCACGGCGCTCAGCGCGATCACCGGTTTCACCGACACGCTCCTGTTGTTGCCCGGGCCGCTCTCCGAGAACCAGGAGAGGCAAGTGCAGACGATCCGCCGCAACGCTCAATATCTGCCCTTCCTGATCAACGACCTGCTTGACCTGGCAAAGATCGAGTCCGGCACCGTCGAGATCAAGGCAGAGCCAGTCGACGTGGCGCCGTTGATCCGCGAAGTGATGAGCACCCTGCGGCAGGCGGCAGAGCAGAAGGGGCTGAAATTCATGGACGAGCTCCCTGAGGAGCAGGTTATCGTTCGCACCGACAGGCGCGCACTCGGCAAGATACTGCTGAACCTTACCAACAGTGCCATCAACCTCACCGAGATGGGCCGGGTTCATCTTGAATACGTCCAGCACCAGATGGGCAGGGACTCCAGGACCGAGATCAGCGTGGTGGGCACCGGCAGCAGCATCCGTGAGGAGCACCAGAAAAAGCTTGTCGAAGCGTTCCGACAGTTGGACAGCACCTCGCTGTCCCTACCCGAGGGCACCGGCCTTGGCCTGCACGTGAGCCAACGGCTGGCTCAGCTCATCGGCGGCGCAATCAGTCTCAAGAGCGTCTACGGCAAAGGCAGCGCTTTCACGCTCACCTTGGAAAGCTAGCAGAACCTGGGAAGGGGGACGATTCATAGCACGGCGCGAAATGGATTGGGCGACGCCGGGCCATCTATCTGGGCACACGCCGTTCGCCCGGTCGCCTATCTATCTGCGCACACGCCGTTCGCCCCGTTGCCTATCTGTCAGTGGAGACGGCGTGCGCCCGGTCGTCTATCTGTAGGGTCGAACGGCGTTCGCCCCGTTGCCAGTTTGCCGGGGGACTCGGACTATGACCTACGACCCAACCAAACATCATCGCCGCTCCAGGCCGCTCCATTCGAGTCTTGCCGATGGCAAGGACCTGTGATATGATAGGTATGTTTGGGCTTGCGTGTGTGAGTCTCTTGTCTACGATGCTTCCGAGCCTTGGCGCGTCTGGTAGACAGCACGCCGGAGGTCTTTGTCCCCCGGTTATGGCAGAGCCAAGCGGCGCTCCTGCGGCTGTGCATCGATGTTGATCTCAGCCGAAACATCCTGGTACCTCAGCGGGTCAGTGGACGGCGACGATGCTGGCGGAGGGATTTCTTTCCCTTTGGAAATGACAACGTGCCCGTCGACGGGCAGCGCCGATCGCGACCAGAACAAACGGCTAGAGCACAGCTAGTCACACTAGCTAACGGTGGAGGTGGTTATGAAGCCCGAGCTCTTCGACAGCACGGTCATGCGCGATCCTCAGGAGGCCGTGGATTTCGTTACCAGCATTCTCGAATCGTCCACACAGTACTCTATCATCGGTAAGGACCTTGACGGCAAGATACTTCTTTGGAACGAAGGTGCGCGCCGCATCTACGGCTACGCGCCGGAGGAAGTAGTCGGCATAGCCAACTCCAGCATCCTGCACACGCGCGAAGACGTCGCGGCCGGCAAGCATAACGAGATTACGGAGGTTGCCCTCCGAGAAGGCAAGTGGGAGGGGACGCTCAACCGCATGCGCAGCAACGGCGAGCGCTTCACCGCCCGTGTCGTCATTACCCCCCGCCGCGACTCGAACGGCAATCCCATCGGCTTCCTGCTTATTTCTAAGGATATCTCCGATGAGATCCACCTGTCTGAGGAGCTAAAAGCCGCGCACTTCTACACCCGCTCGCTGATCGAGGCGAACATCGACGCCCTGATGACGACCGATCCCCTGGGGATCATCACCGACGTGAACAGGCAGATGTGCGAGATGACCGGCTTCAGCCGCGAGGACCTGATCGGCTCACCGTTCAAGCAGTATTTCACCAACACCTCGCTGGCACAAGAGGGCATCCGCAGAGTGCTCGCGGAGGACAGAGTAACCAACTACGAGCTGACCATGCGTTCGAGAACTGGAAGCGAGACCGTCGTCTCATACAACGCCACGACGTTTCGCGACGCCACCAATCGCCTGCAGGGCGTGTTCGCCGCCGCGCGCGACATCACCGACCAGAAGCGACTCGAGGAGAATCTTCGGCAAGTACAGAACTACACGCGCGGTCTGATCGAGGCCTCGGTCGATGCTCTGGTAACCGTGGACCCCGAGTATCGCATCACCGACGTCAACGAGCAGTTGGTGCGCATGACAGGTTACAGCCGCGACGAGCTGATCGGCAGTCCTTTTCCCGATTACTTCACGGATCCGGAGTCGGCGGAGGTCGGTATTCGGCGCACCGTGGACGAAGGGCTGGTCACGAACTACGTCCTGATCCTCCGCACCAAGGATGGCAGCCACACGGTCGTCTCGTTCAACGCCTCGATCTTCAAAGACACCGACGGCAACGTACGCGGTATCTTCGCCTCTGCCCGCGATATCACCGAGCAGAAGCGGCTGGAGGAAGAGCTGCGCCAGGCGCAGAACTACACGCGTGGCCTCATCGAGTCCTCGGTCGACGCGATGATTACGGTGGACCCGGACCTCACCATTACCGACGTCAACGAGCAGATGGCCAGCCTGACGGAGGACGCCAAAGACGGGCTGATCGGCAGCCGGTGTGACGGCAACTTCACCGAGCCCGGACGCGCCGCCGCTGGCGTCCGGCAGACGCTGCGGGAAGGCTTCGTCACCAACTACGAGCTCACGCTGGTGACCCCCAGCGGACGTGAGCTTCTGGTCTCCTTCAACGCCTCGATATTCAAGGACGCCGCCGGCAACGTTCGCGGCATCTTCGCCGTCGCCCGTGACGTCACCGAGCAGCGACGTCTGGAGGAGCAAATCCGGGAGCAACAGAACTACAGCCGTGGTCTGATCGAAGCATCGGTGGACGCACTCGTGACCGTTAACCCGCAGGGACGCATCACGGACGTTAACGAGCAGATGATTCGGCTCACCGGACACAGCCGGCAGCAGCTCATCGGCAGCCCCTTTGCCGATTACTTCACCGATCCGGAACGCGCTATGCTCGGCGTCAGAAAGACGTTCGACGAGGGCATCGTCAAGAACTACGAGCTCGTGGTCCGGGCCAAAAGCGGCATGGAAACGCTGGTGTCGTTCAACGCCGCCATATTCAGGGATACGACAGGCAAAGTGGCCGGCATCTTCGCGGCTGCTCGCGATATTACAGACCAGCGGCGCCTGGAGGAGGAGCTCAGAGAGCAGCAAAGCTATGCCCGGAGCCTGATCGAGTCCAACATCGACGCGCTGATGACCACCGATCCGCTGGGCATCATCACCGACGTGAACCAGCAAATGATGGCGCTGACCGGCTATGCCCGCGAAGAATTGATCGGCTCGCCCTTCAAGAAATACTTTACAGATCCGCAGCGAGCCGAAGAAGGCATTAAGCTGGTCTTGCGCGAAAGCAAGGTGACCAACTACGAGTTGACCGCCCGGCGCAAGGACGGAGGCGAAACGGTGGTCTCTTATAACG
>JACQUC010000104.1 GCA_016210495.1 Chloroflexota bacterium
CTCGGCACCTATTATACCACAACACCTATCAATCGGTCGATGGTTTATTTGCAACATCCCTCAATCTTGGCCCTTCACCCAGCAGGTGAAGACTGGGGCATGAATCCACGGATTGAGGGTACACGTGCCACGTTGTATAGAGCATTCATCCGTTCGAATGTACTCGGGGTGACAGCCACAGCCTTAACCCTTCCCCAGCTCTTCACGTTCTGGTTTACGGTGGGCTGTGTTTCGCAAGACGGAGACCTCGTTGCTAGTGCGCCGAACCACGGTACTCAGACGCTTCGAGTCCCCTGAATCCGCCCGCAGCATTGGCAGGGGAGCTGACACGCAGTATAGCACACGAGGGCCTATCAGTGAAGCTTTGTTGGCAGCCTTGTAGACGGCAGCCTCAAACAAGACCGCCGGTAAATTCAGTTAGGTATTAGGCGCCTTTTCGAGTATCACGGATTTCCATACATTCTATACCTCGCTTGATTGTGCAAGGCAAACAAGCTCGCGATCGCTGTTGTGTCAAGCAGAGGAGGTTGTCCTCCATAGGCTTTTCGAGCGCTTGTCTCCAGCACGTGCTGGCCGAATTCCGGCAGCTCAACCAGTGCCCGCCCGTCGACAACCTACTCATCGATGGGAGCTTCGGCCTGCTGGCGGTCAACCAGTTCGGTGAGTCTCTCCACCGGGTCGGCCCTCATTTCGTCGACCGAAGCGACGCCGGCGCATTGGGCAACGGCGCGTGCACCTCACCATCGTCCCCTGGGGGACGCGGAGAAGTCCGAACGCCCAAGCGATGCCTGATACTCTGCTGGAACCGGATGGATTTCATCGCGCATCGTTCCAGATCCGTCCTTAACGAGAAATGCTCAAGAGTGCCCTGTTGAGTTACTTCCCTGCTTTTGAATTAACGGGCCGCTGATCGTGCGTCTTGTTCGGGCGGCCACGCCGGTGTGAGGGTAGCCGGCCAAGTCCCATGACATCCAGAGGCGAGCTACGCCGTTCCAACAGGTTCTGCTGGATAGCTGCGGCGTTGGCATAGCGGCGTGTCATCTCCAGTGTCGTATGACCCAGGATCTGTTGGAGCCGCAGAGAGTCGCCAACCTGATGCACTAGATAACTGGTGGCGAAGGTGTGGCGCAAGAGGTGGGCATAGAGGCGGGGGACACCTGTCCTGGTCCCTAGACGTCCCACGAGTTGCTCGATCGCGCCAACCGTTAATTCTCGCCCTTCGTTTGAAAGGAAGAACAAAGGCGACTCCTGCACGATGAATGACGGTCGGAAATGGTCCCGCCAACGGAGCAGAGCGAACTTGCAGGCTGCACCTATCGGAACCAGACGCTCTTTGTCACCCTTCCCCAATACCTTGAGGTAGCCCTCCTCGATTCGAGCGTTTTCCAGTGTCAGGTTGCAGAGCTCGGAGCAGCGCAGTCCAGTGTCGAGAAAAGTCACCAGAATAGCATAGTTGCGGCAGCCAAGGGGAGTATCAGGGTCGATTGCCGCAAAAAGGCGGCGCATTTCCTCTTCGCTTAGCGTGTCGATGACTTCCTTGCGCACCTTGGGTGGCTTCAGTTCTTTCAGGATATTGGTCTCGGTGTATCTTTCTCGGTGCAGCCAGGAGCTGAAGCCTCGCAGAGCCCTCGCGTATCCGTTAACGGGGTGGGTGGAGAGCTTGGCCTCGCGAGTAGGCGTGTAGCGGTTCCTCTCGAACTTGGTGGACTTGGTCTGCAGGTAACGGATGAACTCGCGAACGGTTTCCTTGGTGAAATCTTTCAGGAGGCCGGGGTTGCTTTCTTGAAGCCAACGCAAAAACACACCGAGCCGGTTGTTGTACCACGTCACGGTTTCGTCGCTTTTCCCTTCAGTCTGATTGCCCACCTCGAAGTGGTGTAAGAGTTGTGCCAGAGGCGTGCTCGCCTTGTCCATCTGTTGCCAGCCCGAACGCTTTTTCGCCATGATACTGGACTCCTTTCTGCAAAAGGAAGTGTCCAGTGGGCACCAGACGGAGATAGTCCAAAAGGGGCGAGCATGGGATTTTTGCATTTTCTAGAAAACTAAAAAAATCCCATGCTCGGTGCGCACTTTTTCCGCTTAGGCCGAGATGGGCCATGTGCGGAAATCGTCGCTTGGAGCCCTCAAAAGGCCCATAAAAGCCAAGAATCCGCCCAAAATAGGCGGATTTTCGTGGAAATGACTTGTTTGGTGGCAGGAGTGAGATTTGAACTCACGACCAAGGGCTTATGAGTCCCCTGCTCTACCACTGAGCTACGCTGCCGGAATTGACACTTCGGATTATACCGTATTGTCATTTCAGGCGCAACTAGGGCGGGTTTCCTACCAAGTCACAGGGTAGGTACGTTTGACAAACCCGCCGCTACCTTGGCCACAGTCCCTTGGGCAGCGCCGTTGATTCGCCATGCCGGTAGCTTGCTCAATTGATTACGCCAAGGGCATCTACCGCGACCCGGTGCGTTCCAGTAAGGAGTTCTTTGTGAAGGTCAGCGGTTTGCGCTGGATATCGATGCAGCTTCTGGCCCCGATCCCTTGGGCGGGACGTATCTGGGGCTTGCCCTTCCTGACCGTGCTGGCTCCTTCGGAACCCTATCATCAGCAACGAGGCCAGCGTCATAAGACCATCGCCGATTGGTGACGCCAGATGATCGCACAACTGCGCCACTGGCTGCCCGACCGTCAGTTGGTTATAGTCGACGACAATACCTATGCCGTCTTGGCCCTGCTGGCCTACTGTCGGAGCCTGGTCAAGCCAGTGACGATGATCACCCGGCTGCACCTGGATGCCGCTTTGTACAACCCAGCACCGCCACGGGCTCCAGGAACGAACGGATGCCCGCGTCTGAAAGGCCAGCGGCAACCGACCCTGGCTCAGCGGCTGAGCAGTCCCGAGACGGTCTGGCAATCCTTGACGGTACGGTGGTACGGGGGCATCGAGCGCGTCATTGAAGTGGCCATCGGGACGGCGGTATAGTAATTCGATGTCGTCAGCGGCAACGACACGATACTAATCCCAAGGGCATTCTTGCGACGCCTAACCGATACTGTAGGCTTCGCACCGTGATTTGGATAAAGTCTAGCTTAGTGATGGAAGTTTCGGTCGTTGCTGAACACGTCGTCGTGCTGAATAGGGCACGAAGCGTCACCACTTGCTTTCGCCCTGCCTGGACATCCAGTTCACCTGATCCTCAATTGTGAGCACCGGAGAGAACGACACCGTGCCGATGCGCTGCAGTGGAAGACAAAAAGCGCATAAAGCTTCGGTCGAATCGGTTTCTACCACGAACCAGAAAGTGTGCTCCGGTGCCGCGGCATAGCCGTGAAGGATTCTGATCTGCCCGCGAGCTTTCTCTTCGGCGGCCGCATTGAGAAGTTCCGTGGCGAAATCCGGGTCCGGCTGAACGGTGCCGAGAGGACACCTTTCAGTGGTGTGTCGTGCGGTTACCATGAATAGCATGTCTCCAACCTCTTCCATTTAGTCAAGGCCGGCCTATGCGGATCGAAGAAGCTCTAGCTTGAGATGAAACCTAGCTCGCGGTTTCTTTTGTTCAGCTTGCGGCGCTGTTTTTCTCGCTCTTCTTCGAGGCGTCGGGCCAGCGACTCATCGTGCGCTGCCAGTATCTGGCAGGCCAGATAGGCAGCATTCTTCGCGCCATCAATGGCTACAGCAGCAACTGGAATTCCAGAGGGCATCTGCACGATGGAATACAAAGAATCCACACCCTTGAGTGCCCCTGAGGCAAGCGGAACCCCTACGACGGGAAGCGTGGTGTGCGCGGCCAGGACGCCCGGAAGATGGGCTGCCATTCCTGCCCCGGCGATGAGTACCTTGAGACCCCGCTCGCGCGCGCCGCAGGCGTAGGAGTAGGTCTCATTGGGAAGCCGATGCGCCGAGCTGATGCACATTTCGAAGGGGACTCCGAGCGAGTCCAGAACCTCCACTGCTTTCTTCATTGTGGGGAGATCACTCTCGCTCCCCACGACGATGCCAACTACCGGTCTTGCCACTAGGGAGTCTCGCCGCATCTTGCCAATAGCTCCTCCCATCTTTTGTCGACTTCGCCCTGGAGCTCCGCTAGCACGCCTTCGTTTTCATTCTTCAAGAGGTGGCTGAACCGCCCCTGGTCGCTGATCCAGTCAGATACGGGGCGCTTATTAGCGGGCCGGTGGGTCATCCTCCACTTCCCGTTCTCCACTTCATAGAG
>JACQUC010000105.1 GCA_016210495.1 Chloroflexota bacterium
GGGAAGATTCCGCTCTGGAATCCCTACCTTTTCAGTGGCGTGCCTTTTCTCGCCGCCGGCCAGTACGCCGTGCTCTATCCCCTGGGCATCGTCTTCTACCTCCTGCCCCTGCCGCAGGCCTACGGCTGGTTTACCGCCCTGCACCTTTTCCTCGCCGGACTGTTTATGTACGTTTACGTGCGCGTCATCGGTCTGGACAGGTTTGCAGCAGCTATTTCGGCCATTAGCTTCCAGTTCTGCTCGTTCCTCGTCGTAAGCTTCTTATGGCCGATGGTGCTCAGCACGGCCGTCTGGACGCCCCTGCTGCTGGCCATCATCGAGTTGGCCATCGCGGGAGAGGAAAAGGGCCGGGGGCCGCGCATCATTTGGCCGCTGGTTGGAGCCATTGTCGTCGGCCTGCAGTTTCTGGCCGGACATATGGAGATTAGCTTCTACGTGCTCTTCACGTTGCTGTACTACACGGTGTGCAGGTTGGGCATGCTGGGAGCCAGGGGTCGCGGGTCGGGGGCCGGTGAGGGACGCATGGCGCTGATTGCCAGTCGGCTGGTATCAGTGGCCAGGGTCGGTGGTATGCTGGCGGCCATGGTAGCGCTCGGCGTTGGGATCGCGGGAACTCAACTGGTGCCCTTCCAGGAGGTAATCAGAGAGAACTTCCGCAGCGGGTACGCAACATATCAGGATGTGATCGGCTGGGCGCTGCCACGCTTGCAGGCGCTCAGCTTCGTCATGCCCGACTTCTTCGGCAACCCCACACACCACAGCTACTTCGATCTTTTCGAGCTCAGGACCAAGCTTGTTGGGGACAACTTCTTGGGAAAACCGACGGACCCGCCGCATACGATCTTCTGGGGCACGAAGAACTACGTGGAGGCGGCCGCCTATGTGGGTATCCTACCGCTAGTGCTGGCGCTAGTGGCCATGATCGGCCGGCGAAACCGCTATACGTGGATATTCGCCAGCTACGCGGTATTCTCACTCCTGCTCGCTTTCGGCTCGCCGCTTTACGCCATCTTCTTTTACGGCATCCCTGGCTTCGACCAACTTCACACGCCGTTTCGATGGATCTTCCCATACACCATATCGATAGCCGTGCTGGCCGGCCTCGGCGCCGCCCATCTCGTGTCACACAGGCCCGTACCGCGAAAAGGCCGAGGCGATGCTGTGATCGGGGGGACTGCCCTGGCTCTAGGCGTCGGCGCGTTGCTTGTGCTTGCTGGGGCCCTGTTGTTTCGTGAGCAAGCGCTTCACGTGGCAAACGCCTTGCTAGTGCGCTCAGAGCGGCTGAAAGAGGACTTCGGCAGCGGGCAGATGTTGTTCTCGTACGAGTTCCGCAACTTCGCTATCTTCGGTGCCTTGCTGGCAGCATCCGGGGCAGTGATTCTGTGTTCCAGGACTGCCCGGCTCGCTCAAATGTGGAAGTACTTAGCAGTCTTGTTGTTGGTGGGCGACCTCTTCTTCTTCGGTATCGGCTTCAACGCCAGGAGCGACCCCGGTTTGCTCAAGCTGGTACCGCCGGCCGTCGACTTTCTAAGGTCAGACAAGGAACTATTCCGGATCACGAGCTTCGGGGACGAGGATGTGCTAAAGCCGAACCTTGCCATGACATACGGACTGCAAGACATTCGGGGTTATGACACCATCATTCTAAAGCAGTACGTTGGCTACTGGAAGCTGATGGAGGAGCCCTACGGGCTGCTGTACAGCATGATCAAGACCGTGGCGCGGCCTGACTCGTTGAACTCCAGGCTGCTCGACCTCATGAACGTCAAGTACGTGCTGACGACGCGCTCGATCGATAGCCCCGGCTACGAACTAGCTTTCGTGGAAGGCATCCGCATCTACCGCAATCGGCGCTTTCTGCCCCGCGCCCTCCTGGTGGGTGATGTCCTCGGCTCCAGTAGTTCTGACGACGCGTTGGCACGGCTGGCCGCGGCGGCATTCGATCCGTCGCGCGAGGCGGTCGTCGAAGGCTGGCCATCCGACGACGCCGGGCTGAAGCTGCCTCGCGGTGGTGGCACGGAGCTCCCACCGCCGACCATCGTCTCGTACACTGGCAATCAGGTGATAGTCGAGGTGGATAGTCCGCAGGATGCGCTCTTGGTCCTGGCGGACACCTATTTTCCCGGCTGGCACGCCACAGTCGACGGCGTTGAGGCAACAATCTACAAGGTAAATTACAACTTTCGTGGGGTGCCGGTTCCTGCTGGAAAGCACACGGTATCCTTCAAGTACAGCCCCCTCTCTTTCCAGGTCGGCTTGCTGGCGAGCCTGGTGAGCATCGCCGTCGTCGTTCTAGGCATAGCCTATGTGATGGCAAGCCGCTTTTCTCGGCGGCGCGCCACGGCGACGGTGCAGCGAGTGGCGAAGAACAGCATCACGCCAATGGCCACCTCGCTGGTCAGCAGGGTGTTCGACCTTGCCTTTGCGATGCTGATGCTGAGAATGTTGGGCCCGGCTAACGTCGGGGAGTACACTTTCGCCGTCGTCGTGATCGGTTATTTCGAGATCTTCACCAACTTTGGCCTGAACACCTTGCTGACAAGAGAAGTGTCGGCGGACAGTTCCAAGGGCAACGCATATCTCAGCAACACGGCCATACTGCGCCTGCTGCTGGTGCTGGCCGCGGCACCGGCCCTGGCGGGCTTCTTGTTTCTCTGGCAGGCATCGTTCGGACTGAGCACGGCCACGGGGCTGGCGATACTGCTTCTGGCCCTGTCGCTGGTTCCCGGCAACATCGCGGCAGCGCTTAGCTCAGTGTTCTATGCGTACGAGCGGATGGAGTATCCAGCGGCCATCACAGTTGTCACCGCAATTCTCAAGGTGAGCCTCGGCACTCTGGCGCTGCTGGTAGGCTGGAGCTACGTGGGGCTGGCAGCGGTTTCAATCGTAGTAAACGTCCTGACCGCGATCATTCTAGCGTGTCTAGTGTGGAAGGTGATCGCGAGGCCGAAGCTGGAGTTCGACGGCGGTCTGACCCGGAGCATGCTGGGCGCCTCCTGGCCGTTGATGCTGAATCATCTTCTGGCAACGCTTTTCTTCCGCATCGACGTGATGTTGCTTCAGTCGATGCGGGGCGCGACCGTCGTCGGCTATTACTCGACGGCGTACAAGTTCATAGATGGGTTAAACATCATCCCGTCGACGTTCACTATGGCTGTGTTCCCGATTCTGTCACGCTACGCACGGTCCGGCGGCGACTCCTTCGTGCGCGCCTACGTGCTCTCCACGCGACTACTGCTTATCGTCAGCGTGCCTATTGCAGTGAGCACAACTTTCCTGGCCGAACCCATTGTCATGGTATTTGGCGGTGAGCAGTACTTGCCCCACTCAGTCATCGCCCTGCAGGTGCTGATCTGGTTCCTCCCCTTCAGTTATGTCAACAGCCTGACACAATACGTGCTGATTGCGATCAACCAACAGCGCTTCATTGCCGTTAGCTTCGTCATTGCCACGAGCTTGAACATAGTCCTCAACCTCGTGCTCATCCCCCATTTCAGCTATGTCGGTGCGGCGGCCGTTACCGTCCTGTCCGAGTTGCTCCTCCTGACCCCCTTCCTCTATTGCGTGTACCGCCACCTGGGGCACCTGCCGCTGGCGCAACTGGCGTGGCGACCAGCCGTGGCCGGCGGACTGATGGCGGCCATCGCGGCGCGGCTGCAAGAAGTAAACGTTTTCCTGGCCGTTGGCATCGCCGGCATACTCTATGTCGTGGCGTTGGTTGCCCTGGGCGCCTTCCACGCCGACGACCTCGCGCTCGTCAGGAATCTTGTGGGCAAGGACACAGCTCAGCAGGTCACCTGAGTCCTCACAAGCAAGCCAGCCTCCAGATTGTTTGGCACGTTTCTTGCTACAAAAGGGTTGAATTTCCGTGGCTGAAGGACGTCTCGTTTTTCGGGTGGTAGTGGCCTTGCCGCAGGCTTTCCGCAGCAAAAGGACGCATTCGATGGCACACAGGCACCCGTGCGACCACAGCGATGTTCGCAGAGAGTACGCCACAGGTGACGGGATGGAGCAGCAGACTGGCGAAAGGGGGAAGCTTGTTTTGAAGACGACGAGGGGCCTCAATCGAGATAACACCCTGTTCGTTGTCCTGTCCTTCGAGGGACCGGATCGCTACTCTCTCGCGGGCGGCCTGGGCGTGAGAGTCAGCCACCTATCGCAGACCCTTGCACAGCAGGGGTACCCGACGCATCTTCTGTTCGTGGGAGACCCTTACAAGGAGGGTCGCGAAGAGACCCTGGGAGGTAGACTGACGCTGCACCGGTGGTGCCAGTGGATAAGCCGGTACCATCCGGACGGGGTGTACCAGGCGGAAAACGAGAAGCTGTGGGACTTCGACAGGTCTGCGCCCTACTTCATAACCGACGAGATTATCAAGCCGGCGGTTGAGGAGGGCAAGGCCGTCGTGGTGATGGGCGAAGAGTGGCAGACGGCGAAGTCGATGTGCACCGTCGACGACCTGCTCAAAAGGAACGGCATCAGGGACAACGTCTTGTCCCTATGGAACGCCAACAACACGTTTAGCTTTGACCGGATCGACTGGTCAAGACTATCCAACGCGGCGACCATCACTACTGTCAGTCGCTACATGAAGCACATAATGTGGAAGATGGGGCTGAATCCGCTCGTCATTCCGAATGGCATTCCGAAACACCTGCTAAACAAGGTAAATCAGCGCGAAGCTTCGTCCTTGCGAAAGGCGCTGGGCGAGTGCCTCGTGCTCACCAAGGTGGCGCGCTGGGATCCGGACAAACGCTGGAACATGGCCGTGGAGGCGGTGGCACGGATGAAATCCTGCGGGCATCGCGTGGCGCTAATGGCCAGGGGCGGGGTCGAGCCGCACGGGACCGAGGTGCTCGACAACGCTCGCCAGGCAGGATTACGGGTGAAAGATGTGCTGTGCAGCGAGGATCGGCCGGAGGCGCGGCTGAGAGCCATCGAGGACGCCGGCCCAGCGGATGTTTTGAACATAAAGTTCTATATGCCGGAGGAAATGACCAGAGTCGCGTACAATGCGGCAGACGGCGTCCTGGCAAACAGTGGCCATGAGCCTTTTGGCCTCGTCGGGTTGGAGACGATGGCGGCAGGCGGCGTGGCCTTCACCGGGTGCACAGGCGAAGATTATGCCGTTCCGCTCGAAAACGCTATCGTGCTGGAGACCGACGACCCCGGCGAGATAGTGGAGTACGTGACGTACCTCGAAGAGCACAAGGACGAGAAAGACAGAATTCGCAAGGCTGGCAAACGCACCGCCCAGCAGTATGCCTGGGAGGCGATCATCAGCAATCTGGTTAGCAAGCTCGAGTATCTGGCAAGGCACAACGGGGTCCAGTTTGCAACCGCCGCTATGGCTTCGTGAGATCATTTTAGCGCAAGACCGGAAGGCGCCGAGAGATAGTCGCAACGGGCTTTGCCCGCGGCGATTTTTCGTGTGAGGCGAGGTTGCCAAATCCGGGGCAAATGGGCTATAATAGCCACGACGGGGCGTAGCGCAGCTTGGTTAGCGCGCAGCGTTCGGGACGCTGAGGCCGGTGGTTCGAATCCACTCGCCCCGACTAAAACAGGCCCTCGAGCTACACGTTCGAGGGCTTCTTGCCGCCCGGCCCCAACGAACAGGGAACATCAATCTACCCCCGATCGTATCGAACTTGCCTTGCCAGACTGCCAACAGATATCGGAAAGAGTACGTTTGCGCGTTCGGGACACTGTAGTCGGTAGTTAGAGTCCACTCGTCACGACTAGTGCTCCTTGGGCCGCTTGACTCAAGGGGTTTTCCTCGCTCAAGGGGTTTTCTTTGTGCGTGGAAAACTGCACGAGGCGGCCACCTCCACCCTCGGCACAGTTCTTGCACTTCCCTGACCGACCGTTTCTAGATCAAAATAGATTTCAGTTCGGCCAGCAAAGGAGTTCTATCCCGTGAAAGCAGCACAAATCGTCGAATACGGACCTGCCAGCAAGATTCAAATCAACGAAATAGAGATACCGCGGCCATCAGAAGGCCAGGTGCTAGTCGAGGTATATGGCTCAAGCATCAATCCCGCCGATATCAAGATGCGACAGGGGAAGATGATGCCCTTACAGTTCCCCGTGACACTCGGTCTTGACCTCGCCGGTGTGGTTACAGATCTGGGCAAAGGTGTAACCACCTTTAATGTTGGCGACAAAGTGTATGGCCAGGCCAAGATTGGCCCGGGCGGAGGTGGTGCATTTGCCCAGTATGCTATCGCCCCAGCCGGCAATCTGGCGGGGATGCCAAAGAATCTCAACTTCGTACAGGCAGCCGCCATAGCGTTGACCGGTACCAGCGCCGTGCAGGCACTTACCGAGCACATCAAGCTGCAGCCCGGCCAGAAGATACTTATCCACGGCGGAGCTGGTGGTATCGGCACCTTCGCCATTCAGATCGCCAAGCACCTCGGTGCCTATGTTGCGACCACGGTGAGCCCGGACGATATCGACTTTGTCAAGAAGCTTGGTGCCGATCAAGTGATAGACTACAAAAACCAGAGGTTCGAAGATCGGCTAAGAGATTATGATGCAGTCTTCGACACGGTGGGAGGGGAGACCTACACCAGGTCGTTCAAGGTCCTCAAGAGAAGCGGCGTGGTCGTATCCATGCTGATGCCTCCCGACGCTCGACTTATGCAACAATACGGTGTCACCGCCATTGGCCAGTTCACCAAGGTGTCCACAGAGCGACTGAACACCCTTACCAAGCTTGTGGAAGAAGGCGTTGTCACTGTTCACATCGACAAAACCTTTCCACAGGAGCGCATCAGAGAAGCTTTCGAAGCCAAAGAGCGCGGCTCCGTAAGAGGTAAGATCGGCGTCGACATGAAGAGCCCGTCCCCGACGTTGCGCTAGCGCTAACGGACCTCTGCCTGGCGTGTGAGACGCCGCTTGCCGCGTTTCACGCCCTTCGGGGTATCCGCGTTGACAACGAAACAGTCACATGACTGGCGAGGACACAGTTGAGAAGCAGAACCGCAGTGGTGGCGGTGTCTGATGCTTTTGACGAACAGAACGTGTTCGAGCGCGCACTGGATCGCCACAACCTCTGGCACCGGGCGGGGGGTTGAGGCATCGGACTCGACCTCCACTGCTACACCACATTGTAGTTCCGTCGCCAGCTTGCCGGTCTGGGCTACATTGGCCAGGCGAAAAAGAGGGGCGAACTGGTCGAGGTGAAGGTGCGGCGAGTTGCGTGATTTGGCTTGATTTGAGACGCCGAGAACCTGTAAACTCTGAGTATGAGGAAGGATGGAACTGCCCCGACTAAGATTGACCGCGCAGAGATCAGCGCACGAGCCGTTTCCGAACCAGTTGAGTACTACGCGGCCGTACCAGGGATACCGGGCGCCGAGCTAGCGCTGCTTGCGGCTCGCGCCGCTATTATCGCCCACCACCGCTTTCACCTGCATCCTGGCTACTCCCGATGGTACAACGGCTCGATGGCTAAAGTGGTCTTGCGGGCCGAGCCCGACGACATGGCGAGGTTGGCGCAGACCAGGGAAGGCATCGCCACACCGTCATCTCCCGATGTTCCCCGGCTGGTGGTCTTCCGCCCTCGCCCCAAAAACCGCGCAAGTTTTCTGGCACACTTGAAACTATACACGGGCAGACTGGCTCGGACCCCGCTGCAAGAATGGCCAGTTGACGCGTCGTGCGTCGCTATCTTCGCCAACGATGACCTGGAGCTGTCGGCGGGGAAATTCGCCGCCCAGGCGGGGCACGCAATCCTGACTCTACAGAAGGTCTGCTCGGCTCTGCCGGATTGGTCTCGGTGGCTGGCGACAGGCGCGTCCCTTGCCCTTTTCCGTGCCCCCCAGCCTCTTCTAACGCGGCTGCTCGCAGAGCATAAGGCATACGGCGTCCAAGATGAAGGAAGGACCGAAATTCCGGCCGGTTCGTTGGCGGCGGCGGTGGCCCCGGTCAGCGATTTGGCCCATTGGAGCCGTGAGCCAGACCTGGCGTTGTTAGCGTACGATCGTGGACGACCGATGAACATGTGACCCACGATGAATGGGCGAGGTCCATTTGAGCGATGGACCTCGCCCTCCTCTCGCAAGCTCTCTTGAGTCCGTGCCGCCGACTGGTATATACTACGGCGGCAAGGCCCTGAGCAAGAAGAGAAGCCGATGGATGAAAGCAGACGATTGCGCAGAGCGTCGAGCGCAGAGCGCTATTATTCGGGCTTGGCCATCGCCAGAATCTGCTCACGTGTGGGGGTCTGGTTGTGAACGTCTTGCGCGTGCTTTGTGGCCAGTTTTACTAACTCATCTTCGGTTTCAGATCGGACCGTGTGACCGCATGGGCATGCAATGACCAGTGCCATGGAACACCTCCTCGATAAGATGGCTTCATGCTACCAGGCAACTCATGGCAAGGCATTGGCAAATGATTGGCAGGGTTTTCGGCACGATGAACATCCGAATCTACCTCACAGGGCGTGTGGGGATTGCCGTCGGGAGCGAGCTAGTCGTCGGCGAGCGGCAGTTTCGAGATAGACAGGGACGGCGCGTGTTTGCCTACCTGGCCTGCTGCCGCAGCCGGCCCGTGTCACACGCGGAGCTGGCTCAGTTGGTGTGGCCCGATGAAATGCCCGGAGCGTGGCGCACAGGCTTGAGCGCCCTTATTAGCAGGATTCGAAGCCTGCTAGCGTGCGATGCTTTGAAATCTCGCGGCGTCTCACTGACAGGCGGCTTCGGGCAGTATCAGCTCGTGCTTCCAGCCGACACGTGGGTAGACCTCGAAGCGGCATCTTCGGCAATTGACGAGGCGGAGGGCGCTCTGAGGATGAGAGATCCTCAATCCGCCTTTGGGCACGCAAGCGTAGTCCATGCCATCGCCAATCGCCCTTTTCTCTCGGGAGATGATGGACCGTGGGTCGAGGAGCAACGCAGAACATTGGAGAGGCAGTTCTTGCGGGCACTTGACTGTCTGTCCCAGATATGGTTATCCACGGGGCAACCCACCCTTGCCGTCGAAACCGCAACCCGAGCGCTACAGGTTGACCCTTATCGAGAAAGTAGCTGTCAGTCTCTCATTCAAGCACACGCGGCTTGTGGGAACAGGGCCGGGGCCATAAGAGCCTACCACCGTTTCCGACTGCTATTGGCCGAGGACCTTGGCACGGAACCCTTGGCCGAGACCGAGGCACTTTTCCTTGAGCTTCTCGCCTGATGCTCTGATCCGTAGCTTGTGCGCTCGAAGATGGCATCGTCGGGATGACCTCCTCTAAAACTCCTCAATCGAGCACATAACGATCTGATCTTCAAGCCGGTTATCCACCCGACCGCAAACAGGGCATTTCTTGCTTTCCAGCCCGTCGGTGGAGAACATGTCGCCACAATTGCTGCACTTGAAGCACTCGACGGTCGAGGCTTCCGCGCGTGTCGATTCCTTGACAAAGTGCTTTCCCGCGATCTGCTCCAGCTTCTTCACTCGGATCACCCCCTTAGGCCTCTCGCGTCCAGCGCACGCGAGTGAACTTCTCATTCGGCAGGTTGTCGATTTCCAGCTCTCCGCCCAAGGCCTTAGCGAATTCCTTGCCGATGCGCTGTGCCAGCCATTTGGTAGTGGTCAGCACGTAAACCTCGTCGTCTCGTACCTCGATCGAAGCCACTCTGGCGATCGGATTCTCCTCCCTGGCCTCTTTTTCTGTGTTGTGAATCAGGCCAAGGACTTCATCCTTGCGAAAGGCCAACAACGGACTCCTGAGCAGCACCTCGCCCTCGTATACCTGCGCCTCGATGCGCCGGCAGCCAGGGCAAACAACCTGTTCAACCCCGGGCACCGCCAACAGCTCGCTGTATCTCTGCTCGTCGACGAACCAGCGTTTTTGCTCCGAAATGGCGTGGCAGCGAGGGCAGATAATGATGCCGGGGTGGTCTTTCCCCTTCTCGAACCTCTTCTCCGGGAAGCGCCAGTCTTCCGTCTGGCCCAGTTGAGCCCGCCGCACCTGACGCTCAGTCGGTTTCGTTTTCCCTGGAATAGGTATTCCTTCTGGCATTTCGGCATCCCCCTCTCAACACTCACGTACCAAAATTGGGCAGAAACCGTGCCAGCAGAAGAGTGTGGGGACTTGATTAAATCAAGGCCCCACAATTCAGAGGCCTGCTAAGCGAACCTCAGTTGCGACTGCGGAAGAGGATGCTGATGAGGTTGTCGACAGGTGCATACTGGTCGGTGAGGACGATCCTCGGCTCTACGTCCACGTAGGCCCGAAGCTGTTCCTTCGGCTGAGCAACGGTGCGCATCTCGACGCCCCGGCTCCGCAGCGCCATTTGCAGTTCCTCGGCGTCGAATTTGCGGGCCGAGCCGTACATCACGAAGACGCTCGATCCAGCGTACTCCCATGCCGGTCGCACGCCCATGAGCTGCACCTCCGGGAACGTTTCCATCATAGTGCGCGCGGCGGCGCGCAGCAACTGGCCATCGCGGTAGAGGTCGATGACGGTCAGCAAGTAGATGCCGTCGTCGGAGAGAAGCGCGCGAATGTGGTCATTGTATTCCTTAGTAAGAATATGATAGGGCACGGACAGATCGTTCACGGCATCCTGCACGATCAGCTGATAAGCCCCCCGAGGCGCCAGCTCCTGAACAAACTGGCGGCCATCCAGATTGTGCGAAATGATGCGCGTGTCTCGGGACAAGCCGAGCTCCCGGTAGGCGGTCTCGGTGACGCCGGGGTCGATCTCGACGACATCGACGGATGCCGATGGCACGAAAGCTTCCACCCAACGAGGATACGTGTAACCACCACCGCCGACGACCAGTACGCGAGGCGCCGATGTCCGAGCGGCGACGAGGCGGGTCAGCTCTGCCTGGACCTGCTCGTGCTCATAGCCAAGGTAAGATGGGTCGCCTATTTTGACATAGGAGTGTATCAGGTGGTCCAGCACCAGGGTCTTGACCGGTCCGACATCGCGGACCTCGTCGTACACCTTGATGCAGAAGTAGTCAGTCTCTAAGGTACAGACGGACTTCAATGCTCCGAGGTCGAATAGCACGTAGACGGCACCGGCCGCGATAGCCACCGCACCAATCAGGTTGATCGCGTCTCGCCAGAAGCGACCGGCGAAGATGGCGAGGCCGACGAGGCCGAGTCCGGCAGCCAGGATGAGCGTGTGGACGCCCAGCAGAGAAATGAGAAACCAACCGGTGGCAAAAGTGCCGGCAATCGCGCCCGCGGTCGACCAGGCATAGACACGCCCGGAGATGCGCCCGGCGTGGTCTAGATCGGCGATTGCCAGCCTGATCACCTGAGGCGAAATGGTGCCGAGCAGGAGCACGGGCACGAAGAAGATCGCCGCCGTCATCGCCACGATACGCTCCATCAGACCCAGCGAATTGAAGAGCCCTTGCTGAGCGACGTACATAACCGAGACCACGATGGACAGGCTGGCGAGCCCGCAGAGGAACAGCGAGAAGCCAAGGAATCCCTGACGCGGCCATCGGTCGGCAATGCGGCCACCAAGATAGTTGCCGACGGCGATGCCGGCCAGCACGACCCCAATGATGCCCGTCCAACTGTAGAGCGACACGCCGATGTATGGAGCTAGGATGCGGCTGGCGGCCAACTCGATAGCCATCGAGCAGAAGCTGGCGATGGCAACGACCGTGCATGCAAGCCTGACGTTACCCGGCAGGTGAAACAGGCCGATATGCCCGCCGTTGCCGGAAGCCAAAGGCGCATTTGGGCCGGTTGCGGCAGCAGCAGGGTCCGAGTTGTCCTTAGCCACCACGGTCAGCCCTCGGGGTCGCCACCACTCGCCGGCTAGGGCAGCCACGGCCAGCAGCACGGCGCCCACGATGGAAACGATTATCGTGATCGGCAGGTACGCCACGAGGACAAAGCCCGTCAGGAAGTTCCCCACCAGGCTGCCGAAGGTTCCCAGCGCATAGATCAGACCCACGATCCTGCCCGTGTGGGCGACATCCGGCAGAGTCAGCTTGATGACAACCGGCGTGACGGCGCCAAGTATCAGGCTCGGAGGAAAGAACACCACCAGTGTCAGCAGAAAAGTCCGGGCCAACAGCGGTACCGGACGCAGCACAAGGCCATCCCCAAGAAGCGCGACCATGCCGAGCGTTAGCAGGCTGTTCAGTCCGCCGAGCAAAAAGAGAACGCCGGCGGTGCGCGGCGTTGGGTAGCGATCGGCTATCTTCCCGCCGAGCCAATTGCCAACGCTAATGCCGGCTAGAACGACTCCGATGACAGACGTCCAGGTGATGAGAGAGACGCCGATGAAGGGCGAAAGCATGCGGCCCGCGACGAGCTCCAGGATGAGCGTCGCGCAACTCGCGGTGAACACGAGCAGACCGGCCCGCCATGCGACGAGCCTGTCGCGCGAGCGCACCGACACGCGGCTGACCGGCTGATATGCAGCTTGATCGATAGTTTGCTCCATATGGATGGCAAAGTCCTCTTCGCCTTCTTTGGCCCGGTAACTATAGCGCGAGAGGATGCGCAAGTCAAGAGCCGTTAAATCGGGTATAATTGGGAGCACGAGACGCGACAATTCTCTCGTGCGAAACGTAGGGGCGGACAGGGCCGTCCGCCCTGGGTGGGGCGCGGGCGTCACGGCAATTTTGCACCGAAAGCCGGTGACATGAAACGCGACAAGGCAAGATTCCTGAAAACCGAACGACAACTGCTGGTGCTGCACGGCTCCTGGATTCCGTCTTTCGGAGCATTCGACGGGCGCTTTGCTGTTTGGGCCGAGAACTTAACCACGTATCGCACGCTACCGAAATCCAGAAAACCGGCCACGCCCTCCTCGACAACGCACCACCCGTTTGGCGCGACGGCGGGTGAGTTGCAAGCCGCTCTCGCTGCGCTGGGAGAAGATACCGCGGCGCAAGCGCAGCCGCGAGACATCCTGGCGCAACTACCGGTGATCTACGGCAGGCCCGTGCCTTCGCCGGATATGGGGCCGGGCGCCGACCTGGGTGCGGAGGATGGCTCCGTCCTGATGACCTGGACGGTGAAGGCCCTGACGCTCGACGCAGCGAGCTCGGCGCGGCTGCTCACCTCGCTGGACGAGGATGCGGCGCAATTCGAGATCGAGCTGGGCGACGATGTCCGGTTCTGGACCCTAGCGGCACTTTTCGGTCTCGATCTGCTATCCAGACAGCGGTTCATCCCAACGGTGGCGAAGGTAGGGAAAGAGTACCTTGCGCGATGGCAGCCTTTGCTGCGCACCTCGTCAGCCCAGCCACCGGCCGATAACGGCAAGACCGATGATTGGGCGCGATTCGTCGGTCTGGCGCAGGCGATGCCGCCGGCCTGCCGCTGTCTGGAGTGGACCGCGTCCTCGCCCCAGCTCGGGCCGCGCGGCCTGCTAATGGGCTACCTCGAGGCCGTTGCCGACGCCGTGCCGAGGGAAAGCGGTGCGCCGGACGAGCTCAGCATCGCCCGCCCTCGAACGGCGGTCGAGAGGTGGCTGAATGCACTGGGGGCGGAGCCGGTCCTCGAGGGAGATTCCAAGGATCTCGCCGCGTTCCACAAGGACTACAAGGCCTGGTCCGACCCGGTCGAGAAGCCGGTGTCTGCCACGGACACGTTCCGCGTCTGCTTCCGGCTCGAACCGCCCGTCCAGCACACGGTTGCGGACACTCGGGCGACCCAGGGCACTGCCGCGCAAGACTGGTCGCTCCAGTTCATGTTGCAGGCCACCGATGATCCAAGTCTGCTCGTCCCCGCCGCAACTGTATGGAAGGAGCTTAGCTCCACAGCTCGTTTCGTCAACCGCAGATTCGATAATCCGCAGGAACGCCTTCTGGCGGGCCTGGGCCACGCCTCGCGTCTGTTCCAGCCGATAGACACAAGTCTGAAGACGGCTCGACCGGAGGATTGCAGGCTCACCACCCAGGAGGCTTACGACTTCGTGCGGGAGAAGGCGCTTGTTCTGAAGTCGAGTGGATTTGGCGTGCTGGTCCCCGGCCTGGAAGCCAAGCTCGGCCTCCGCGCCCGACTCGGGAGGAAAAGCCAGGGCACGGGTTCTAGCCAGGGGCTGTTCAATTGGCAGTCGATCGTGGAGTACGATTGGCAGGTGGCCCTGGGTGGCGAGCTACTATCTCGCGAGGAGTTCGAGGCGCTGGCGAAGCTCAAGGAGCCGCTGGTGCAGGTGCGCGGGCGGTGGATCGAGTTGCGCCCAGAGCAGATCGAGCAGGCGCTCGCATTCTTTCAAAGGCAGCGCGATAGCGCTCATTTGTCGTTGACAGAGGCCATAAGCCTGGCCCTGGGACCTAACGGCGAAGGCGGGCTGGCGGTGGTGGAAGTCGTCACCGAGGGTTGGATCGACGAGCTGATGCACCAGCTTCGGGACGGAGGGCACCGTGAAGAGCTGGCAGAGCCGGAGGGCTTCGTCGGCAGACTGCGCGGCTACCAAAAAACGGGCCTATCGTGGCTGGTTTCCCTACGCCGCTACGGACTGGGAGCGTGTCTGGCCGACGACATGGGATTGGGCAAGACGATCCAGATCATCGCGGCGCTCTTGCACGGCCGATCCGGCGTGCCGGGCGATCAGACAGGGCCGGCGCTGCTGATATGCCCTACTTCGGTAGTGGGCAACTGGCGCCACGAGTTGGCTCGGTTCGCGCCTTCGCTGCGGGTTCTGGTGCATCACGGCGCCGCCCGGAACAAGGACGAATTCGCCACGGAAGCTTCGGCGCACGACGTCGTCATTAGCACCTACGCCCTGCTGCACCGTGACGAGGCCGAGCTGACCGGGGTCGAGTGGAGCCACGTCATTCTGGACGAGGCGCAGAACATCAAGAACGCCGGGACCAGGGCAGCGCAGGCGGCGCGGAAGCTCAAGGCGGGTTGGCGGGCGGCAATGACGGGCACGCCGGTGGAGAATCGGCTGGCAGATCTGTGGAGCATCTTCCAGTTCCTCAACCCCGGCTACTTGGGGTCGGCCGAGGAGTTCAAGAAGCGGTTCGCGCGCCCCATCGAGCGGGCGCACGACCCGAAGGCGACGGCCCGCCTGAAAGCACTGGTGTCGCCCTTTGTCCTCCGCCGGGTCAAGACCGACCGCTCGATTATCCAGGACCTGCCCGAAAAGAGCGAGATGAAGGTCTTCTGCACGCTGACCAAGGAGCAGGCGACACTGTACGAGGCCGTGGTCCAGGATTCGCTGCGGCAGATCGAGGAAGCGGAAGGCTTGCAGCGCAGAGGATTGGTCCTGGCGACCCTGACCAAGCTGAAGCAGGTGTGCAATCATCCGGCCCAGTTCCTCCACGACCGAAGCGACCTCGAAGGGCGGAGCGGCAAGCTGGCTCGCCTGCAGGAAATGCTAGAGGAGATTTTCTCTGTGGGGGATCGCGCCCTGGTGTTCAGCCAGTTCGCCGAGATGGGCAGGATGATCAAGGAACATCTCGAAACCAGGTTTGGCCACGAGGTGCTCTTCCTTTTCGGTGGGACACCGGCGGCCGAGCGGGACCGGATGGTGGCGCGCTTCCAGAGCGAAGGCAGGGGGCCGAGCGTGTTCATCCTATCGCTCAAGGCGGGTGGAATCGGGCTCAATCTCACGCGCGCCAGCCACGTGTTTCACTTCGATCGCTGGTGGAATCCGGCGGTCGAGAATCAGGCCACCGATCGCGCTTTCCGCATCGGGCAAAGCCGGAACGTACTGGTGCACAAGTTCATCTGCGGCGGGACCTTCGAGGAGGGCATCGATCAGCTCATCGAGCGCAAGACTGAGCTATCCGACGCCATCGTCGGCGCGGGCGAGACGTGGATCACCGAGATGAGCACCGAGGAGTTGCGCGACCTGTTCACGCTGCGCCGCGATGCGGCGGGAGAGGAGTGAAGACGTGGGATGGGGTAACAGGTGGGACTGGGATACCTCCGGGCCGATCCGCCGGTCCGACGGAATCAAGGCACAAACACAGCACGGCAAGTTCGGCAAGAGCTGGTGGGCTGGCCTGTGGCTAGCCGCCCTGGAGCGGCTGATCGACTCCGGACGCCTGGCGCGGGGACGCTCTTACGCCCGGTCCGGCCAAGTGGTGAACCTGGACGTCGAAAAGGCGAGCGTCGTGGCAGATGTGCAGGGCTCGCGACCCAAGCCGTACAAGGTACACATACAGTTCAAGGCTCTGTCGGATGAGGAGTGGGACAACGTCATCGAGGCCATCGCGTCGCAGGCGATCTACGCGGCCAAGCTGCTGAGCGGGGAGATGCCGTCGGACATGGCCGACGTGTTCAAGGCCGCCGGCGCCAGCCTTTTCCCCGCGAAAGGCGCCGATCTGGAGACCAGTTGCTCGTGCCCGGACTGGGCCAATCCGTGCAAGCACGTCGCCGCCGTGTACCTCATCCTTGGCGAGCGGTTTGACGCCGACCCGTTTCTCATCTTCGAGATGCGGGGAAGAACCAAAGAGGCCATCACGGCGGCTCTGCGCGCCAGGCGCGCCGGGGCGCTTGGCCTGGAAGTAGAGGCGGCGCCACAGGCGGCTATCGAGGACGAAGAGGTCGTGGTGCCCCTTTTCAGGTCGCTCGACGGCTTCTGGACGATGCCGGCTGGCGTCCAGGATATGGAAATGACCCTCGCCACGCCACAGGTAGACGCGCTGCCAGTCAAAGGGCTCGGCAAGCCGGCCTTCTGGCATAGCGAGCGCGATCTGGTCCGGATGATGGAAAAGGCCTACAGGGCGATCAGTGACCGCGCCCGTAAGATGGCGCTGGGCGAAGTTTGAATCCCAGAGGGCGCCGAGGACGCAGAGATTTCATACCAAGCACCTTTGGGTATGCCCTGGGTTGCTGGCGCCTAGCTGGGGTAGGCATCGCGGCCCTGAAGGGACCGCTTCAGGCCGCTGGGCAGGCGATGTCACTTATTTGCGGCCTGTCCGAAGGACTCTCCGTCGTACACCGAAGGTGTACGCGGAGTCCGTGGGCGGACCGGACTCCTTCGGAGAAGCGGTTGCTTCAGCGCCGCGTCGCCAGCATTACCGAGGAGCCCCTAACCGGAGTCGGCGCACAACACAGACACTTATCCCGCCCTCGCTGCCACCAGCTTCTTGTGCTCGAGCGACTCGAAGAACGCGTCGATGCGGTTCCTCAGTTGCGCCTCCGAGAAGTAGCGGGGGTCCTCGATATCCGATTCCACCAGCAGCGATGGCACTCCCAGCTCGTGTGCGAAGTATTCCCGCATGTCCCCCTGGCCGGCGGACACCACCCGGCAGCTCTTGATGGAGTGCATCACTACGGCATCCGCATGCCATTCCTCCACGTAGCGGCGCACCTGCTCGAACCGATGGAGTAGGTGTCCATTTGTGTAGTTGCGCTTCAGCATGTGCTCGGCCATGCTCTCCAGAGGCCGATCGGGGTTGTGGCGGAAGCCGAACTCCCAGATGCCGGTAACGGTGGGATAAGTCGCGCCCACGGCGACGGCTCCCCAGCGCGTGAAGAGGTCGCGGAAGGTGCGGAGGTACGGCCACGGAGGCGTGCCGTCGATGACGATACGAAATCGCTCCTCGGGCAGGACGCCGATGCCCAGCTCGACCCGCTCTTCAAGTTCATTCAGCGCCTCGACGTAGAAATCGTAAGCGGCCTGGGTGCCCCGCAGACAGGACATCGGCGCCATCAACGTGACAGCGTCGAAAAAGGCGTCGTATGGCGTGGGTACATGCTTTGTCAGGTGCTTGACCCGGGACCAGAGCTCACCCGTCTTCCGAGAGAGCTCCATAATGTGCCGGAACTTCTCCGGGTCGAACTTCTTGCCCGAGATACGCTCCAGGATGCCGATGACCTCTTTGAGCTGCTTGACGACGTACTGCACGTCCTCGTCGCGGGGCTGGTGGTCGAGCAGGCGGTCGAACGGGATATCCAGGTTGAAAATGGGGGCCTGGGCATAGGCCGCCAGATGCTCGAACCAGTTCAAATAGATGGAGCAGCCAACGTAGTTGTTGAGTACCAGGCCCGGCGAGGGGATCAAGCCGAAGGATGACTTGCGGCCGCTGAAGAAGAAGCCCACGTCGGCCTTGACGTAGGCGCAGTTGTCCATGGAGTAGCCCATGTCCTCGGCGCGCAGGATGTGGGGCAGGGCCTCCTTTTTGACGCCCAACTGGAGGGCGTTGATCTCGGGATAAACGGGGAGCAGGTCGAAAGACAGGACCAGTTCCACGGGATTGCCGCTGACGAGCATATAGACCGCCGGCACCCCGTCTTTGCCGGCCTGGGCCGACTTGGTCAGCTCGTCAAAATACCTGCCCATGACCTCTTTTTGGAGCATATGAATACGCCCCTGATACCTCCGTTGCTGGCCCGGGGCGGGCTGATTTCCCTGATTTGACACGGCTCACTCCTTGTGCGCAGATCCGTCGGTGGCATCTGGCGATTGGCTTGCCAACATTATAGCACGGTGGATGATCGAATCAAAGCGCTCCCGTCATTTCCCCTCGTCTGTCTGTTGACCAGTCTCGCTACGCGCTGTACACTCGGTGCCGAAATGAGAAGTGAGCATCTGAACGGCGCATCCGGGCCACACGACCGATTTCGAGAATACCGCGAAGAACGCTTTCGCCAGCGCCCCGACCTGTGCTTGCATAGCGAGGCCGAGGCGGAGGCGTTCATCGACGACGTGGGCATCTGCCTTTTTCAGCCCAACCGTGGCGTGATGCTTCCCAGCCTCTGGCAGGCCGTCGCCGGAGTATCCCGGGCCGCGCCGCGCTGGGGCGAACACGATCAGATGTACTTCCGAGCCTGGAACTGGAAGGATAGCATCTTCTCGCGCGGCAGGGTCTTCTACGGCAAGGCCTTCGGCAACTTCAGGACGTTCATCTCCAGGCGACTGCTTCCCCATTTCTACGCCATCAGCGACATGAACTATGGCGGCGAGGACGACGACTTTCTCGAGCTCTACCATGACGGCAAGCTATCCCTCGACGCGCGCAATATCTACGCGGCTATTCTGGAGCACGGGCCTTCTTCGACCACCGTGCTGCGCCAGAAGAGTGGTCTTGCGGGAGGTGGGGTGGCGGCCCGTCGCTTCGAGCGCGCGTTGACCGAGCTCCAGCGCGGGCTCATGGTAAGCGTGGTCGGCGTATCGGCCGACAACGCCTGGAAGTACAGTTTCCGCTACAACCTCGTGACACGGCAGTTCCCCGCAGAAGTGCTCGCCGCCCGCGAGTTGACGAGCCGCGAGGCGATGTTGGATTTGCTGCGAGAGTACGTGTCGCTGGTGGGTGAGACCACGACACAGGATGTCGGCAGGCTGTTTGGGTGGAGGTGCGAGCGACTGAATCGGCTGGCGCGGGCGCTGGCCGCAGGCGGGGACATCGGTCTGGAAGAGGAAGGCTCTCAGGTTCGGTTGGTGGCTGCGGTGGACCAGACTCGCACGCGGTGATTTGGGTGCAGATTGGAGACCGACCCCTGACCCATGCCCCCTGACCCTGTCCTGGCGGAAGCCGCCAGAATCAGACGCCTTCGATTGCCACAAGGTCCACGGCCTTGCGCTTCTCGTCTATCGAGGCCGAAGTCGCGGTGGCGACAAGGCCCATTACCGCGGCCAAAAGGAATGCCCCCAGGTAGCTGCCAGTGAGGTCGTAAACGACGCCTCCAACGTAGGAGCCCAGAGAGGCACCCACCTGGTGAATCAGATAGATCATCCCAAACACGGTGCCGACCGACCGGCGCCCGTACAGATCGCCGGTCAGGGCCGAGCTCAGTGGAACCGAGGCCAATCGGCCAGTGCCGTGGACGACGGCAAAAACATAGAGCATAGGCACGCTAGTCACCCACGGCAGCATAAAGAACGACGAACCTCGCAGAAAGTACACCAGACCCAACAGCTTACTTCTACCGTACTTATCCGAAAGTGCCGCGGTCCCGATCGAGCCCACGACCGCAACCGAAGACGTGAGGCTCAAGGCATTGGCCGCGAGCATCTCCGGAATTCCTAGATCGAGCGCGAAAGGGATGAAGTGGGTCATCACCAGCGACCACGTGAACCCGCAAACAAAGAGCCCGACGGAGAGCTGCCAAAATGACCTCTGCCGAATGGCCAGACTGGCCGGTACCCGCCGCTCTCTCGGCTCGGCTGCGACCGCTCCGTCGGCTGCGTCCGATCTGTCCGCGCCGTTTGCGACACCACCGACATCACCGGGATTAGACCTGATCACGAAAGCTGCCAGCGGCAGCACGACGATGCCGGCTACGACCGCCAGGATGAACGCAGTCCAGCGCCAGTCAAGCTGAAGAACCATATACATAGCGGCGGGGATCACCAGGATGGTCCCCGCGCTGAGACCAGTGGTGGCAATGCTAAGCGCAAGCGCCCGCCGGCGTGTGAACCATCTGGCCACGAGGGCGGCCATAGTGACGGGCGCAACGCCGCCGTATCCAATGGCAGCGATCACACCGAAGTACACATAGACCTGCCAGATTTCCGTCGCCGTCGCGAGCAGGCCAATGCCCACAGCCACCATGAGGCCGCCAAAGGCGATGATCACTCTCGGCCCGAGCTGATCGGCCAGGCGGCCCATTATCGTCTGACTGATGCCGTAAAAGATCATGGCGATGGACACCGCGAGGGAGAGCGAGGCCCTGTCCCACCCGAACTCGCTGATCATCGGCTTGAACAGAACCCCAAAGGAACCCTCGGTGCCAAAGGTTACCATCAGGGTCAAGAAGCAGGATGCGACGATGAGCCAACCATAGGACCGGACGACGAACGCTCTCATGCTGCCCCCTTGGGCGAGGCTGCCTGTCTGTTTCGGCGACGAACTCGCGAGCGAGGCTTGCCTCACCGTTAGCCTGCATCATATGCCACAGGCGATGGCAATGTCAAGCCAAGAAACGAGAAACTGTTCTCGAGCCAGTCGCCGCAACTCCGAGTAGCGCCTGGTCATGCTATACTGATGATATAGGGTTTGGAGATGACGAGCTTCTTGCTGTTACGCGTTGGGGCGCTGGGCGACCTGCTTCTGCTGGCGCCGGCGCTGGCGGCCCTGCGGGCGCGATTTCCGCGTGCCCGGCTAACTCTCGTCGGACACGGCGAGGCATGCCGCATGCTTGCCGCGGCATCGCTGGTTGACGCCGGCTTATCTCAAGAAGACCCTCGCCTGCTGGAGCTTTTCTCCACGCCAGACTCCTCGGCGGCTGAATCGCTGTGGATCGGCAAGATCGACCTCGGCATCGCGTGGCTTGCCGATGAAGACGGAACCGTGGCCGCGAACCTCCGGAGATTGGGCGCCAAGCTGGTGCTCGTGGCGCCGTCGGCACCGCCCCAGGGGTCAGGCACACACATCACGGACCACCTCCTGGATTCACTGGCGCCGCTGGGCATTTCTTCCGCTAACGCAACGTTTGGCCCCTTGTTGTCTGCACCGGCAAACGAGGTGGAGTGGGCAAGGAATTATCTCGCGCCGCGAACGGGCACGCGCACCCTGAAGGGTGCGCCTACGGGTGCGACGCTCGTGCCACACGACCGTGCTCGGCGGATCGTGGCGATACATCCGGGCAGTGGCAGTCCAAGCAAGAACTGGCCGGCGAAGTGCTTTGCGGAGGTGGCCGTAAAACTTGCTTGGCAGGAAGCAATGGTGCCGCTGCTCATCTCTGGGCCAGCGGATGAACTCGCCCTAGGCGAGTTGCTTTCACACCTCAAGTGCCGGGCCACGGTCGCCAGGGACTTGCCGCTGTCTCGACTTGCCGCGCTCCTCAGCCTGTGCGATGCCTATGTCGGCAACGACTCCGGCGTCACACACCTTGCGGCGTTGCTGGGGGTACCCACGGTCGCCCTGTTTGGCCCCACCGATCCCGCTGTCTGGGCGCCTCGCGGGCTTGATGTCACGGTCATGCGCTGGGCTGGGGAGCCCGGGTCTCTGCCGCCAGAGGTTGTGGCCGAAACTGTGGCGAGAGCCGCGCTCCATAGCCGCAAGGCGTGATATACTAATAATTGGAGACAGTGAAGCGGTAGGAGGTTGAACAGGCGATGCCGAAAGTATATTTCTTGGACGTGACAAATCGTGATGGGGTTCAGACCGCGAGGATTTCTTTGTCGAAATTCCAGAAGACGATGGTCAACTGGTATCTCTCCAGGCTTGGCATCCACCAGTCCGAGTTTGGCTTTCCCTTCGTTGGCCACGAGCGCAACTACATTATGGCCAACCTGGAGCTTTCACGTAGGGGTGCCTTTGGGCCGATGATTCTGGAGGGCTGGTGTCGTGCCACCGCGGGGGACGTGCGCGGCGCTCTGACTACCGGCGTGAGGCACCTGAACCTGTCTATCTCTACCTCGGACCAGATGATCAGGCACAAGTTCGCCGGAAAGCTGGATCGAAACTCGGTTGTCAAAGAGATGGTAGAGGCGGTGACGGTAGCCAAAGCGGCCGGCATTGAAACGATAGGTATCAACGCTGAGGACGCCTCCCGAACTGATTTGGAGTACCTGGTGGAGTTTTCCCTGGCGGGGAAGGAAGCGGGAGCACAGCGCCTGAGATACTGCGACACCATCGGCTACGAGACGCCGTATTCCATACGGCGCCGTGTGGAGGAGCTTGCGGGTAGAATCAGGATGCCAATCGAAATGCACTGCCACAACGACCTTGGTATGGCGGTGGCCAACTCGATATCCGGTGCGAGAGGCGCCCTGGAGGCCGGCGTGGATGCCTACATCAATACGACCGTGAACGGCATGGGCGAGCGCGCGGGAAACGCAGACCTTCTGAACTGCATCCTAGCTCTCAAGTTCGGCAAGGGGTACCAGGGCAACTATGACGTCGCCGACAACATCGCGCTGAAGGAAGCGTGGCGACTGGGCCACTACGTCGCACAGTCGTTCCAGGTGCCCGTGCCAATTAACCACCCGGGCATAGGAGCCAACGCCTTCACTCACGAATCGGGTATTCACGCCGACGGCGCACTCAAGGACAGGCACAACTACGAGCTATACGACTACGAGGCCATTGGCAGGGTCGAGGAGGTGTGCGAGCCGACGGGTAGGACGATTCTGGCAGGCGAGTACAGTGGCATCGCCGCCTTGAAACACGTCTACGATCGACTCGGCGTAGGCTTCGAGGACGAGGCAACAGCGCGTTACATCCTTAATCTGGTGCAGTACGCCAACGCACACAACCAGATCCCCCTCACTGACGACGAGTTCCGCTTCATAGCGATGTACCCGGATGAGGTGCGCAAGGTGCTAACGATCAACCCGCCTGCGGCGCGCGGGAGCGACGAGCTGAAATCAGTGCGCAGCAGGGGAAAGGCGAGCGTGATACTCCACTAACTAGATATCTTCATATGACGAGATCTTAACGAATGAGTCAAGTTTCATGCAGCCTTGCCCAGTTTGGCCCGGTCGATGATCTGCACGATTTGACGATCTACCTCGGCCAATGCGTCCGCCAACGGCCGCGGAATGGGCTCA
>JACQUC010000111.1 GCA_016210495.1 Chloroflexota bacterium
CGAGCCGGTACGGGGCTTGGCCGCGCCGTTGGCGGCGGCAGCACACCCATCCACAGCAGCACCTGGCAGACCAAGCAGCATGATCACCTCAGGCGACAACTACCTTGACACGCACCGTGCGGGGGCGACTGCCGGAGATCGCGCAGTGTCGGATCGGGATCCGAGCGGGCGGGCGTCACAGATCCCGGAGCTGCATGGAGCCAACCTTGCGGAGCTGTACCGTCGCAGGTTCAGTGAAGCGGAAATTGGGTCGCGAGATCGTGTCTGGCGCGTCCTTTGTCGCTATCTCCGGAAGTGGATTCCGACAGATGCGACAGTCTTAGACGTGGCGTGCGGGTATGGCGAGTTCTCGAGGAACATCACTGCCGGACGGAAGGTCGCGGTGGACCTGAATCCGGAGGCGAAGGCGCATCTCCCTAGTGCTGTGGAGTTCCACAACATTGCGGCCCATCGCCTGACACCTATCGAGAGTGGAAGCATCGATGTCGCGTTTACCTCGAACTTCTTTGAGCACCTTCCGTCCAAGGATGACATGAGCGCAGTACTGCAGGAGGTCCGCCGCGTGTTGAGGCCGGCGGGTCTGTTCATCGCCCTACAACCCAACATCAGGTACGTGGGGCAGCGCTACTGGGACTTCTATGATCACCACCTCCCACTCTCCCACCTCTCGGCTGAGGAAGGATTCACGCTGAATGGCTATGAGGTCATTCGCATCATTCCCAAATTCATCCCCTACACCACGAA
This sequence comes from Chloroflexota bacterium, assembly GCA_016210495.1. Next base: position 745 of record JACQUC010000111.1, read on the forward strand.
GTCGCGCCTGCCTCAGCACCCGGCACTGGTATCGCTCTACCTACGGATCCCAATAGCGTGGTGGCTTCTTGGGGAGCAGTTCCTCTTGGTCGCGCGAAGGAAGTAGCACGGAAGCACAGCTTCCGGTAAGACTGCTTGGAGGACGAAGGTCATGCGCATCCTGATCACTGGCGGAGCGGGCTTTGTTGGATCGGCGCTCGCATGCCGATTCAGGAGAGATGGGGCAGAGGAAGTGCACGTCCTCGACAATCTGCGTCGCCGCGGTTCGGAGCTGAACCTGCCGATTCTCAAGTCTGAAGGAGTCGTCTTCCACCACGGTGACATCCGGGTCCGCACGGATATCGAGGATGTCTCTGGCGCCTTCGACCTGGTAGTCGACGCGGCGGCTGAACCGAGCGTGCTGGCCGGGATCAACGCCCACGCAGACTACTTGATCCAGACAAATCTTCTGGGCACCGTGAATGCCCTGGAATTCGCACGCGCGCGCGGAAGCAGCTTCCTCTTCATTTCCACTTCAAGGGTCTATTCCGTGGCTCCGCTGAGGGAACTGAGCCTCGAGGAAACCCCCACACGCGTTGAGCTCACTGCCGACCAAGTCCTCTCCGGGGCGAGCGCCAGGGGCATCGCCGAGGAGTTCCCGACCCATCTGGCCCGATCGCTCTACGGCGCAACCAAGCTTGCGTCTGAGATGCTCGTTCAGGAGTACGTTCAAGCCTACGGCCTGAAGGCTGTGATCAATCGTTGTGGTGTGATCGCCGGACCGGGCCAGTTCGGCAAGGTCGATCAGGGAGTCTTCACCCTCTGGGTCGCCAACCACTACTTCGGCAAGTCACTGACCTATACCGGATTCGGGGGAACCGGAAAACAGGTGCGGGACCTGCTGCATCCTGACGACCTGTTCAGGCTGATCAGGATGCAGCTCGACAAGCCCGAAGCCTGGACAGGGGCGATCACGAACGTCGGCGGTGGCCGGCAGTGCTCGACCTCGCTGCTCGAACTGACCTCGCTGTGCCGTGAGATTACAGGGCGCGAGGTGCCTATCGGGAAGGTCGCCGAAACCAAGCCTGTGGACATCCCCCTCTACGTCACCGATGGGGCGATGGCCGAGAGATCATTCGGGTGGGTCCCGCAACTTGGCGTCAAAGACATCGTCGAGGACATCCACGCGTGGATTCAGGACAACGATGGTTCGCTCAAGGGGATATTCGGCTGAGACGTCCGGCGCGCGCCAGGCGGCGGAGCGCCTACGCTCAAGGTGGTCAGTTGTGCTAGAGCTCATGAGGAGGTGATCCTGAGATGGCGACTGCGGTGGTGACTGGTTCATCGGGACTGATCGGCAGCGAGACGAGTCGGTTCTTCCACGAGAAGGGCATGGATATCGTTGGCATCGACAACAACCTCAGGAGGTACTTCTTCGGTGCCGACGGTGACGTTAACTGGAACAGAGAGCGCCTGAAGAGCGAACTGCCACGCTACGTGCACGTTTCGTGTGACATCCGTGACGAGGATGCCATCGGGAAGCTCTTCAGGGACCTCGGGAAAGACATCGTCTGCGTGATCCATGCGGCAGCGCAGCCCAGTCACGACTGGGCGGCGAAGGAGCCCTTCACCGACTTCACGGTGAACGCCAATGGCACGCTCGTCATGCTCGAAGCCGCGCGCAAGAGCTGTCCTGAGGTGCCCTTCATCTTCACTTCGACCAACAAGGTATACGGCGATGCGCCAAACCGATTGCCGCTGGTGGAGAGAGACAAGCGCTGGGAGGTGAACGCTTCGCATCCATACGCCGAGCATGGCATCGACGAGTCCATGTCGATCGACCAGAGCAAGCATAGCCTTTTCGGCGCCAGCAAGGTGGCGGCCGACGTCCTTGTTCAGGAGTATGGAAGGTACTTTGGGATGAGGACTGTCTGCTTCCGTGGGGGGTGCCTCACCGGCCCCGCCCACTCGGGGGCTGAACTGCACGGCTTTCTGGCGTATCTCGTGAAGTGCGCGATAACCGGCCGGCCCTACAAGGTCCTCGGGTACAAGGGCAAGCAGGTGCGTGATAACATCCACGCCTGGGATCTCGTGAACGCCTTCTGGCATGTTCTACAGGATCCCCGCAGCGGAGCCGTATACAACATGGGTGGCTCGCGCCACAGCAACTGCTCCATGCTGGAGGCGATCGACCTTGTTGAGGAGATGGGCGGGAGGCGGCTAAACTACTCGGTGCTCGACGACAACCGCGTTGGGGACCACATCTGGTACGTTTCGGACGTGCGTGCCTTCCAGAAGGACTATCCGGAATGGAGGTACAGGTACGACCTGAGAGCAATAGTGGGCGAGATCATCGCGGCCGTGGAGGAGCGAGAGAAGTAGTGAGGCTCTCGGTTGTCATTCCTGCTCACAACGAGGAGGGGTGCATCGAGTCCACGGTTACCGCGCTCACCGAGAAGCTCACAGCGGAGGGGGTTCCACACGAGATCCTCGTCGTCAACGACAACTCCTCAGACCACACCGGGGAGATCCTGACGTCCCTGGAGCAGAAGCATCCTAGCGTCCAGCGAATCGATAATTCGCCCCCCAACGGTTTCGGCTATGCTGTGCGAGCCGGACTCGAGCGCTTTACTGGCGACGCTGTGGCTGTATATATGGCTGACGCCTCGGACTCGCCCGAGGACCTGATGCGCTTCCTGTCGACCATGATCGAGAGAGACGTCGATTGCGTCTTCGGGACTCGTTTCCACCGCGATTCGCGCGTTGTTGATTATCCACAGGGCAAGCTTGTACTCAACCGGATGGCCAATATCTTCATCAGACTGCTCTTCGGCTTGCGATACAACGACATGACCAATGCGTTCAAGCTATACCGCCGGGAGGTCATCGAGGGGCTTCAGCCGATTCTGGCGCCGCACTTCAACTTGACTGTGGAACTGCCGCTAAAGGCGATTGTTCGCGGCTACTCCTACGAGGTGGTTCCCAACTCGTGGACCAATCGCACCAGCGGCATTTCGAACCTCAAGGTCAAGGAGATGGGCTCGCGCTACCTCTTCATTGTGCTCTATTGCCTCATCGAGAAGTGGTTCAGTCGTGGGGACTACCATAGCGGGCAGAGAGCTGGAGACCGCCAGTCACGACTCGAGCGATTCACTACAGCTCACTAGACCAGCTTGGCGGAAATCCATTGTTAGTGGTAACTTAGAGGCCCCACTGGATCCCCACTCTCCCCGGTGATCAAGGGAGCAGGGGTTCGATGCGTCTTTTCGCTCAAGCCGTCGAACTTACTGCGCGACAGCGAGGTCTGCTCGTCAACCTCGTTCGGGCGGCCAAGTCGCAGCAACGTCTGGTGGAACGAGCCCAGATTGTCCTGGCGGCGGCCGACGGCCGCAGCAACGAGCAGCTCGTCAGGGATCTGGGTGTGACACAGCCGACGATTCGCAAGTGGCGTCGGCGATGGGCACAGGCCTGGCC
>JACQUC010000112.1 GCA_016210495.1 Chloroflexota bacterium
AATTGAGGAACTTGTGCGCCTCCTCGATCGTAATCACCAACGGTCGAGGTTCCTGGGCCTGGTTGCCCATCGCCTCCTCTTTGCGGGCGACGTAAAGCTCGTGAATGCGCCGTGTCAGGACGTTGGCCACGAGGATGTAAGTGTCGAGCTTGGCGTGGCGCCCGAACTCCAGCACCACGTGGGTGCCTCTGTCCAGACACTCCAGGATGCGCTGCACGGAGTTGTCGAAAGCGTCGCGCTTCAGAAAGCTCAGCGAGGCCAGCCGCGAGACGACCTTACGGTGCAGGGCCGACAGCGTGTTAGGGTTCAATCCCTTTTCGCGCGACAGCGCCTCGACGGCTGCGGGCGTTTCCAACTCCAGCAGCTCGCCGAACCAGCGCTTTTCGCCAAAGATCCGCCCGAGCATATAGACGGTTTCCACCATGGGATCGGAAAGGCTCAGCGCCTCTTGCAGCATGGCCACGTCTTCGGGCTGAATCTGGTCGTAGCCGATCTCCACGACGAAATCGGCCGCGGCGCCCCGCGCGCGCGTGGATTGCTCGTCGAGGGTGAAGATGGCCACCCGGCTGAGGAACAACGGTTGTAGGCCGTGTACGTACTTGCCTCCACCCGCCGTGCCTCTGTGGCCATATTCGTTGTGCATGTCGAATACCAGGTTGACCGCGGCCTCTTTCTGCACGATGCCGATGAGCAGTAGGCGTGTTAGAAACGTCTTGCCGGTTCCCGATTTGCCGAACACGCCGCTGCTTCGCTCGACCAGGCGGCTGAGGTTCAGGCACACCTTGGTATCCATGTCGAGAGGCTGCCCGATGTAGAAATGCTGGCCGTCCTCGCGGCCAAAGACCGCTTCGACGTCCGCGACGGACGCCTCTTTGACCGGGGAGAAGTGAGCGGGGACGGTCTTGACGGGCTGAGGGCCAGTGGCCTGGGCGATGGCGTCCTGGCCAACCGTCAGCATCGGCGTCACCGTGAGCGCGCCGAACGTGCTAGTGCCGGCAACGACCTCGGCGATGAAGGGATCGGAGATGTCGGGTGGCGAGACAGCTATCTGTGGGCTTGTGGCACCGAGCTTGACGTCGGTGACGATGCCGAAAAAATTCCGCTTCTCGCCCTCCACGACCACGTAGCGGCCCACGGCCATATCCTCCACCGAGGTCCCGCCATCGAGGCGTACCTGGAGGCCTTCGCTGAGTGATCCGGCGACGACGACGCCGAGACGGCGTGTGTCTGGATGATTGTTTGTGCCCATCACAGTCTGCTCCCAACTGGTCTAATGGCTGGAGCGCCAATCCCCTATCTCTGGAAGAGCTATCCATTGCCTAATCTTGCCCTGGGTGCGGGGTAGGGAACCCGTAGCCGCAAGCTTTAGCTTGCGCGTTGGCTGTTTGATATGGCGAGGCAACGGTTTGCAGTCCGATGCCCTACCCAGGCTGGTGGGGCCGCGCGCACCCTAAAGGGTCCGGCTACGGGTGCCCCGTCCCCCAACCCCTACCGGCCGATCCTGCGCAAGATGCCGTTGAGTCGGTTGATGTCGTTCACGAGCAGTGTGGCCAGTTCCTTGCCTGCTCTCACCAGAAAGGTCCGATCGCCCTGGTGGGCCAGGCCTGCCTGCCGGATGCAGGCGGCGATCAGCTCGTCCGCGGGCACGCGCAGGTTGGCGGTGACCAGGGTCTGGAGAAAGTCGAGCTGCTGGCTGAAGGCCTTTGCTTCGGCCAGGGAGCACGTGTGAACGAAGCTGTGCAGGCGAGGCGGCCGAGGCGGCAGATACTGGCGCACCAGGCCGTCTTCGACGAAACCGACTATGGCAGCCGAGAACTCGGTGCGCAGCAGCTCCGGAAGCTCGGGGTTGTTGCGGAAGATGTCGTCCTCATCGACTTCGTCCTTACCCCGGGCCACTGGTCGACGTCCGGGATCGATGCCGCTGGTGCTGGCGTGGCAGACGATGGCGTAGATGTCGGCGGAGCCATCGGAAACCCGCACGAAGCTTCCGAAGTCCGGCGCCTGGTGCAGCTCATAGCATTGTGCGACCAACTCGGTCGTACTGACCTCGATAACCTCGCCAATCTTCCCAGCCAAGGCCTCCCCTCCAGGTATGAATCAAATTGGCCGAAACGTCCGATGAGCGTAATTGCGCCTGTAGTACTCGCCGTACTCGCCGGATTTGATCTTCTCCCACCACCGCCGGTTGTCGACGTACCACCTGACGGTATCTTCGAGTGCCCGTGGGAAGCCGTGCCGGGGCTGCCAGCCAAGAGTACATAGCTTGGCGCAGTCCAGGGAATAGCGCCGGTCGTGGCCCGGACGGTCGGTGACGTAGTGGATCAGGCTCCTGGGCTTCTCCAGGAGCTCCAGAATCATCTCAGTCAGTCGGATATTGGGGAGCTCGTTGCCACCGCCGACGTTGTACACCTCGCCCACCTGGCCACGGTGCAGGACCACGTCGATGGCTTCGCAGTGATCGACGACGTACAGCCAGTCGCGGACGTTGAGCCCATCCCCGTAAAGGGGCAGCGGCTCGTCCTCCAATGCGTTGGTGATGAATAGCGGGATGACTTTCTCCGGGTATTGGTACGGCCCGTAGTTGTTGGAAGCCCGCGTGATGATTGTCGGCAGGCCGAAGCTGGTGCGGTAGGCGTTCACCATCATATCCGCGCCGGCCTTGCTGGCTGCGTAAGGGCTACGTGGCGCCACCGGATCGTCCTCCACCGAGGACCCCTGTTCCACCGATCCGTACACCTCGTCGGTGCTGACCTGGACGTAGCGTTCCACGCCGCGCTTTTTTACCTCTTCGAGCAGAACGTAGGTGCCGTAAACATCGGTCATGATAAAGCTGCCCGGCTCCATGAGGGACCGGTCGACGTGCGTTTCGGCGGCGAAATTCACGATGGCATCCACACCTTCGCACGCCCTCTCCACAAGCCCAGCGTCACAGATATCGCCCTCGATGAAAGTATAGTTCGGGTTGTTCTCGACCTCTCTCAGGTTGTCGAGGTTCCCCGCGTAAGTCAGCTTATCGAGCACGGCCACCTGATAGCTGGTGTACTTGGCCAGCATATGGCGCACGAAGTTGCTGCCGATGAATCCCGCTCCACCGGTTACCAGTATCCTTTTCATAGATCCTCCTGCCTGGCTACGAGCCGTCGCAGCTTGCGCACCACCTTGCTCGGCGAGGCGTAGCGCCTCCATTTCGACCTGGCCACCCGCCTCAGCGCGTTCCACGGTCGGCGTCGCTGCGATTCGCGCAGAGCCCACTGCAAGAACTGGTAGTCGTGGCCTTTGATCTTGACCTCTGTCGGGTTGCGCCGATACCCATCGTGGTCTTTGATGAGTGACAGATCGTTTTCGGTGCAATACGTGTACAGATCACTGCCCGGGTGGGGCGTGTAGAACGCGGGGCTATAGTAATCCGGGTCTATTTCCTTGAGCATCTTTACAGTGTCCATCATGTCCTGCTTCGTCTCGGTAGGCAGCCCCAGCATGTAGTTCGCCCAGATCTGGATGCCCAGCCGATGGCAGATGCGGCCGGCCTCCAGGTTTTGCTCGACCGTCGTGCCTTTGCGGAGAAACTTGAGCACTCGCTGGCTGCCGCTTTCGAAGCCGATCATCATTCCGGCAAGCCCGGCACCCCGCATTAGCTCGACCAGGTCCTGATGCTTGACGACGATGTCGGCCCGACTCTGGCAGAAGAACGGCTGCGTGAAGCCTTCGCTCCCGTAGGCCTGGACGAACTCCTTCACCCATTCCCTGTCCTCGGTGAGGCAGTCATCGTGGATCAGCAGGCTCTTGAAAACGTATTTGTCGCGCAGGAGCTTGAGCTCGCCGATTACGTTGGCAACACTTCGCCGCCGCACGCGACCGCCGAAAAGACGGCGCTCGGCCGGCTGGCAGAAGCTGCAATTATACATGCAGCCGCGCCCGGCGATGACCGTTACAAAAGGGGCAGGAAGGTCGCCCATCGGCACCTCTGGCGAATCGAGCGTGTAGCCTGCCTTGCGCCACTCGTGCAGAAATAGATCGCGGTCGGCGAACGGCTGCAGATCCAGGTCCGGCTTCTCTCCCACGATCACGCGCTGGCCGTTTTGGCCCGCCGCGATGCGTCGCAGCAGCTCGACGAAGCTGATTTCCCCTTCGTGCGTGACGATGTAGTCGACGCGTGGGTTCTCCGCCACCTCTTCCAGCGCGAGCGTAGGATGAGGGCCACCCACGATGGCCTTCGCCTCCGGCAGGAGCTCCTTGACGAGCTCGATGCTGCGCATCACGGGGTTGTAGTCGACGCTCATCATCGTCAGGCCCACCACGTCGGGCCGACGCTCCAGAAGCTCGCTGCGCAAATTGTCCCAGCCGCTCAAAGCCCTCAGGTCGATCAAGTCGACTTCGAAGCCGGCCTTCTTGGCACAGGCCCCCAGGATGCAAAGCGCGTGGCTGATCCACCCCGAGTCCATTCCTTTGCCGGCAGTGCCGAAGCCGTGACCGACGATGCCGGCGTAGATCAGGGTCGTTCTCAAGGAATGCCTACCTTGCTGTAGTCGCCCAGCATCAGCTTGTAAGCCTTGGGCCTGATGGTCGATTCGGTTATCTCGACGTTGCGCCCGATCAAGCTGTCCTCGATTCGCTGGTGTATGTCCAATATCTTGCTATTTTCCAGCACGATGCTGTGCTCTATCTCGCTGCCTTTGACCTCACAGTCGTAATGGATGGATGTGAAGGGGCCGACATACGCGTTGCAAATCACGGTGTTCTCCCCGATGATCACGGGCCCCCGAACGACGCTGTTCTGAATCTTCGCGCCCCTGCCGATGACCACCTTGCCATAAACTTGCGAGGACTCGTCGATGGCGCCGAGGATCTGGGTCTCCATCGTCTCGAGGATTAGGCGGTTGGCCTCCAGCATGTCGTCTTTCTTGCCGGTATCGATCCACCAGCCTGGGATGATCTGCGGGTTCACGTGCAGGCCCCTGTCGATGAGGTACTGAATCGTGTCGGTTATCTCCAGCTCACCGCGTGCCGACGGCTTGATGCTGTTCACCGCTTCGAACACGTGATGGTCAAACATGTAGATGCCGATAACGGCAAGGTCGCTTCTGGGTTCCTTAGGCTTCTCGACAACCTTGACGACGCGGCCGTCCTCCAGCTCGGCCACCCCGAAGTCCTGCGGATTCTTCACCCGGTAGAGCAGGATCTGAGCATTGAACGGGGACCGGGCGAACTCCTCGACGAGAGGGACGATGCCATCACGCACGAAGTTGTCCCCAAGGAAGAGGACGAACCGATCACCCTGGATGAACTGCTCGGCGATCTTGACGCCGTGGGCGATGCCCAGTGGGTTCGGCTGTTCGATGTAGGTCGTCCTGCAGCCAAAGCGGCTGCCGTCGCCGACGGCAGCTATGATCTGGTCCTTCGTGTCGCCCACGACGATGCCGATGTCGGTGATGCCGGCCTCGACCAGGTCCTCGATGGCGTAGAAGAGCACTGGCTTGTTGGCCACGGGCACGAGCTGTTTGGCGCCCGTGTAGGTAATCGGGCGAAGGCGGGTTCCCTTTCCACCGCTCAGAATAAGTCCTTTCATCGCGTTATCCTCCACGAGAGCCAGCGGTTTCTGGCCCTATGACGTACTGGTGATGGGACTTCGAATCTCTCGCCTGCGATGATGGCCTGCGGAATTGTGCACACCATCTCGTTGGCTCTTTCGGGGCCGACCAGCTCGGCGGCCCGCCGCAGGGCGTCGGAGAGGACCGGCGGCCTCGCGGTGGGCGAGTGGGCGTCAGAGGCGATGACGTGCGCTAGATAGCACGTCAGCATCGCCTCGGCGGTCTCGCGCGTTTTGGGCCCGAAGGAGCCCATAAGACTATCCGCCGTGACCTGTGCCAAAATGCCGCGCGTAACAAGCGGCTCGAGCAGGTTGACGTCGCGTTGAATGGCCGCGTTGCGCTCGGGATGCGCGATGATGGGCACGTATCCCTGTAGCTGAAGCTCGAAGAGGCACTGGTCGGTATGAGGTGGATAGAGCTGAAAAGGAAGCTCCACGAGCAGATAACGGGCCCGGTTGATGGCGAGCACCTGTCCCTGCCTGGCGCGGTGCGCGATGTCGGTGGTAAGGGACATCTCGAGGCCGGGCAGAACGTCGACCTCGACGCCGGCAGATACCAGAGCACCACGAAGATCGTCCACAGCTAGCTCAACCTGCCGGCAATCGACCGCGTGGCCGTAGTACGGGTCGTGGGGGGTAGCCACAAGGCAGCGCACGCCGTCGCGGGCCGCCACGGCGGCCATTTCCAGCGCCTCCTCGATAGTCGCGGGGCCGTCGTCGAAGCCGGGCAAGATGTGCGTGTGGATGTCGATCATAGACAACGCGCTCAATAGCGATATAGCGAGCTATCTAGCTTGACGTTGTTCAGAACCACGCCAAGGATGTTTGCGTTGACCTTCTCCAGCAGCACCTTGGCCTTTGCGGCGTGATCGCGTTTTGTCTTCCCGGTGGAGAAGACCAGCAAAACGCCGTCGACCTTGCGCGCCAATACGGCCGCGTCGGTCACGGCCAGAATGGGCGGGCAATCGAAAAGGACGTAGTCGGCCTCGGCCTTCAGAGCCTCGATGAGCTTGTCCATCCGTCGAGAGCCTAGAAGCTCGGATGGGTTCGGTGCGGGAGGGCCGCTGGGCAGCAAACGCAGGTTCGGAACGAAGGTATCTTGAACAGGGAGGCCGGTCTGCGCTTCATCGATAATGGCGGTGGTGAGCCCGGCGGCGTTCTCGATGCCGAAGATCTCGTGCAGTCGTGGCCGTCGGAGATCACAGTCGACCAGGACAACGCGGTTGCCGGTCTGGGCGAAGGTTACCGCAAGGTTAGCCATGACCGTGGACTTGCCCTCATCCGGAGCGGTACTCGTGCCCAGCACGGTCGCCAGGGTTCGGTCCAGGCTCGAATACTGAATGTTGGTTCTCAGAGTGCGATAGGCCTCGGAGACGGGAGACCTGGAATCGGTAAAGGTGACGAGGGCCTGTTGTTCTTTGAGCAAATCCTTGACCTCCTCTAGTCGCCGGGAGCTGTCCCGGATGCGGTGGTAGGGGCGGCTCGCGAGCCTCCCCTGCGGCGCGTCGTGTCACGCTCCACGGCGGCATAGGTTACCGTCGGAATGGCGCTAAGGACGGGCAAACCCGCGTACTGCGCGACGTCGTCGGGTGTCTTTATGGTATCGTCCAGATACTCGAGGAAAAAGGCGACGAGGGCGCCGACGATGAGCCCGAGGACGGCCGCAGCCATAGCGTTCTGGCGGGTCTTGGGGCTGTTCAGCTCGCCAGGCCTCGGGTTGTCGTGAATGGTAACCTCGATGCGGTCCCGGGGCTCGATGGGCGACATCCTTACCTGATGTTGCTTCACAAACTCGTCAGCCCAGGCGTAAGCTATGTCCTTGGCACGATTGGGGTCGGGATCGTCGACCTCCATCTGGATGGCGTAGTCCTCGGGCACAGGGCTGACCTTGATGCGCGTCCTGAGCCGCTCGGCCGGCAGATCGAGTTTCAGCTTCTCGCTGACTATGTCGGCCATCTTGTCGGTCTGCAACTGCTGGCCATACTGGCGCAGCAGGTTTTCGATAACCATGGTAAGTCCATAGTCGTAGCGCGCGGGAGAGACGTCGAGCCTGATGCTAGCACGGAAGGTGGGGACCTGTAGCCGACTGTACGCGAAGCTGCCGATGGTAGCGGCAAGGCACATAATAACGATGAGCCACCAGCTTTTCCTGAAAACGCGATAATAGTCGCGTAGCTGCACGCTCTCCTCCCCCGTTCCCTCGTGAGATCGCCCTTACCCTAACCCTCTCCCAGCCCCGACACATTCCTTGCCACGAGATGTATCGGGGCCAGCAGCCGAGGGGACTGGGCCGCGCTTCGCTTTGCCTTGCCGTGGGCCGGCAAGGCGTAAGCTCACGTAGCACTGTAGCAGAAACTCATCACGCTTGTCAATGTCACTTGACATTAGAACAAATGTTCGTATACTATTGGCATATAGACGTATGATCGGGAGGCTGAACGGGAGTGACCCGAACACCGGCGCAAAAGCACGAGGTGCTGGAAGAGGTCATTCGCGAGCTGGAGCGGCGCTTCGGCCCTGGCGTCGTCTACAGGGTATCACAGGCCAGGCCGAAGGTCGGAGAGATCGCCGTCGCCACGGGCTCCCTCGGCCTGGACAGGGCGACCGGGATAGGCGGCGTGCCCCGCGGTCGCATCACGGAGATTCTGGGAGCGGAGTCCAGCGGCAAGACAACGCTGACTTGCCACATTATCGCCAACGCTCAGAAGGGCCACGGGCTGGCCGTCCTCGTCGACGCCGAGCACAGCGCAGATACGGAGGCTATGGCTCGCTGCGGCGCGAACCTCTCGGACCTGATACTCGCCGTCCCCGGTACGGTGGAAGAGGCGCTGGAAATGACCGACATACTGATCCGTTGTGGCGCCCTGGACGCCCTCGTCTTCTCGTCCTCGTCTGCCCTGTTCTGCCTGCCCCGGAGTGGCCGTTCCGTTCATTATCTTCTCTCCAGGGCGCTGCGCAACATAAACGTCTCCCTTAAGGGTTCGCCGACCGCGCTGGTATTCGTAGGGCCTTCATCCTTCCACGCGAGCATGCGGATCGAGCTGCTTCCTGTCAGGCCCATCTTTCAGCCGGGCGGGGACATAGGCGGCATTCGTGTCCGCGCCAGACTGTCGAAGAACAGGTTCGCCACGCCGTCGGCGGTGGCCGAATTCGACATCTTGGAGGAGAAAGGCATACATCGCGAGGCCGAGCTCTTCGATTTGGGCTGTGCCATCGGCGCCATCGAGAAGATGCCTCTCGGCTTCGTCTTCGGTAGAGAGTTCCTGGGGAGAGGACGCGAGAGGGCAATCATAGCATTGGAGAAGGACAGGGGGTTAGCAGAGAAGCTGGAGAGGGTGCTTGGGGAACTGTAGCCGCACCGTGCATCACGCGCTTGCCCCCGCGCAGGCTGATGAACCTTAACTCGATCGGGTAGTCACGATAGCATACATACTGCTATGGCAAGCCCGCTGGCCGGTCTAAAGACACGGCCGCTACGTCCCCCCATCTCCCCCTAGCCTCAGTGTCTTCAGACCCAACCCGTTGCCGCGCCCCCGGCGCCCCGTAGCGTCGGCTCCAAGTCCGTAGCGTCGGCGTCCTTAGACCCAACCCGTCGGCCTCCTTGCTCGCCCCGAGGCAATCGCCCTACGGACGGACCGCGGAGACGGCTGGCACCGTCCCAATCTGGCTGACACGCTCTTGCTCGGCGGCAACCACGTGCTTCAGGGCCGCGATGGCCACCTCCACTTGATCGGGGGTGGGCTGCCTGGTGGTCAGCGATTGGAGCGCAAGGCCTGGCGCCAGCAGCATCTTCACGAATAAGTTGCGGTGGTGCAACGCGCCAAGCTTGATCAGCTCGTAGGCGACGGCGGCGATAACAGGCACGAGCACGATCCGCGAGATGACGCGGATTTCAAAAGGCGGGCGTCCGAGCGCCACGAAGGCCACGAAGGACACGAGCATCACGACGAGCAGGAAGCTGGTGCCACACCGTGGGTGAGCCGTGCTGTACTTCTCGACCACATCGACCACCAGCGGTGCACCGTCCTCGTGGGCGTTGACAGCCTTGTGCTCGGCCCCATGGTACGCAAACACGCGGCGGACGTCCGGTATGAAGCCCACGGCGCCAATGTAGCCCACGAGCATCCCCAGGCGGATCGCTTTCTCGACGACGTTGCTCACCACCGAAGAGGTGATGTATTGGTCGACGATGCCGACGAGCAGGACTGGTAGCACGAAGAAAAGCGATAGGGCCATGGCGAGGGAGATGGCGAGAGTTCCCCACATCACGCGTGGTGTCATCTCCACGGCTTCCTCTGCCGCCGCGATTTTCGCAGAGAACAGCAGCGTGCGAACGCCCAGAACCATAGTGTCCCAAAGCAAAAGCACGCCGCGGATGAAAGGCCTCTTCGCCCACTTACTGGCATAGAGCGCCCCGGTGAGGCGCTCGGAGTGGATCAAGATGTTGCCCGAGGGCTCGCGAACGGCGACGGCCATGTCGAACTGTCCCCGCATCATCACGCCCTCGATTACTGCCTGACCCCCGTATGTTGGCTTGCTCAAGCTTCCCCTCTGGCAAACACGAGTCTCCCCAGCTTCCCCGCCCAAGCAGGGGACAAGCCCCTGCACTACGGTCTTCAATTCCTGCCTGTAGTGCGGGGGCTTGTCCCCCGCTCCCCGACACCTGCCCTCGAGCCCTGGCCTAACTCTCGGCGCTCTCGCTCTCGCTCTCGCCTTCCGGCGGCGGAGGGCTCTCGGCGTGCTCTGGAGCAGCGCGCTCAGCCCGGGGTGCCGGAGCGGATGTGACACGCTCGGCTGGTTTTGCGGCCGCGCCGAGCCGGCGCATAAACCGCTCCACCTGTCCTCCGGTGTCCAGCATGCGCTGCTGTCCGGTGAAGAACGGATGGCAGTGCGAGCACACCTCGACCTTGAGCAGTGGCTTGGTCGATCTGGTCTTGAAACTCGTGCCGCAAGCGCATACTACCTGAGCCTCGACGAATTTTGGATGAATGCCTTTCTTCATAATGCTACGAAAACCCCTTATAAAATATGGGCGGCCGGCCATCAGTTCACGGTAGTGTCGGCTGACGACTGGTCACCCATCAAGCGACAGCGTATATGCTGACTTTCTTTCTTTCTTTTGTGGCATGCTCGAACTTGACGGCACCATCGATCAGGGCGAACAGCGTGTGGTCCTTGCCCAGTCCCACGTTATTACCCGCGTGAATGCACGTACCTCGCTGGCGCACCAATATGGTACCTGCTCTTACCAACTCACCACCAAACCGCTTGACGCCCAGCCGCTTGGACTGGCTATCGCGACCGTTACGCGAGCTGCCAACTCCCTTCTTATGAGCCATTCAGTTTCACCTCCTCCAATCGTTACGGCTGCCGTCAGGCGATGCCAGGAACTATCTCCTCGATGGCCAGGTGGGTGTAGGTCTGGCGATGCCCCAGCTTTCGCCTGTAGCGAACCTTGGGCTTGTACCTAAACACGATGATCTTCTCGCCCTTTCCCTCGCCAATTACCTTGGCAATGACCTTGGCACCCGGCACCGTCGGCTGGCCTATCGCCACCTGGTCGTCGGACACCAGGAGAACACGGTCTAGCTCGATGGTCTGGCCAGGCTCGGCCTGAATCCTCTCGACCTCGATGACCTGACCCTCGGATACCTTGTATTGTCTTCCGCCTGTCTCGACGACTGCGTACACAGTTAGCTCCTCCACGCCTGTCAAGCTGTCCATCGGTAACACTGTTGGGATTATACCAATACCCGGAAAGCGTTGTCAAGGAAAAACAGACAAACGAGCGGGTGGCCCTGTTCCGGGCCACCCGCTGCATTCTTGCCATTTTGCCGCGGCCACGGGAGACCACGCCCGCCGTGGCTTGGCGCCGATTCTACCAACTCGCGGCGTAAGCGTTGACGATGACCGGCAGGAATAGCCTGTAATTGCCAATGTTTATCGTCGCCGTCTTGCTCGTCTGGTTGCCGCTGCTGTCGGCGATACTGGCGGTATTGACGACGCTTGTCGCCGCATTGCTGTTCACCGTTGCTCTGAACGTGACCGTCACGGTGTTGCTGGCGCTGACGGTGCCGTTCCACCGCACCTGATTGCTGGTAGAGTCGTAGGTCGGCGGCGTGGTGCTGCTCGAGGCCGCGGAGTCGGCCACGTAAGCGAGCCCGGTGGGAACCGTGTCCGTCACCCACGACGTGGTGTCGCCGGTGCCGGTGTTGACTACTCTGATGGTGTAGGTCACGACGTCGCCGGGACTGGCAGACGAGGCGCTCGCCGTCTTGCTCGACGAGGAGATGATCGGCGCGCCGGACACGACGTTGGCGGTCGCCGAGAACGCGTCGTCTTCGCCCGTGCCATCGTCGAGCGTCGCCGTGTTCGAGATGGTCGAGCCCACCTGAGCGTTGCCGTTCACCGTCACCCTCATAGTGATCGTCACCCGCGATCCGACGTTCACCGTGCCACTCCACGACAGCGTATTCGACGCAAACGTGGGCGCGTTGCCGGAGCTAGAGGAGCTTGCGGCGTAGGTCGTGTTCGCCGGCACGGGATCGGTCAGCGTCACGTTGCCCGCCGCGGTGCCGTTGTTGAATATCACAATCGTGTAGGTGAGAACACCGCCGGGGAACATCGACGTTGGGCTCACGGACTTGCTGGAATCCGTAAAGTGCGGCAGCGTCGTGGTGGTCGTGGCCGTGGCCGTGCTAGTGACGGTCCCTAGACCGTTGTCCACCTGGGCGGTGTTGGTGATCAAGGTGCCGTCTGGCAGCGGCGAGTTGACGGTGGCGCGGTAAGTTATGACCACCGGCGTGCCGACTGCAACCGACCCGTTCCAGAGGACGTTGCCGCCGCTGTACGACGGCGTGCCCGCCGTCGCCGCCACGGAGCTCGCGACGTAGGTGAGGT
>JACQUC010000107.1 GCA_016210495.1 Chloroflexota bacterium
GAGCAGGGAGTTCTCCACGGCCAGTCCCACCTGACGACCGATGGAATCCAGGAGGCGGAAATTGACCTCCGTGAAGCAGGTGCCTCCCGAGCAGGCCACGTTAATGACGCCCAGGGCTTTAACCTTGGACCTGATGGGCACACAAGCAAAGCAAACCTCACGCCCTATGGCCTCAGCCTTCTCTGGGAGCGCCGGGCACTGGGAGACATCGTTCACCACCAGAGGGTGGCCCAGCCTCAGCACCTTGTGGCAGGCGCACGTAGCCTCCGCCGAGGCGGCCTGGGGACATAGGAACAGGGAGGGGTAGCCCGCTATGCTCGCCAGCTTGAGCCTTTCGCCCTTCTCATCGGCGAGGAAGATGCCGCCGGCATCCTCCCCGGTGACCTCCAGCACCTTCTCCAGGGCCAATCCCAGCACCTCCTCCAGTTCCAGGGACTGCCCCACTGCGGCGGCGACGGAGTTGAGTGCCATAAGCTCCTGGTTGCGGACCACCAGCTCTTTCTGAACTCGGGCCAGGTCTCGAGCCATAGCACCAAAAGCATCGCTGAGACGGCCGATCTCGTCGCGACGCCGAAGGCGGGGCACCGCATCGAAATTCCCCGCCGCCACCCTGGCCGAGGCGTCGGTCAGCACCTTGATGGGCCTCACCATACCTTGCATCACAAGCCAAATCAGAAGGAAGACGCCGGCCACCACCATGCCCCCCACGAGGACGAGTCTGGTCCTGAGCTGGTCAGCGATGGCGAAAGCTTCCTCCTCCGATTGCCGGACCATAACCCCCCAGGAGGCGGCGGTGAGGGGAGCGAAGGCAAACACGTCCTTGCTCCTCTTGGGACGGTCCTCGGGCCCGTGGCACCGGTGGCAGACGCCCACGGTGGCATCCTTCTGAGCAACCAGGGTGGAGAAGCGCTCCGGGTGGTCGCTCTTCTCGAAGGCCTCCGGAGGTCGCCCCCGTTCCGTCCGAGCCAGGACGGTGCCGTGCTGATCGATGAGTTCGGTGTAGCCCGTCTCTCCCAGGGTTGTGGGCTTGATGAAGCCGGCGATGATGGATTCGCTGACATCTATGGCGGCGGCAAGGGAGCCAATGGGATTCCCTACGGCATCGAAGATGGGGACGGCCGCAAAGGCAACAGCGTGCCCCATTGCCGGGGCATCGCCCAGGCTGGAGATAGCGGGGCTCCCCACGCGCACGGCGGGGCCGATTTCCCCGTAAACGGGGAGAGGAGCCCCAACGACACCAGGTTGGTCCGGCTCCACCGAGATGACGAATCCCCTGTCATCTAAGAGGAACATGCCTCGAGTGGCGATGCCCGTGTCCAATAAGAGGCCCTTCAGATCCTGGCTGCTCTGGCGGAACTCTTGCTCCGAGGGCATCCCGGCGCCGAAATCGGCATGCTTGCTTAGGAGCAACGACATGTTGGTCAAAGCCACGTCCAGATGGCTGGCCAACATGACAGCCATGGTCTTGCGCTCTTCCAGGGTGCGCTGGGTGCTGTCACTAATGGCCTGGATGCCGAGCCAACTGAATAGGCCCAGACCCGGGGCCAAGCCCAGGAAGACTAGCAGCCCGATCCTTTGCTGCAGCGTCAAGTTGGACAAAAACCTCATACGGCCTCACCAGCGAGGTCCTGACCCATAATGCTGATGCCCCTATGAAGCAGCGATTACTTTGAGGCTACGCCGGACCGGGGGGCAAGGTCAATGGTGAGGCGCTTCCCTTTGGTGTCCACGCGTACCTCCACTGGCTTGGGCATCTGCAACGCAGTATAACGCATTTGCAGTGTTCCGTCTACGTCCCAATTCGACCCGGCTTGCTTGACACCGCTGCGCTACCATACTATAATGCTAGTCGATCATAACCTAATAACATGATACGTATGAGGTCTGGAGGCTTAGGGTGGGCAGAGTTATCGCGGTAGCGAACCAGAAAGGGGGCTCGGGCAAAACGACCACTACTCGCTCCCTCGGCTCGGCCTTGGCTCAGCGCGGGAAGCGTGTACTGATGGTTGACGCTGATCCGCAGGGCAGTCTCACGGAGGGCTGTGGCTTGCCCCTCCACCTACTCGAGAAGACCACCTATCACGTGCTCATCGGCGCTGCCCGGCTTTCTGAAATTATCGTCAGCATAGAGCCCAACTTGGACCTGGCCCCCGCCAACATTCACCTGTGTGCAGCGGAACTCCAGTTGGTGAATATGAACCGCCGCGAGGATAAGCTTCGGAATGCCCTCAAGGTAGTCAAAGACCATTACCACTACGCCCTTCTCGATTGTCCCCCTTCGTTTGGGCTGCTTACGGTCAACGCCCTCTCGGCCGCCGATAGTGTCCTGATCCCAATGACGTGCGACTATTACACGATGTTGGGGGTCAGGCTGATGCTGGAGTCTATCAAAGACATCCAGGCCGAAGTCAACCCGCAGTTAAAGGTGGAAGGCATCTTACCCACTCGCTACGATTCGCGTACCCTGCACGCGAAGGAGATCCTGGAGCAAACCAGGACGGCACTGGGTCGAGAGTACAGGGTGTACAACGTCGTGGTACGCGAAAGCGTACGTCTCAAAGAGTCGCCCATTAGCGGTAGATCCATTCTGGACTACGCACCAAATAGCGATGGATCTAAGTCTTATCGCCAGTTGGCAAAGGAGATCGACAATGGCCAAGCGAATTAGGGTGCCTGAAGGAAAGGCACTATTTTTTAAGCCCCCCGAAACGATGGTTCGCGATGCGCTCGTGCGTCCGCCTATCCTCGAAGACATTGAGAGAACAGAGGAAGCGGAGAAGGAGCCAACACGCCAGTCCGCGGTGTTTCTTGAGGAGCGTCATATCGACTGGCTAGAGGACCGTTGCCGGGAGGCTCGCAGACGGGGTGGCCGAGCAGTTCGCAAAGCTGCCATCATTAGAGCCCTCCTGGATGTAGCTATGGAATCGCACATCGATCTCACGAGCCTGCGCCGCGAGGAAGACCTCCTCGATCGTATCAAGACAGGCCTACGCCAGTAGCCAACTTGGTTACAGGCACCGCCGCGGCCAACTCTGCTCTCCCTCGCCCATATCCGGGAAGGCCATTTTAGGCTGATACACCAGCCTAAAATGGCCTTCCGTTCTGCCAGCTTATGCCTGTCATGCCATGTTGGTCTGACTGGATATAAGGTGACATAGACTCATAGCATGGCACAATGCCAGCCGTATCGACGAAAGGGAGTGCATCCGCATAGGCATATACACCAATATCCGTACATAACACGTACCCCATAGCAATGTACAAACATATATATACGTCCGTCGATCACTATGGCACCACATACATACAGCACCGTAGAGCATGGTTAACACAAGACCACATCCACACACACGTCGCAAAGCAACGCCGTACTGACATATAAGCTTACAACACCACAACAGTGTATAAACCCAATGCGTACCTGATGTGCCTGTCGGATGGTACGAGTCCTACCATCCTCCGACAGGCACCATACGACACCGTACAGGCATCGCTCTGTGGTGCTGTCATCTTATCGGTGTAACAGTACATACGACTAACATGATGTCATTCTGCCATGCTCAACCCTGGGTTTCCGTTGAGCCAGTCGATCTGGCCACGTTCCTAGCCCAATCTAGCCGGCCGGCCAACGACGCCGGACGAGTCACCAAGCCTGCACCTCTCCGCTTACTCCGCAGAAACCTGCGCCCAAGCTGGCGTACACGAGCCTGTACGACCAGGTTGCGTGTTGACAGCACCCCGGACCGTCCTTCCTGTAGCACTAGGGGTTGGTCGCCCTCCTTGGGCAGGCAGCGATGCGCAAAGCGGGCCAGCTCTGGTCCAACAACGGGCTAGCAGACTGTGCGGACCCCTTTCCACTTGTCCTTAGTGGGCAACGCGCCTTTGCGAGCTACCTACCGAAATAGAGACCCCGAGATGGCCTCCCGTCCAGAAGGCACCTCGCCGAAGGCGTGTCAAATGCAGAACCCTAAGAGGGGATGCCCTATCACACATACCGGGAAGGCGTGTGCCTGCAGCCGGTGAGGCAAGGCACTCCAAGAGGGCAATGAGATGTGCTCCAGAAGTATCGCGGCTGGAGCCCGTCGCCGCAAAGTGCGATGGCCATTGGCATGGTCGAGAGAGGAGCGACCCTAGCTAGCTAGCTAGTGTTGCACAGTGGTCCCATTAGGAATGGCGATCCGGCATCATGTCATCTATGCGCAGTCCGCCAAGTAGGCATGTCTATGGGCCGCTGGTCGGAGAGCCCAAAAGGATGCATCGAACGTTGCCCCTGATATTGAAGTCAGCCATCCAGTCAAGCGGCATGCCAGATTGTCGCTCCTGCCTATGCATGGGATCGAGCCGGGTAAGAGCTGCTTGTGCGATCTAGTTTGCGAGGATGGGAGGCACGGCCATGACTTCGAGGAGACGACACAGCGGGTCGAGATCTGGACCGTTTCCCAGGAGGGGGTTGGGTGAGGTGACTTAGAGTGCGGGCGCATAGGAGTCCTTGCAGCGGGAAGTACGTGGCATTTCAGGGGATTGGCCGACCAATATCGGGCAGCTGCGGGCTTGGCGCTTGTCATAACAGGAACTTGTCATAACCCAATGGCAGTATTGGAGTATATAGCGCCGCTATAGCGTGATTTGGCGTTGTTTACATAAGACGTCAGGGAATTCTGCTGCCTCTGGTCCGGCATGTGACAACCGCTTGGGTTGTGAGGAAGGCAGAGCTGTAGTACCAAGTGGCTGTGTTCTATGACTGTGGAGAGGTTAGATTGGAGAGGTCCGGGGGAGGTGATGATGAGTGCATGCGTCTGGCGCGTATTATCGACGGTGAGATCTGCCAGGATCGTGGCCGCGGAGGGCCGGCAGCACGCCGCTTCATAGCATGGGTCCGGCGGTGTGCGACCTGGCGTCCTTCCACTGAAGGGAGGGCGGGGCGCAGGCGATTGTTGGCCAGGAGCTTCCTAAGCGCAATTCAGTGTCTTGTCTGCGCGCAGATTGCGCCCAGCCGGGAGAACCAGGCCGACAATGGTGGCCAATCACCTGAGTGCAATGGCTGCGGGGGCCGCATGGGGGGAGGAGGCATTGATTTTACGTTGACATGGCGCTATAATAGAAGCGCTATGGTGGGAGGTGGCGAGTGTGTGGGCGCTGGTGGCGGTGCGTGGCGGTGGCGCTGTTGAGTGGGGGCTGGTTGGCGGGGGGTGGCGGTGTAGTGATGCGGGGTGGCGGGGTATGGTGGCTCGGGTGTGCCGTTGGGATGGCTCTTTTGTGGTGTGGGCGTGGGTGAATGTGGGACTTGACGCGGTTGTGGCGGTATTGGGGGTGATGGGATGGGTGATGTTGATGGAGGTGATTGGGTATGGGCGAGGAGTTGCTGAAGCCTGGGGAGACGTGCGTGCGGTTGGGGATCGCGTCTAGCACGTTGCGTTTGTATTCCTCGAAGTTCGCTGAGGTGTTGTCGGAATCTGCGCGGAGCCCTGGCACGGCTGGGGGTCGCCTAGGACACCGGGTGTACACGGCGCGGGACATCTTGGTGTTGAGTAAGGGGAAGGAGTTGTTGGCTCAAGGACTTACGTATGAGCAGGTGCTTGGTGAGCTGAGACTGGCAGTGCCTGGATTGAAGCCGAGGGGTAGGGCCGTAGCTGCGGATGAGAGTGTTGCAGGGGATGGGGCGCGGGCGGCGGTGGAGGTCGTTGCCGGCGAGGCACTGGTCGCGACGTTGAGGGCTGCCGTTGCAAGTGCTGACAGGGCGGTGGATGCTTATCGAGTGGTTGTGGAGTCACAGGGTAGAGAGGTTGCGGAGTTGAGGGAGCGGGTGGCGCGGCTGGAGCTAGTCGTTGAGGAGCAGAGAGAGAGGGGTTGGTGGGGTCGGGTGTTTGGTGGATAGATGTGGGCTCGCACTGGGTCGTGTGGATCCGTGGTTCCGGTTGGGAGGGGTGAGGGTAGGGGTTCCGCTTCGGGGTGGACCGCGTTGGGGTGGGAGGGGCAGTGGGTGGTTTGGTGCGGTGTGTGGCGAGGTGCCTCGTGATATTGGGGAAGTGGGCTGTGCGATGGGCCTGGGACTGATGGGGCTGTGACGCAGGCGGTCGCAGTGCATCAGTACGAATGCTGTGCCTTACAATACTATGTGATCACTGATGTCGGTACGGTTGCATGTTGTGATGGTCTGGTGTTCTGATGTAAGGTTATGCGGCTATGGTGGAGTGTGTATGTCCTATACCATCAATATGGTGGTATGGGCATGGCATGCTATGGTGCTGTCGGGTTGTTATATACGGCTGTAGACCTACCGATGTATCAGGCGGAGTTGCGAACCTGGCATGGGTGGGATGCGGGTAGCGGCGGGAGTGGGTACCAGTTATGGATTCGCTCCGCAAAGGCGTTCGATGATGGGCCTCGCTAGCTGCGACGCTTTGGCCCGGTGGCTGATGCTGTTCTTTAGGTTGAGTGGGAGCTGAGCCATCGTCCTGCGAAACTGGGGGAGGTAGAAGATCGGATCGTACCCGAAGCCGTGCATGCCCGCCGGGGCGAGGGAGATCAGTCCTTCACAGGTTTCCTCGACCACCTCGGTTTCTCCGTTTGGGCTGGCGATGGCGATTGCGCAGCGGAAGCGTGCGGTACGCTTGCGACGTGGAACGCCTTTGAGGTTTGCCAGTAAGTGGCGGTTGCGATCGGCGTCGCTGGCATAGGGCCCGAGGTACCTCGCCGAGTGCGTGCCAGGCTCGCCGTGCAAGGCGTCTACCTCTAGTCCGGAGTCGTCTGCCAGCGTCCAGAGGCCACTGGCGGCGGCGTAGGACTTCGCCTTGAGGACGGCATTGTCGGCGAAAGTGCTACCCGTTTCCTCCACTCTGAGGGCCAGGCCGAGGGACGCGGGAGATAGAATCTCCACGTCGAGGCTGGCCAGCAACGTGGCGAATTCCCGGAGCTTCCCCGTGTTGTTGGTTGCGACAAGGAGTTTCAAGGGCTTGTCCGTTCTGCTTTCACGACATTTGTTCCTCCTACCTGCAGCGTGCGACTGCGATTGGCGTGATGCCTCGCGAGCCGGCCGTCGCCTGAGCGGGGCGAGCGCATGACGTTATGATAGCGACAGGGGATCGGGTCAGTCAAGTCGGTCGGGAGCCACCCTGTATCTGCTCGGATCGGCGATAAGCCCGTGTTTTGCTTTTGTTTTGCGCGGCCTGATGGTATAATCGGGGCCGCAGGAGAGGAAGGACGGGTTGTTTGCTGGTGCGGTCAGGGATTGAGGACGGTCGACGAGGCTTGGGTGATCGGCTGCGGTGGCTGTGGCGGAATTCGCCTGCGGCAGCCGGTGGCACGGGCACCGGCCTATTCGTGGCCCGGGTGTGGCTCGAGAGAGGGCAAGTGATCCCTGCCCAGGAAGCCGTGCTGCTCCTGGCGGCGGTGTCGGGCGCGGTGGGCGCACTGTCCTTCCTGTACTTGTCGTGGCTTCTTGTCCGCCTGCGCTCCAGACGGGGGAGAGGCGACGCCCGGGCAGCCACGTCAGATACGTCATTCTTGGTTTTGCCAGTGTTCCTTGTTGCGTACGTGGCCTGGCCCTGGCTCGACCCTGATTTCGCGCTGGTATTGGGCATCCATGTTCTTGGCTCGATCGTCTTCTTCGTGCTGAGCGGATTGCTCGAGGTGACTTGGGAGCGAGACTCCGAGCGTGGTGGCTCCCGCCTCGGACGGACGCATATTTTGGGCGGCATCGCCGCGTTCTTGGTCTCGTTCTACCTATATGTTCGTACTCTGGCCCCGTCGGTGTTGGGAGCCGATAGCGGAGAGTTCCAGTTCGTCCCCTACGTCCTGGGGATCCCGCACCCGCCAGGCTACCCCCTTTACGCTCTGCTGGGAAAGATGTTCACTTACTTGCCCTTCGGCAGCATCGCTTTTCGCGCGAACCTGATGTCCGCCTTTTTCGCTGCTCTGGCAGTCTCTCTAGTCTATCTGGCATCCTGCCGCATTGGCGAAACGCGTCGGCCGCGCGCACCCGGTTTCTCTCCCCTCCTGAACATTCATGTTCCGGCAATGGTAGCCGCCGGTATCTTCGCCGTCTCGGCCACCTGGTGGTCCCAGGCAACTATCGCTGCCGTCCGCACCCTCAACGGGTTCTTTGTAGCGCTCATTATCCTCCTGCTCTTCACTTGGCATCGAAGCCGCGAAAACCGGTGGTTGCTGGCCTTCTGCGCGGCAATAGGGCTCAGCTTGACGCATCATATTTCGATGTGGACGGTGCTTATCGTTTTCCTGGCCTTTGTGCCCCTGGCCGACAGGAAGCTGCTCTTCAATCCCAGGAGGTGGCTCCACCTCGGCATCGCCCTGGCAGCCCCGCTGGTCGTGTTCCTCTACCTCCCTATCACGAGCGCAATGGGGACGCCCTTCGACCCATCGCACCCGACCGACCTTGGGAGGTTCCTCGATCTCGTGCTGGCCAGGGGCTTTCAGGGTGATATGTTCTACTTTGGCTTGGCCGACCTCCCGCAGCGATTCGAGCTTTTTCACCAGCTCGTCTTTGCCCAGTTTCATTACCTCGGACTTGCCTTGGCGGTCGTGGGATTCCTGTACCTCCTGTGGGCACAGCGCCCTTGGGCCATTGTCCTGGGCCTGGTGGTCGCGACCAACATGTCCATTAGTCTTACCTACAAAGCACCGGTGATCACCGACTACTTGATTCCCACCTATCTGATATTTGCCATCTGGATCGGTCTTGGCTGTAGCGGCATCCTCCACCTCGCTGAACTCTTGATCTGCCGATTGGCTCACCTGCGCGCTGCACACGGTCCAACAGCAGGCAAGGTCTCGTACCGACTTGTCGCAAGTGGGATCGCCGTGCTGTTGATGGGCCTTCCCGCAAGCCTGGGGTTGCGCAACTTTGCCAGCCTCGATATGAGCGGCTATCGCGCCCCGGAGGAGTTTGCCTCAGATGTGTTGAATGGGCTCGCGCCGAACGCGACGATCCTGACAGACTGGTTCCATACCACCATCCTTTGGTACTATCAGTTCGCCGAGAAGCGCCGCCCTGACATCAAAGTGCAGTACGTAAACCCGGAAGGCCCCGAGGTGCCCTGGCTGCGGCGTGCGGAGGAGAACTTGAGCGCCAGCGCGCTCTATGTGACCAACTACGATGGGCAGATTGCACAGAAATACCGCCTAAGACCGATGCGCGGGCTCTTCCAGGTCTTGAAAGCGCCCAGCTTTGATCTGCCGGCCCCAAAGACCCTATCGGACCTCGAATTCGGCGACAAGGCGTTGCTGCTTGCCTACGACGTCGATAAGACAGTGGTCAGCAGGAGCGATACCGTTAACGTCAGGCTCTATTGGAGGGCGCTCGCCAGGATGGACCGCTCCTACACGGTCTTCGTCCATATTATCGACGACAAGAGCCGCGTCTGGGGCCAGCGCGATAGCATCCCCGTAAGGGGCACCTATCCTACCAACCGTTGGCAAGAGGGAGAGGTAATCGTTGACGCCTATGAGGTGTCCCTTCCCCCGACGATTGCGCCTGGGCGATATGGTATGGAAGTCGGAATGTATGAAATGCCTACTCCGACGACCTGGGCGCGACTCCCTGTCAAGACCTCAAAGGGTGAATCCCTTGGCGACGCAGCCGTGTTGGGCTCCATCTCGGTCGTGGGCGATAGCAACGTGATGGGCGCTATGCAGACTACGATGCGACGCAATTTTGAAAACACCTTGGAGTTGCTTGGCTACGATGTGGATGGGCGCTCGGAAGACGAACTGGTGCTGGCGCTGTATTGGCGCGCCCTGAGGACTGCCCGTGCTGACCACAATGTGCTGCTGCAGTCACGGACGGATGACGGCGAGTTGGTGGCTTCTTTGGAGGAGGAGCCCCTGCAGGGTCGCTATCCCACGAGCAGGTGGCTGATCGGGGAGGTGGTCAGGGATACCCATGCGATCAAGTGGCCACTCGACAAGCGCACTGGAGGCAAAGTGACCATTCAGGTGAAGGATCCGCGAGGACGGGTGTTGAGCGTTCTCGGAGGATGGCTTCTCCCTGCCGAGGTGCCCGTCAGGCTGCCGGTGTCGGGTCCATCGCCATCTTCGATCGGCCAGATGAAGACCAACTTCGGGAACGAGGCCGTGTTGGCGGGCTATGCCATGGATAGGAGCAGCCTTGTCCCTGGCGGCGTCGTACAGGTGCGGGCGACCTGGCTTCCACTGAAACGGATAGACGACGACTACGCGATCTTCGTCCACATCATCGATGGCCAGAATCGAATGTGGGGCCAGAACGACGGCGTTCCGGTGTACGGGGGTTATCCCACTCTGAGATGGGTGGGGGGAGTGCCGGTTACCGATACTCGTGTGGTGAAGGTCAGCCCCGATGCTCCCCCAGGGGACTATAGAATCCAGATCGGTATGTACGCTATGGCCACCGGCCAACGACTTCCAGTGCTGGACGAAAGGCTGGCGTTGGCTTTCCAGGGAGACCGACTTCTGCTTGAGCCTCCGATCCGTGTTGTGCCGCGATAGCCACAGGGTCTTTCGGAAGGGGTGACGGTGAGATCCATCTGGCACAAGCCAGTTTCAAGCTTAGCCATTGTGATGTTCCTGAGCCTTTTCGCTGCTCTGCCGCTGGTGCTGCCCGGCTACATTGGAACCCACGCTTACGGCGATAGCCCTTTTCTCTTTCAGCGACTCTTCGAGATCGACCGCAACGTGCGTGAGGGCGTTTGGTTCTCACGCTGGGCGCCTGACTTCGCTTACGGCTACGGCTATCCATTTTTCAACTTCTACGCCCATCTGTCTTACTACGTCGCCGAGTTGTTTGTCCTCCTCGGCAGCGGCTTCATCTGGGCACTCAAGCTGACCCAATTGCTGTTTCTGTTCGGCTCCGGACTGACCATGTACATATTCACGCGCGAGCTCTGGGCGAAGGACTTCGCGGCTCTTGCCGCTGTCGCCTACGTTTACACGCCCTTTCACTTCGCCAACGTTTATTTGCGCGGTGATTCGCTTTCCGAGCTCGCCGCTTACGCACTTTACCCGGCCATTCTCTGGGCTTTCTACCGTCTTGTAAAGACGGGCAACATCCTGTATGTTGCCGTAGGAAGTGCGTTCTATGCAGCTCTGGCGCTTACACACAACATCTCATCCCTCATCTTCTCGCCAGTCATTGTTGCCTTTGCGTGCTTTGCTCTCGTTTGGGACATCTGGCAACGCCGCGGGCAAAGGGACTACCTTCATCTGGCCCGCACGGCGGGGTTGATTTTGCTGTCCGTCCTACTTGGGCTCGGTCTGAGCGCCTTCTTCTGGATTCCTGCGCTGGGCGAGCGCCAGTTCGTGTACCTGGAACATGTCACGCAGGGGTACTTCGACTTCCACAACCACTTCCTCGATTTCGCTCGTCTCGTCCAATGGCACCCAATCTACGATTACAGGTTCGCCGACCCAGGCGCGGCCGGGCTGCCCTTTCAGCTCGGACTCGTCCAGGTCCTTCTCGCCTTCGCGGGCCTCGCCGCTGCGCTCACAGGCCGCATACCACAAACAGGTCCTGTCCAAGGCCGCGCTGCGTTAGTCGATAGTCCCCTCTACCCCTGGGAGACGGATACGATGAGGGCGACATCAGATACGCCCTCTCATATCCGCAAGTCGCAAAGAGCGTATCTCTATTTCTTCGCCGCTTTGGCCCTTGCGACAGGCTTCCTTCTCTTGCCGAGCTCCGCCTTCGTTTGGGAGCGCGTGCCCTTGATGTCGATGATCCAGTTCCCGTGGCGCCTGCTCTCGTTGGTCGGTATCGGCACCAGCCTGCTCGCGGCAAGCACCCTCGGCCTTGCCGGCGACCGGAGGCGCTTGAGGGTGGCGGTGTTCTGGGCCGTCGCTACGCTTACCATTGCCGCCTCCACCGTCGCGTTGACACCGGAAAGGTGGGATATTGGCGAAGAGGACATCAATCGGGCGCGCGTGATGGAATACGAATACCTCACCTCGAGCATCGGCACGACGACGACGTACGAGTATCTTCCCAAATGGGCGAAAGAAAGACCCTGGACATCGGCCTACCTCCTGGATTACCCCGATGTCAGGGATCTGCCACCGGTGTCTTCGAAAGGTGGTGAGATCCACAGCATCGAAAGCCGTGTCAACCTCAAGCGCGTTCGGGTGAGAACGGACAAGGAGGATGAGATTACGTTCCGGACGCTGTACTTCCCAGGCTGGCGAGCGACCCTGGATGGAAGGGATGTGCCTCTCCGGCCCGCAGATCCCTCAGGACTGATCTCGGTCAATGTTCCAGCGGGGGAGTACGAGGTCACCGTTTTCCTTGGCCAGACGGACTTGCAGGCGGGCGCCGGGCGGGTCTCCACGGGCGCCTTGCTGCTTCTGCTGGCTCTTGTGGTCATAGCCTTGGTTCGCAGGCGGTCCTGGAGCACGGGCATTACTTTGGGGAAAGGCGGGGTTCCGCTCTGGCAGGTGGCAGTCCTAGTCGTCGTGATCTCGCCTCTACTGGTTCTTATGGCGTGGAATCTGGATGCGCTGATTCTCGGCAAGCCTAAGCCACCCGGCTTGGAGACCTTGTCGGCAGACGTTCACTCTCCCTTTGCGCACCGGCACTCCAGCGGTATCGTGCTGGGAGACGCCTTGACCTTCGTGGGGTATACCTGGAGCTCACCTCGCGCGAAGGTCGGCGAAACGGTGACTCTGGAAACATACTGGCGGCCGCATCGTGAGCTGAGCTCCGATCTCCGGATCACGGCGAGACTCGTTTCGCCCGCCGAGAGCCTTTTTGCCCGTGATCGGACCTACGCCGCGCAGACCTCGACGCCGCTGTTGGCCCGGCCGGTGACGTGGCCGTAATCCGCCATACCTTCGACGTCCCCTTGGGGACGCCCCCGGGAATCTACCAGGTGGCGCTGCGCGTCTTCAACGGCGATAGTAAGCTGTCCACCACCAGTCCACGCGGCATCGCCACCAATCGCAACATCTTATTGGGACCTTTCACGCTGCGCAAGGCCGAAGCTGGCCGAGCCACGGCGTTGCCGCCGCTTCACGGTAGCAAGCTGAACGTGGGGACCAGTCTACGCCTCCTGGGCTACCAGTTAGGCGATGCGGGCCGCTGGCTAGGCGAGGGGGTGGGCTTGATAGCCTATTGGCAGGCGCTGCGCAAGATGCCTCAGGACTACCGGGTCTCGGTTCGACTGACCGACGATGCCGGCCACCTCTGGGGCCAAGCAGATAATCAGCCTGGGGATAGCTTTTATCCCACGACTCTATGGGACGAAAACGAAATAGTCGCGGACAGGTACAACGTCGTGCCGGTCCTGGGAACTCCGCCCGGCAGCTACAACCTCGAGTTGCAGGTCTATTCCCTTGAAAAGATGCAGTCCCTTGAGGTCCTGGACGAGAACTTCTCGCCGACGGGTACGACGGTCAAGCTGGGCCGTGTCCACGTGCCGTTTCTTCAGGTGTCGGAGAAGCCAGGCGTTTCGAGCGTGCTAGCAGGCCCGCGGGTGAAGGTGGGCGACTACGTTGAGTTGCTCGGCCTCGGCCTCTCGGCCGAAGTCGCGCGTCCCGGGCAGCGACTTGGCGTTACGTCGCTTTGGCGGGCCCTGGACAAGCTATCGGCGGATTACGACCTGCGGCTGGAGTTGCAGGATGAAGCCGGCGGCGTCTGGGCGCAGGGTTCCTTCAGACTGGGGGGAGGCGACTACCCCACGAGCAAATGGGCTGGCGACTGGCCCGTCCGTGGGCAATACGATTTGGTGTTGAGGCCGGATGCTCCGTCGTTTGACGGTCGCCTCGTCGCGACGCTGTCCGACCCCGATAAGAGCACGCGGTCGGGAAGTGTAGCCATCGCCCGCATCCCCGTCAAGTCGCGCGAGCGCATCTTCGTCCCGCCGCCTATCACGAGTCCGCTGGTAGCCAATCTCTCTCCACACGTGCAGTTTCTCGGCTTCGAGCTGCCCAGTCGTGAAATACGGCCCGGCGGGGACATAAAGCTGACACTCTTCTGGAAGGCAACCGGACGCATGGACAAAAGCTACACGGTTTTCACGCATCTCCTGGACCCGGCAAATCGCATTTGGGGGCAAAAAGATAGCATCCCTGGCGGCGGAGGTCTGCCCACCACCGGGTGGCTGGAGGGCGAGATAATTGTCGACACGTACGTTATTCCCGTCAAGTCCGATGCTCCCCGTGGCGAATACGAGATCGAGATCGGCATGTACGACGCATCCACCGGTCAGCGCCTCGATGTGTCCAACGACAAGGGGGAGGCGCAAGGTGACCGCATTCTTCTGGGCAAGGTAAGGGTTGTCGATGGTTAACGCGTCCAAGCTGTGGCTGGCGCGGCACGCCAGGGAGGTGCTGTTCGTCGCTTTTGTTACCATTGTCATTGCGCTGCCCTTGCGAGCGCTTGCGCTGGACACTATTCCGCCGGGCCTGAGCCAGGACGAAGCCGCCGAAGCACTGGATGCGCAGCGCATCGCGCTGGATGGCGCTCGGCCGGTTTTCCTTCCCAGCAACAATGGGCGGGAGCCCCTCTATGCCTACGTCGCCGCCTTGACATTCTGGCTCTTTGGCCCGGGCATCAGCTCACTGCGCCTGGCCAGCGCCCTCCTTGGGGTGCTTACAGTGCCGGCAACCTACCTGTTTGCACGTGCGCTCTTTTCGCGTCGAGTTGCAGCAATTGCTGCCATGCTGCTGGCCGCGTCGCTCTGGCACGTGCATCTGAGCCGCCTGGCCATGCGAATCGTCCCTTTGCCCCTGTTCGAAGCCCTATCGGTGTTCCTCGTCTGGCAGGCGTTGCGAACCGGCCGCTTCCACTACTGGGCGGGTGCCGGTCTCGCGCTCGGGCTGAGCCTGTATACCTACTTGCCGGCTCGCCTGTTCGGGGCATTGCTGCTTTTCACCACGCTGCTCTACCTACTATTCCGCCGCGCGTCTCCGCATAAGACGGTCTCGCAATTGGCGGGACTGGCGCTCGCGGCGGCTGTGGCCCTGGCCGTCTTCGCTCCCCTCGGCCTCTATTTTGCCGGCAACCCGGAGGATTTTATGGGCCGAGCGGGGCAGGTATCCATCGCCAACGCGGTCAGCGCCGGCGCCGACGTCAAGCAGGTACTGCTGGAAAACACCAAGAGCACTCTGGGGATGTTCTTTATTAGCGGCGATGCGAACCCACGTCACAACCTTCCTGGGCGACCAGCTTTCGACCTGCTGCTGGCGCCTTTCTTTGTCCTTGGCCTTCTCCTTGCGCTGAGAAAGCTCCATGACCCTGCCAGCGCACTGCTGTTGCTTTGGTTCGTGGTCATGCTGGTGCCCGCCATCCTCAGCGATAGCGCCCCCCATTTCCTCCGGGCCGCCGGCCTGCTACCAGCCCTCTTCGTCCTCCCAGCCCTGGGCATCGACCATATCCTTAGGCATGGCGGCGGCACCTGGCGCCGGCCACTCTCCGCTATCGATCCCCTCTCCCTTTCGCAAAAGGGAGAGGGTGAGGGTGAGGGTTCTCCCGATCCCGTTTGCCCTGCCGCCCAGTCCGGCCATTCTAGCACGCCTTCGTCCCGTCTCTTCACGACTGGGCGAGGAGGCCTCCAGTTTGCCAGTCCATCAGCCAACAGACCCTCGAGTCCCCTCTCCCTCTGGGAGAGGGCTAGGGTAAGGGAGCCCCGTCGCTTGTTGCCAGCTCTCCTCGTATGCCTTGTGCTCTCGACGAGCCTGTCGTGGACCGTCGTCGACTACTTCTTCATCTGGCCCTTCCGAGAGGACGCCCGCGAATCCTTCGACGCGGACAAAGTGATCGCTGCGGATTACATCAACGGCCTAACGCCGCAGTTCAGGGTCTTCCTCTCCCCCCTGACTGCCGACCACGCTACAGTTAAGTTCCTTGCCAGGCATCCCGACCTCACGCTCTTTGGCCACGACGTCCTCCCGCTTGCCGACCGCTCGAGCGTCGATACCGCCTACGTCATACTTGGCTCACCTTCGGAAACGCTGGCTAGGCTCAAGCGCTTCTTCCCCGCTGGCTATACGCTGCAGGAGACCGCACCGGGCAACAGGCCGGCACTGGCTTCCTTCTTCGTCCCGCGCGGCTCCAGCGTACAGGGTCTGGAGGCCTCGATCGGACATCCTGTGCGACTGCGCTTGGGCGACGAGGTGGAGCTGCTCGGCTATGATGTCACCGGAGACGTCAAAGGAGGTGCCGTCGCGTACGTCACCCTGTACTGGCGGAGCCTCAGGGCCACCGACGGCGACTACACCACCTTCGTACACCTTGTTGGGCGGGACGGACGCACCTGGGCGCAGGTCGACCAACGGCCAGGTGCCGGCGACTACCCGACCCTAATCTGGCGGAAGGGAGAGATAGTGCTCGATCGCTATGGCATCCCCCTCGGCGTGGATCTGGTTCCAGGCACGTACACACTCAGGGTCGGCATGTACTCTGCCTCCACGGGCAGGCTTCCTATCCTTGCTGGCGCCAGTGCTTCCCAAAGCAATCAGGCGTCAATTGGCGACGTCAGCGTCGAACGTGGCGTCGACACCGCCAAATTGTGGCAATTGCCCATCGAGCGCCCGGTGAACACACGGTTTGTCGATGCGGATCGCGGCGATGAATTAGAGTTGCTGGGGTTCCGGCTCGGGGCGGGTCAGGTCAGACAGGGAGATGCGCAAAGGGTCATGCTCTGGTGGCAGGCGAAGAACGCGATCAAAGGCGACTATCTTGTGAACCTGGCTCTAGAAGGCGCCAGCGGGCAGGTGTTGGCCGAGCATCGCGTTCGGCCCGCTGAAGGTTCCTACGCGACCACGAATTGGACCGCTGCTCAGGTGGTGCGGGATGTCCACGACCTCGTCGTTCCGGCCGATAGTCCGCCGGGCCCTGCCGACATCAAAGTCTACCTCGCGGATGCGCAGACCGGGCGTCCGTTGCGTGTTCAGGGGGCAACTGGCGACAGTCCAATCAGACTCGGGCCCTACGAAATCCTCGCCCGCGAGAGGAGATTCGACATCCCTCGGATACAGCATCCGTTGCGAGCCGAGCTTGGCGAAGCCGTCACGCTCCTCGGCTACGACCTCGACCAGAAGCCGGTTCGCCCCGGCGACGTCATCCGACTGACGCTCTACTGGCAGACCCGAGCGCGCATGGATGAAAGCTACACTGTATTCACGCACATATTGGATGCTGGAGAGCGGATCCGTGGCCAGAAGGATCAGATCCCGCTCGGAGGCAAGGCGCCCACGACATCCTGGGTGCCGGGCGAGGTCACCCAGGATGTCTACGACATACAGATCAATCAGGATGCCGCCCCCGGCACGCACCTCTTGGAGATCGGGATGTACCACGCGCCGACCGGGAGGCGATTGCCGGTAATGCTCTCCGGCCAGCGCGTGCCGGGTGACCGGGTGATCTTGGGAAAGGTCGAGCTAGTCGCGCGTTAGCCGCCTACCTCTTCGCCCCCGCGTCGATCCAGGCCTTGACGTTGGCGATCCGATTGCGGCTGAGCTTGCGACCCTCGTGCGGCATCTGTATCTGCTGCGCCGCCGTGCCGTCGATCACGAACGCCAAGGAGCTGGTGCTGGACGAGCCGCCCACCACCACCGGCCCAAAGCGCGTTCCGGCCATCATCCGTTCGTAGGCGTCCAGCCGAAGGCCGTTCTCGGCCTTTGAGGTCCCGTGACACTCCACACAGTATCTGTCGAATATCGGCTGGATATCTTCCTGGTACGACCCAGCCCATATGGTCTTCAGTTTCAACGGCACGTCCGTGTCCGCGACCAGAGTAGTGCCCGAAGACGACGAAGGCTTGGAAGCCGTTACTTCCTGCAACTCTGCACAACCTAGCAGAAAGACCAGCACTAGAGCTATGGCGAAGATGCCAACGCCCATTAACACCTTGCGCATGCGATCCTTCTCCGATTTCTATCACGTTTTGAAGCTGTGGCAACTGGCACAAAACGCGCCCGGGTTGTGACTTGCCTTGTTCTGGTGGCAAGACGTGCACGCTTCACGGGTCGTCACCTTCCATTCGTGCGGCTTATGGCACGCCGTGCAGCTCGCCTGCGTGTGCGCATTGACCGTGTGCTTGCCTTCTGTTACCACGCGCTGGTGGCAGCTCTGGCAAAACACCACAGGTTTTTCCTGCTTGTGCGGCTGATGGCACTGGCTGCACTGGAACTGCATCGGTGCGCTGCTTGGCCAGTGAACCTCTTTCTTAGCCTGCGACTCGTGACACTGCAAGCAGTCCTGGCGCAACGGCCGGAGTGGACTACCCTCCCGGAAGAAATTGTGGCAATCCAGACAGTACCGCTCGGCCATCGCCGTGATCTTCATCTGCTTCTCGCCGTGGCAAAGCAGGCATATCTTCTCCGGCGGCGTAAAGCGGTGTAGGGTCACGGAGTGGCACTTTAGGCAACTTATCCTCTGGCTTACCGCGTGCACCTTGTGACCGGCCGTGTCCTCTACCTGCAACCACTCCGGGGTAGTCCCTTCGTGGCACTTCTTGCAGGCTTCATCTGAAACCAGCGCGTGCTTGGACACCTCGTTGGGCTGCTTCATTGCGTACTTCACGACCTGCTCCATGCTCGAAATGGGGCTAGACTCATGACAGGCGTGGCAAGTGACCTTGGAATGCTCGCTGCTCTGCCACCGAGCCCACGCTTTCTCCATCGTGTGGCAGGAGCGGCAGAACGTGGGATCGTTTTGCGTGTAGCTGTAAACGCTGTAGCTCTGGTAGGCGCCAAAGAAGACAAACGCGACTGCGCCCAGCACAACCCCGCCGGCCACCGGACGTGGCAGGGAAAATATGGCCCGGGCGAGCGCAGTGATCCTAGATGCTAGCCATTTCCTCATCGTTGAAGGCCGACGGCAACGGCGACGTTGCCGTCTGGCTGGTTCACCCCTTTCGTCCAAGTTTGGCAAGAACAGGCTTCGTTGCCTCACCCGTCCGGCGCCGCCTGTTGCCAGCTCTGCCAACGACGTCGGCCGGTTGGCCCACAAGCTTTCGATCAATGCGGTGCTGCCCTGCCAAGCCTAGGTTAATCCTTTACGCCCTCCTGTGCCATCGGGCAGAGACCTTATTTTTCCCGTACGAGCACCTTATCTGGGAATAGGGTGTATCCAGCTAAGACCTGGCGAGGTCACCAATAAGCTCACGGGCAAGGCCCTGCAATCCCCTCTCCCTGGAAGGGAGAGGGTTAGGGTGAGGGTCGTTCCCTCGGATGCATCTGTATTCCTGCCGGTAGAACGATTCAGGGCTCCCCAGCGCGTCCAGTGTCGGCTCCATTCGCCTTGATGCTATTGGTGCTTTGAGTCTTCCCTACTGTACTCCCGCCAGCGACTTCATATAGTCCACAACCTGCTTGATCTGCTCGTCGGTCAGCGGGCCGCCTTTCGCCTTGCCAAACCCGGGCATTCCTCCCTTTCCCTCGGCGGTAGCTGTAGCCAGTCCTGCGTCTCCACGGCTTATTATGAAATCTTTAGAGCTCAAATTGGCCGTGCCGACCCTCTCACCCTTATCGCCGTGGCACGCCGCGCAGTTCTTGGCGTAGAGATCCTTGCCTTCCTGGCCTGCACCTTTTGCCGCCAACACCCCCGGGCCAGGGAAAGACTTCAGGTACTCGACGAGCGCCTCCACCTCGACGGTACCCAAAGTGCCACCGCGTCCCCTCCCGAACGGAGGCATACCTCCCTTGCCGTTGGTAATGGCCTTGGTTATCACCTCCTCGCCCTGGGAGTACCAGTACTCCTTCGAGCTGTGTTTCACGCCAGCCACCTTGTCGCCGTCGGCCCCATGGCATATGATGCAGTTCCTGTCGTAGAGCGCCTTGGCGTCGATCTTGGCGGCGGCCGTGCCTAGAGCCAGGGTCTTGAGATAGCCCAGGATCGCCTTGATCTCGTCGTCGGTCAAGGTTCCTCCGTGCGCTCTACTGAACGGCGGCATCACCCCCTGCCCTTCGGCAGTTGCCTTGAAGATCTTTGCCTCGCCTTGGCTGCTCTGGAACTCCTGCGAGGACAGTTTGGCCGAGCGCACACTATCCCCTTTCTGGCCGTGACACGCGGCACAGACCCTCTGGTACCGTACCCTGCCATCGGCCATTGATCCCAGAGCAGGAGGTGCCGGAACTTGTGCCGGTGCCGTGGGGACCGACGTGGCGTGGCATTTACTGCACGAATCCGTTTGCGCGTGGCACGAGTTGCAGGATTGCATGGTCGGACGATTCGTTTGTGGCACGTTCAGGTCGTGGGCCACGTTGCTATGACAGCTCGTGCAGGTGGCGCCAGCGGCGATGTGGAACTTGTGTGGAATCTTGATGTCCAGGAAGTTGAACTTAAAGTCGTTTTGATCGTTGGTCGTAGTCATTTGCGTGTGGCAGCGCACACAGTTGCTGCTGACGCGCTCCGGCTCGGCCATAAAACCTGCCCTGTACCCCTCGAAAACCACTTGGCCCGGTTGAGCGTGGCAATCCACGCACGTGACCCGGCTGAAGTCCGCGTGTACTACCGACCGTACGGCGCGATCGGGTGTTTCGCCTGTCCCGTGGCAGGTGACGCAGAACTGCGAGCTTGTCGTCGTGTAGCGCGCCAGCCCCATAATTGGTATGGCCGACACAGGGACAAACACCACTCCTATGATAAACCAGACCCACAGCGGCCAACTGGGGAACCTGAAGGGCAGCAGGGTCGGTCTTCTATCTGGTAGCCCCGGCACCTTCAACATATCTGGAAGTCGTTCTGGATCGGGAACACTCATCTAGCTTTCCTCCGTATGAGATGCGCGCGCGAGCTCTCTACGAAGCCGCCCAAGCCGACTGGTGCCACGGGCCTTGGCCTCTCCATTCTCACAGCGGTGTCTACACACGCTCGCCATCACGCCTTCCTGATAGTAACCTTGGTGTCTGTCCACCCCTGCCCTCCGCCAATTGGGTCGGAGGACACTGGTATGATGTTGTATGCATGCACGCCGTTCCCGTGTTTGTCCCACCAAATCAGCCTGCTATTCGGGTCGCCACTGTCGAAGCGCTCGCCTTTGGCGATCTTCCCGTACTCCCAGTGGCCAGTATGTCGGCCAATGGCCACCGTTTTGGGGTGTATCCCGTTGCTCGGTTGTGCCTTCACGACGATCACGCCGGTGGAAGTGGTTACGCGGATCCTGTCGCCTTTCTTAATGCCCTTTTCTTTGGCGATCTCCGCGTTGATCCACAAGGGATTCTCATGCACGATCTCCGACAGGAGGACGCTGGCGGCCGTGTTGGAGCCGTTATGGACGCTAGCCTGGAACGTCGTGAGAATAAACTCGTCTTCGCCCAGTTCTTTTGTCGCGGCGATCGGCTCGTAGGCTGGCAAAGCGGAGAAGCCGGTGCTCTCCAGGGCCTTGGAGTACACTTCGAACTTGCCGGAGGGCGTAGGAAACTTCTGCTTCTGGTAGGCCCTGTACACGATGGGCAGGGAAGGGTCGATCCACGTGCCATTTGCTTTCAGGTACTTCAGGCCTCCGGCTTTCGTCAGCCCATCGATCTTGCCAATGGCCCCCGTGATGTACCCCTCCATCGTGCCAAAAGCGAAATAGCTCTCCATCCCTCCGCCTATGCGGCGCGCCAGCTCGATCAACATGTCGTGGGCGGGCACCGACTCGCCTTGGGCCGCGACCACGGGTTGACTGACGTTCAGTGTAGGCATCAACAGGTAGGACGGTACCAGGTGCAGGCCCCAGCTTTCTAGATATGTGCTGGCCGGCAGAACGATGTCTGCCAGGGCTGCCGTCTCGCTGATGAAGGTGTCGACCGCGTAGAAGTGCGGAACCAGTTTCTCGTCTTTCAGCACGGCCGCCGTAAGCTCCGGGTCGGGGTTGGAATAGGCCGGATTGGCCAAGAAGGTCATCAGCACGTCCGTCTTCTGCTTCAAATCTTTGATCATCGACATCGCCCTTTGCGGCACCGAATAAGATGCCAGAGGGTAGTCGGTCGGGCGCGCGAGCGGGCTGTTGTGCGTTAGCGGTTTGGGTGCAGGTTCTGGTTCCTCGAGTTGGTAGAGCCTTGGCAGACATGCCCCACCGCGCACGTCGACGTTGCCGGTTATGGCGTTGAGCAGCGCTATGGCTCGCTGATTCTGAACGCCGTTAACGTGGCCGGTGGCGCCGCCGCCGCTGATGGCCGCCGCCGGCTTCGTCATCGCGAACTCCACGGCCACCCGGGTGATTTCGGTAGCTCTTACCCCACTTTCTTTCTCGGCTTGCTCCGGGGTGTACTGCATGAGGTGCTGGGTCAGCCGATCCGGTGGGAAATTGATCCAATTCTCTATGAAATCCCGGTCGTAGAGACCCCGCTGCATAATCAGGTTCGCCATTGCGAGCGCCACGATCCCGTCGGTTCCTGGGCGTATGGGATACCACTTGTCGCTCTTGGCGGCGGTGTTGGAAAGCCGGCAATCGAAAGTAACCAATCGGGCGCCGTTCATCCGCCCGTCGATTATGCGCTGGATGAAAGGTACGTAGTGAGGATGGGCCTCGTAGGGATTTGCGCCGAAGTTGAGAATGAACTTGCTATTAGCGGCGTCGACGATCTCCTCGTCCTGCCCAAATGAGAGCATCCGGCCTATCCATCGATTTGCGGCGTGGGACGCGACATCCTGTACAACACTGCTGGTGCCGAACGCTGTCAGGAAGCGGCTGGTCAGTCCGTCCATCCCGTCTAGCCCGGCGTAGAAGGCAAACTGATCCTGCCGACGCTCGGCTTGCAGTGCGCTGAGTCTCGCCGCTATTTCGGTGTAGGCTTCGTCCCACGAAATCCTTTTCCATCTGCCCTGCCCGCGCAAGCCAACCCGTTTCACCGGATAAAGCAGCCTGTCAGGATTGTATAGCAAATTCATTCCGGCCTGGCCGCGCGCGCAGATTCTCCCCCGGTTGTTCAGGTCTCGGGGGTTGCCTTCGATCTTCACCAGGCGACCCTCCTCCACGAACCCGAGGATGCCACAGCGTGCCTCACACAGGGTACAGGTGCTGGCAATGGGAACTCGCGACGTATTTGTAGTCCGCGAAACGCTTGCACCTCCTTCGATCAGTTCCCCGGCTTTGAGAAGCTCCACCGCCCTGTTCACCACGACGAGCGCGGCAGCCCCAGCCAGTCCAAATTTCAAGAAGTTCCGGCGGCTTATCTTTGACATATTCCGAACTCCTGATTCCGATCCAAAATGCGCGCGGGTAGGGGCGTCCCGAGACAGGATCCCGATTCC
Source organism: Chloroflexota bacterium (assembly GCA_016210495.1). The sequence continues at coordinate 23,168 of JACQUC010000107.1, forward strand.
ATCGGGAGACGTCTCTGTCCGCCTGAGGTGGGGCGGGGCAGCGCCGCCATTTCGTACCAAAAACTAGCTAAGGGGCACACTCTGACCCCCGATCACCATCACGTAACGCATCGCCATGATTCCGACCATTACCAGGACCGCGGCGATAGAAACTGGTATCACCCTTCTCTTCGTCTTGGGGAAGAATAGAATGGCCAGGGGAATCAGCGATCCCAGTACCAGTTCGACGCCCACGAAGATGGGGCTGAAATTCAACGTCAGTATCATCATCGCCGCCTCCCGCGCCTCGCTATCGGCGGTCAGTAGCACCGCCACGTCGGAAAAGATTAGGAACAGATCAAGCAATATCGTGAACGCCAGTATCTGCCCGAGTTCGAACACAAGTTCCTTATTGATTCTCTTTTCGAACGAGAAGAACCGACCGTGGATCACGATCACCAGTAGCATCAAGGCCATGCCGGACACCATCGCGGAAACCAGGAACAGCGTGGGCATCAGCGCGGTATTCCAGAGCGCCCTGGCCTTGCTCAAGGCCAGGATGAACCCCGTGTACCCGTGCACCGATGTGGCGAGTGGGATGCCGATCAGGCCGAAGAGCTTGGTCAGTTTCGCATTGCCGCTAAACATGAACCAAGCGTATATCAGACAATTGAGCGGATAGAGTGTGAGCAAGAACGTTCCGTAGGTTATGGGTGAAGCGATATTCAGATAAGGAAAGAGATGCCAGAACCGCAGGGGCTGGCCAAGATCGGCGATCAGGTTCAGTGGCGCCACCACCAGCAACAAGATGGCAAGTATAACGCCCACTTTGCCCATCGGCTTGTATTTGGTAATGCCGAAACCGTATGCCATCGTGGACAGGATGAACGAACCGGCGCTCAGACCCGTCATGTAGAAGTAGATGGCTATGGGAACACCCAGAGGAGCCTCGTGGGCGACGTTGTAGATTACATTGATCTCTTCCTCCAATCTATTCACCCCCCTCCTTGCCAAATCCGTAAGTCCGCATCACGGCTTCGTCGCCCGCGATGTAGTGAACCTGCGGCAGCGTGTCTTTTTCCGGCTTCAGCACCTGCACAGCGTTTGTGGCGAGGACGTGCGATATTTCGCTGTCAGGATCGTTCACATCGCCAAACACCATCGCCCTCGTGGGGCACGAGTTCACGCACGCCGGCTCCAGCCCTACGTCCACACGGTGGTAGCACCAGTAGCACTTCTGAACGACGTTCTTCAACGGGTTCAGGTACCGTACGTCGTATGGGCACGAGGCGATGCAATACTTACAGGCGATGCAGCGGTGTGGGTCGACCATCACGATGCCGTCCTCGCGCTTATAGGTTGCCTGCGTCGGACAGTTTCGCACGCAGATGGGATTCTCACAGTTGTTGCACAGCGAAGGGAGAAAAGATCTTGTGACGACTGGATACTTACCCTTCTCGATCTGCTTCACCCAGCTACGAAACACCCCAAGGGGGACAGCGTTTTCGCTCTTGCAGGCGACCGCACAGGTATTGCAGCCTATGCAGCGTCGCAAGTCGATCACCATGCCCCACCTTACCTTCCTATCCATAAACATACCTCCAAGTCACGCGCACAACCCGTCCCCTCGCGTGGCCAAGCGCCGTCAGCCCAGCACTTTTTCGACGCCGTTCTTTTCCGCCACGGCTTTGCCGATCTTATCGAAGACGATGCCAAGAATATCGATGGGCACCGGTATGATCGTGCTGTTTTTCTCTCCCGCCATCTCGGTCAGAGTCTGCAAATACCGCAGTTGCAGGGTTGCCGGTTGCCTGTTGATGATCTCCGCGGCCTCGGAGAGCTGCTGGGCAGCCTGGAATTCGCCCTGGGCGTGGATGATCTTCGCGCGCTTCTCGCGCTCCGCCTCGGCCTGCCTCGCCATCGCTCGTTGCATCGACTCGGGAAGCTGAACGTCCTTGACCTCTACCAGCGAAACCTTCACGCCCCACGGCTCGGTCTGCTCGTCGATTATCGTTCGCAGCATCTGGTTGATCTCTTCCCGGTGTGCCAGCAACTCGTCGAGCTCCGATTGGCCCAGGACACTCCGCAAGGTTGTTTGCGCGATCTGCGATGTTGCGCGGATGTAATCCAGCACCTTCACTACGGCGTACTCCGGATTTACCACCTGGAAGTACACCACCGCGTCGACCTTTATGGTAACGTTGTCTTTGGTGATCACCTCCTGAGGCTCGACCACCATCGTCACCACGCGCATGTCGACTTTCAGCATTCGGTCGATGATGGGAACGATGAAGTTGAAGCCTGGATTCCTGACCCCAATCAGTTGGCCAAACCGAAACACCACGCCGTGCTCGTATTGCCACACGATCCTGACTGCCAACCATAAGAGCAAAAGAACCACAAAAGCCCCTACCGAAACGATTAACCAAGTCATTTGTCCACCTCTCCTTTCGCAATCTATGCCTGGCCACGTTTCCCACACCTTTCGTATCGTGGCCTTCTGCACCATTACCCGATAGCTTCGACGATATCCTGTAGGGGCAACTCTGTGTGTTTGCCCCGTCTTCGACGATATCCCGTAGGGGCAACCCTGTGTGGTTGCCCCGTCGCTCCCACGCCGACGACGTCGTTTTTTGAGAACCATCTAATTGTTAAGTGCCCCTGCCTCTATCCAGTACATCATATTCTTCACCCTATTCGGCGTAAGCTTTCTTTGCTCGTGAGGCATCGCGATCTCCTGGGAGGCAGGACGTCTCAGAACATAGATGAGAGTGCTTGCCTCCGGCCAGCCGGGAATGAGCACTGCTCCATACCGCGTCCCGCGCATCGTGTTCTCGTAGGAATCGAGCCTCAGCCCGTTTTCGGCCTTCTGCGCGCCGTGGCAGGACACGCAGTAAAGATCGAATATCGGCTGGATGTCCTGGGCATAGCTTGGCCCTTCGGCTATCTTGAACTTGACCTTGATCGGCACGTCCGACTCCGTCGCGGTCACAGCCTCTTGCCGTTCCAATTCGCACGAGACGATAACGGTAATCGCGGCGATCAAGGCTAATGGCAACAGGGCTTTCCACAACGCGCCAAACGCCGCCCTATCACTGACTGAGTACCTCATGTCGCGTCGTTTCCTTGGGAGGATTGGCTGCCGCCGGCAACGCCCCTTAAGCCTAATGCCCGGCGCACGCGACCCGGCAGCTCACGTGCGTCGAAGGGCTTCTGCAAGTACTGCTCCGGTCTCCACCGCTGTATCATCGTCTTGTCGGGCGGGACCACCGACAGAACGATCACCGGAATGTCCTTCCAGAGTTCCGACCGGCGGAGAGTGGCCAGCACATCCGAGCCGCTGCAATCCGGTAAGTTTAGATCCAGCAGGATGAGATCCAGGCTCTTCTCCCGCGCCAGCCTCAAGCACTCCTCGCCCGTGCCGGCTTCGGTAACCTCGATCTCATCGCTCTGGATGTTGACTTGCAGCAGCCGGCGCAGCCTCTCGTCGTCTTCCACTGCCAGCACCTGTCTTCGCATAGCCGGCCCCATCCTCGGCCGTCTGCCGGGAGCGCCTCTCGGGCTTCGATCGTTCCTGGCCAAGACCAGCACAATCGCCACTATGCGGATTCTAGCGCAGCGGCATGAAATGCCTGTAAAAATGCCGGCGAATCCATTAATTCTGCGTTAAGAAAATAGGCGCCATCGGGGACGCAGAGATTCTTCTATTTCTGTCTCTGCGCTCTCTGCGGTTGACGTATTCTCGTACTGGTTCAGAAGGAGACAACATTGAGGAAGTAAAAAGCAATGCCAAGGCAGCCATAGCCGGCCAAATCGAGACGCTAAAACAGGTTGGTGAGCCCGTGCCAGAGGAAACCGAGCGCCCACAGGCAATTACTATCCATTTTGCGGCGTAGAAGCCACCCTCGCCGCCTCAAAGACCTCGTACTTGACCATGTTCTTCCCTGCCGTCTTTGCCGAATACATCGAAGCATCGACTTTTTCCATCATCTCGTCAAACGACGACGGGGCAGTCAGAAAAGTAATCGCCCCAATACTGAACGTCACCGGCCAGTTGTTCCTCTCCATCGCGCTCGACAACATCTCCTGCACCCTGCCAATCAGCACCCCGGCCTGAACGTCCCCCGTTTCGGGCAGCAGGATGGCAAACTCGTCGCCACCAAGTCGTGCCACCAGATCGTTTACTCGAACATCCTTCCTGAGCGCTTCCGCCACCAGGCGCAAGAGACTGTCCCCGGTGCTGTGTCCGAAACGATCGTTCACCGTCTTGAAGTTGTCGGCATCCATGTAGACGACCGTGAAAGGATGGCCGTACCGGCGAGCTCGGCTTATCTCCAGGTTGGCCAACTCGAGGAAATAACGCCCATTCGCTGCTCCGGTTAGGTAGTCCGTCCGAGCCAGTTCCTTTTCGTGGTCGTATGTCCTTTTCAAGGCGGCTATGATAAAAGTCATGGCCAGGAAAGTGCTCAGCCTCACGAACGCGTTCCAATAAGGCAACACGGCGCTCGGCAATGCGTATTGCCCTGCCGCGTTGCCTAGGGGCCAGATGAGCGCAGCGACGATAGAGATGAAAATCCCGAAGTGCCTGCCGATGAGCCAGGTGCCGAGGAAGATTGGCAGGAGATAGAATACGGAGAACGAAACCCCGGGCCCCGTATTGATGTCGAGGGCCACTACAACAGCGAGGAAAAGCAGCCCCACGGCCACTGAGACTGGCTTTGGTAGTCTGCCGAGATGGGTCAACAGCCTGTTAACCACGTTTCGCGCCCCTCGGGTGTTGTTTTGCGTAGGGCGAGCAAGATACCAGGCTCGCAGGCCAGTACTCCATCGGGCCTGCTGCAATGAACGCCGGCAGGCTGTTTGAGCGGCTCGTACAAGCCCCGTTAGTTTACATCAACGTCGCTTGAGAATCAATACCACGAGCATCGGCGCTGGCGAAATAGTATCCTATTCCCGGCCTTGAGAGGATGTACTTCGGTTTGGACGGATCCTCTTCTATCTTTTGCCGTAGGTGGTGTACGTACACCCGCAAGTAGTCGATTTCCTCGCGGTATTCCGGTCCCCATACCCTGCTCAGGAGCCCTTCGTGCAAGACGACTCGTCCAGCGTTGGTCGTGAGCTGCCAGAGGAGCTTGTACTCCGTTGCGCTCAGCACGATCTCTTGCCCGCGCACAGTCACGCGATTCCGCAGGTAGTCAATACAGAAGTCGCCATGCACGAAACTGGAGCGCGCCTTGACGCGATCGTCCGGGCTGCACCGGCGCAGCACGGCCTTCACGCGGGCCAGCAGCTCTTCTGCCCCGAAGGGCTTGGTTACGTAGTCGTCGGCTCCCGCATTGAACCCCTTGACCTTGTCTGCCTCCTCTCCCTTGGCCGTAAGCACGATAACCGGGACGTCGGAGAACTCCCTCACGCGTTGGCACACCTCGATGCCGTCCATGCCAGGCATAACAATGTCAAGCATTATCAGGTCGGGATTCTCTCGCTCGGCTAGGTTGAGAGCCGTTTGGCCTTCGTACGCACCCAGCACCCGGTACCCCATCGATTCGAGATTGGCCCGCACATATCTGACCAGGCGTGGCTCGTCGTCCACCACTAGTACACTCGTCGGTCTCATCATAGACCTCCTTCACGTCATCATGACCTTTGGTCCTCTTTGACCAATTCGACATCATTCTATTGATCGTGGTCGCGATAGCATACGTATTGCTGATGGCAAGAGCGCTGGCCGGTCTAAAGACGCGGCCGCTACGTCCCTCCACCCCCGTAGCGTCGGTGTCTTTAGACCCGACCGCTCGCCTGTCTGTTGAGGCGAATACCTGTTCGATCGGGGACACCGCCGCTGCTTCCCACTACTTCGGCGGCTCCAGGAATTGATCCTTCGTCCATTTCTTCTCCTTCCACCGTTGTCGTACGGATCTCCGTCAGCGGGATCGTGAAAACGAATCTGCTGCCCTGCCCCACGGCGCTCTCGGCCCAAATTTTGCCGCCGTGCGCTTCCACCAGCGCGCGCGCAATCGCCAGGCCGAGGCCGCTCCCTCCGGCCCGCCTCGCCAGGGGACCGTCCACCCGATAGAAGCGGGCAAAGATCTTGTCGATCTGTTCGGCCGGTATGCCCACCCCCTCGTCCGACACGCTGACGAGAGCGTTGCCACCGCTGATCTCTCCGCGCACCACTATTCGCCCCCCATCGGGCGAGTACTTGACTGCGTTCTCCAGCAGGTTGTGCAGAATCTGCTCGATGCGTCGAGGATCTGCCTCCAGGATTGGGTAGGACGCCGGAAACTCCACCGACAACTCGTGTTTCTGGGCCCGCGCCTGTTGCTCGGCCACGACACGACGCACGATGCGGCCTACGAGTACCGGTTGCTTGCAAATATTCAGCGCTCCGGCCTCGACCTTGGACATCTCCAGCAGGTTGTCGATGAGCTCGCGCAGCTTGTCGCATTCTTCGTCGACGATCTCCAGGAACTCGGTGCGCGTCGCCGCATCCCACGTCACATCCTTGCGCAGAAGAGTCGTAGTATATCCCTTGATGGAGGATAGCGGCGTGCGCAGCTCGTGCGAAACAGTAGAGATGAACTCAGACTTCAACCGGTCCGCCTCTTCCAGGGCTCGGGCAAGTTCCGCCTGCTTGAGCAGCCTGGCGTTTTCTTGGGTTCGCTCTTCCACCCGCATTTCCAGCTCTTTGTTCCAGCACTCGATCTCCGCGCGCGATTCTCTGAGCCTGGCAGTCATCGTGTCGAAGGACGCCACCAGCACCCCCAGCTCGTCGCGGCCCCTTACGGCGACGGTCGCCGTAAGGTCGCCCGCGGCGACGCGTTGCGAAGCGTCCGTGAGCATCTTTATCGGACTGACGACATTGTTCGCGATGAGCCAGGCAAACAGCAGGCCGCTGACAAAAGACACGAGCGCAAAGAGCAGAATGCTGTTGCGCAACGCCCTGGCGGGTGCGAATGCCTCCTCGACGTCCTGCTCGACCGCCACGCCCCACGTCGTGGACCGAAGCCCTACGTATGCCACTACGTCGTCCTTCACCTTCTTTCCATCGCGGAAATACGGGTCGGAAACTACGAAGGCATCACCATCCCTGGGTGGTGGCACCAGGTTGGTGTGATGCCACTCGCGAAGCAGGTAGTCCGGGTCTGTACTGGCGATGACGATCCCACGCTCGTCCACGATCTGCGTGTGACCCGTTAGCCCCGGTCGCATGCCCTGGATGACCTCGCTGATACTTGGGTGGGTCAGGTCGAAGGCGCCCCCCAGAACGGCGGTTATCTCGCCGGCCGTGTTCTTGATGGGAACCGTCAGCGAGACGATTGGCTTCCGCGTCCCGGGGGCGGCTACCACGCTGGATATGATCGGCTGCCCGCTTTGCAGCGTCTTGGCAATATGCGGCAGTTTGGCGATGTTGGTGTTCACTACCGTGGCATCGTGAGGCTCCGTAAGAAGCACGTTCCCTTGGGCATCCAGCAGGAACGCGTTGTAAGTGAAGACGGCGCTTTCGCGAAAGATGTCTTTGAGGATTCTCCTGCTCGTGTCGAGATTCCCCTGCTCCAGGTCGACGAACTCTGGCTTGGCCCGCTTCTCCAGTTCGTCCAGCCCGTGCCTGAGCATCTGGTCGATATGGTTTGCGGCCATGCGGGCGATGATCAGTCGCTCGTCCAGCGTCCGCTGCGTGCTCTCGTTCACGGCCTGGAAGCCCAATAGGCTCAGCAGGCCAAAGCTCACCGAGAGGCCCAGCATGACAAGGACGATGATCTTTGTTTGCAGGCCGACATTACTCAGAACGGGCACGATGAATCCCTCGCATCATCGGGAGGAGTTCTTTGCGGGCAGATCCTTTCGCCAGTAGACCGCTGGCTCCGCTGCCAGCGACTGCCGTACGGTATTCCTCGTCGCTATCGTCGGTGAGCACGATGATGTCCGCTTCCGGTAGACACTGCTTGATGAGCCCGGCGACATCCAGGCCGTTGATGTCTGGCAACGTGATGTCCACCAGCACGATATCCGGCCTGAGGCTTCGTGCCTTGTCGAGCGCGTCCTGCCCGCTTTCGGCCTCCCCGACAAGTTCCAGCTCCGGCTGTGAAAGCAGTATCTCGCGGAGCGCTTTGCGAAAAGGCACATAGTCGTCCGCCAGGAGCACGCGGCTCTTCTCCATCCATCACCCTCTCAAGCGATTCCCAGAAAGGCCACGCTTATTCTAGTTCAGTCGCTTCTGTCAAGGCATCGGATGCGGGATGTATTTTGGCCGCACGAGGAATGTATTTAGGAATCCAGCTCGATCAGCCCGGTGCGGATAGCGTACTTCACCAGCTCGGTGCGATCGTGCATCCCAAGCTTCTCCATAATGTGCGTGCGGTGGGTCTGCACGGTCTTGACGCTGAGGCACAGTTCGTCCGCGATGGCCTGATTCGTGTGTCCTTCGGCGATCAGCTTGAGGATTTCGCGTTCGCGGTCGGTCAGCCTGTCTATGCCCTCTTGCTCGTCCGAACCCTCCCCCCGGCGCAGGTACTCCTGTATGACTTTTTTCGCCACAGCCGGGTGCAAGAACGACTCGCCCTCGTGAACCGCTCTAATCGCGGACACAAGCTCCGTGGCCGCCGCACGCTTCAGGACGTATCCGGCCGCGCCCGCGTTCAGGATCTGGAAAATGTACTCCTCGTTGTCGTGCATCGTCAACACGACAACCTGAACGTCTGGGTCGTTCCTCTTGATCTGCTTGGTGGCTTCCAGGCCGTTCATTGCCGGCATCCCGATGTCCATCAGCACGACGTCCGGCTTGAGCTCGTGTGCCTTCGCCACTGCCTGGCGGCCATCGGCTGCCTCGGCCACCACCTCGATGTCCGGCTGTGCCTCAAGGAGCACGCGAATGCCTTCGCGCAACAGTGTGTGATCGTCCGCCAACATCACCCGTATCTTGCTCATCCTGGCACCAGCTCCCAACTGTGCACCGGCACGCGTAAAGTCACGCGCGTGCCCTTGCCTGGCGTGGACTCGATCGACAGCGTGCCTCCCAAGAGAGCTATCCTCTCTTCCATCCCCAAAAGCCCCAGGCCCCGCTCACTGTCTCGCGAGCGGAGGGTCCGCTCCACGTCAAACCCTATGCCGTCGTCCTCTATCGACGCCCTGACGTCCGATTCATCGAATGCCAGCCGAATGGTCGCCGTGCTCGCCTGGGAGTGCCGGGTGATGTTCGTGATAGCTTCCTGGACCACGCGGAAAAGCACCGTTTCCATTTGCGCGGGGAGTCTCTCCTTGAACCCATCGGCTCGGAAGTTGAATTTCGTGCCCGAGATCTCCGAGTGGCTCTTGGCGTACCAACGCAGGGCCGGAATCAGACCCAGATCGTCCAGCAGAGTAGGCCGCAGATCCATAATGATCTTTCTTATCTCCTCGAGCGTTTGGATGGTGAGAGCCTTGATGGAGCCGAGGCGCTCCCTGAAGTCGACGAGATCGTTGGGAAGCGACTCCTCGGCCGATTCCAGGCTGATGATCAGGGCCGTGAGGGCCTGGCTCGCCTCGTCGTGTAGCTCGCGGGCGATGCGCTTGCGCTCTTCCTCCTGGGCAGAAATGGTCTTCTCCAGCAACTGGCCGCGCGCATGCTCTTTCCGCTGAATCTCCTCGTACAATCGACGGCTTAGCTCGAGGGCTTCTTGCTGGGCCTGGAAGCGCTGCTGATGTGCCGCTTCCAGTTGCTGTCCGTGTTCGGTCTCGAATACCCTGAGCATCTTCAGCACGAAGTAGACGATCGTGATCGCCGAGCCGGCCCTTAGAACCTGCACCGGCACCCCTGTTAACGCCAGGAAGGAGTCGTAGTTCAGCGCCGACGCCGGCGGGAACGGCGCCGCCGGAACTACTAGGCCCGCTACCACCGCGTTAAAGGCGAAGGCAACGGCGGCGCCCGCCGTTGCGCGCGCAATCCGCGGCATGTTCCCTTCGACGAACTGGGGAATCTGGAAGGCCAGCGCCATAGAGGCGAGGACGCTCCCGGGCAGGTACAAAACGTACCTGGCCAGGGCGTTCGCGTTCGTCAGCCAGCGGTCGCTTAGCGACCCGCCCAGCGCCAGGTCGGCAATAACGGCGATGAACCAGGCCGCGAACAGCAGACCCGGCGCCCACTCGAGCCATTTGGCGCTGGTCGTGCCGGCCAACAACTTGCTGCCAAACAGCAAGAGGAACGCTATGGAAAGCGCCATCAGCAGTATACCTACCGTTTCCACAGCTAACCACTCTTGCGCCGGCGACTTCGCTTCGGTGATAAACATGGACATTTCGAACCATTCCACCACACCGTGCAACAGTCCGAAGCCGCCCAGGAAAGGCAGGCTGCTTGCAAGTTTGAGATTGCTGGATTTCCTGGATTCGAGGAGGATGGCCAGGCCCATAGAGAAATAGGCCAGGCCATAGACGAAGAAAACGAAAACCAGGTTGTGGCTGAAGAAGCTCGACACCGAGTTCACCCGTGGTCACTAGCCCTTTTTCCCAAGTGCTCGATCAGACAGGCATCCCCGGCGACCCCATAGGGGCAACCCTATGTGGTTGCCCACGCGTATGGCTGCCCACCCGCATGGCTGCCCTATCGCCCAATACATGGATCACCTATATGCCCGACTACTCCGCGAACACGGTCAAAAGGACGGCGCCCTCGCCCGCGCTGACGTATGCTATGGCCAGACCCGTCTTCGTGGCCGAGTCCACGAAGGCCCCGACGTTACCGCCATCCAGTTCCATTATCAGCGACGTCTCGGACCAGCCGGCCTTCGCCATCTCGGCATCGTAGTAGCCAAAGATGTCGTCAAAATTCGTCGTCGCGGGGACGCTGTACGCCGCGTAAGTGTAATCGCCGAAGCCCAACGCCTGCGCTACCCCGTCGGCAGCGGCATCCAAATCGCTCGTCTTATCCATCGCCAGCATGTCCTGCATCGGGGTGGGCTGTGGCACGGCCTTCTTTGCCGGCAATGGTGTGGGCACGGCCACTGTTTGGCCGCCAAAGATGACCAGGAGGACGGTGCCTTCAGGGAAAGTAGCGTGGATCAGTGCCAGTCCCGTCCCGCTCGCACGGTCCATCAAAGCGTACAGCTTGCCACTCTCGATGTCGATCACAAACTCACTGCCGGACCAGCCGGCGTTGGTCAGCTCGGCATCGTAGTAGAGGAAGAGGCTGCGAAAACTGGCATCGGCAGGCACCAGGTAAGCTTCGTAATCGTAGTTGGCAAAACCTACATAGTTAATTGCTTCCGCAACGGCGGCATCGGCCCTGGCCGACTTATCGATAGGCGTCATATCGCTTCGAGGGAGAACCCTCGGGATCGCCTTTGCGGGTTCTTGCTCCACCGGGGCGGCCTGGGCGAATGCGGCTCCGATGGTACTCAGCACCAACGCGAGGGCCACGACCATTGAGATTCGCCTGTACATGTGTCTTTTCTCCTTCACAACGTTTCGCAAGGCTCTTGCCGGGCTAGTGCACAATCAGGGCCATCTGACGCGTGCTACGGCACATCACGCCGCTGGCGCAGCACTCGGGCTAAGTCAGGGCTGACGACAAACGCAACTATATCAGTGGACCATCTCACTGTCAAGGTCACTTTTCGGCGCCCACCTCCGTTTGCCTTCCCCCTCAGGAACACATATAATACTAGGTGCAGAGCGCCGAAAGCCTGATGGCTGAAAGCTGACCGCTTTCGTTATCCGGAGGTGTTGCCGTTGCGCAAGCTATTGGGGCCATTGCTGCTGCTTCTTCTCGCCTTTGCCGCCACCGGCTTCGGTCCCGTGGCGCTGATCGAGGGCGATGAGGCGCGGACTCCCTTGTTTGAATACCAGTTGGAGCTCGTGCAGCAGACCAACAGGGCGCCCGACTACAATGCCCAGGCTGTGTCCATTCTCGACGGAGGCACGGGCAAGCTTATGTACGGCAGGAACGCCCATAGACGTATGGCGCCGGCTAGCCTTACCAAGATCGTCACCGCCATCGTGGCCCTGGAAAAAGGGCGGCTCGGCGACGTCGTCAAGGTCAAGGTGAATGGTTACGCTATGCCGGGCAGCTCGATTATGGGTATCGTCCCAGGCGAGGAGCTGACGCTGGAGGATCTGCTCTACGGCCTGATGTTGCCGTCGGGCAACGACGCGGCCTTGGCCATCGCGCAGTACATCGGCGGCACCGAGGAGCGGTTTGTTGAGATGATGAACGAGAAGGTGGCGGAGCTCGGTCTCAAAAACACCCACTTCGTCAACCCGCACGGCCTGGATGGCGACGACCATTACTCTTCGCCTTACGATATCGCGATGCTTGGCCGCTACGGCATGCGCAATCCGGCCTTCGCCAGGATGGTCGGCACGGTAACCTATGTCACCAAAGGGAAAACACCCCATCAGTTGCTCAATGGTAACAGGCTGTTGGGCCAGTATGCGGGGGCCAACGGCGTGAAAACCGGGTTCACCGAGAACTCCGGCCAATCGTTTGTCGCATCGGTCAATCGCGACGGACGCGCGGTATTTGTTGGCCTTATCAAGAGCAATGACCGGCTGCGCGACGCAAAATTGCTTTTTGAATACTTTTATGAGAATTTCCGCTGCTTGCCGCTGACTCTGTCCGCCAACCCGTTCTACAAGCTCCAGGATGACGCGGGCTTGTGGCGTGATCTGGCTGTCGACTCTAATCAGTACGAGTGTGTAGCCCGCTGGGAGGTGCCCTACGTGCGTAACTTCGTCTGGCTAGATTCGCAGCCGGCCCAGGGGGACGCCGGCAAAGTCGGCACCGGCTCTTTCTACTACGGCGATAGGACGCTGGCCGAGATGCCTGCCTATGTGAGATGATTATGGCCGAATCGAGCGCGGAAGCAAATGAAGAGCGGCTTCAGAAGTTCTTGGCCAGAGCCGGGGTCGCCTCCCGTCGCTCCAGCGAAGAGCTTATTCTCCAGGGTCGCGTCGCCGTGAACAAGCAGGTGATCACCAGGCTTGGCACCAAGGTTAAGCCCGACGATGTGGTCACCGTCGACGGGCGACCCGTGGTCGTCCAGGAAAAGCAGGTGTACATCCTGCTGAACAAGCCCCGTGGATACGTGACGACCGTCACCGATCCCTATGGCCGACCGACGGTGGTGCAACTCGTGCAGGCTCCGCAGCGCGTTTTCCCTGTTGGCCGCCTCGATGTCGAGAGCGAGGGAATGCTGCTGCTGACCAACGATGGCGACCTGGCGCACAGGCTTATGCACCCGCGTTTTGCCCTTGAGAAAGAGTATGTCGTTCTGGTGCACCCCGATCCATCCGAGGGCGACCTGGAGCAGTTGCGGCAAGGCGTCCTCGTGGAGGGACGCCGCACCGCGCCGGCAGAGGTCCAGCGTCCGGGCGTCGGGGCGGGCGTCTCTGCCCGCCCCGGGGGTGGTGCCTCCGCCGATTTGACTGGGTTGCCACGTGAACACGCGGGCGCGTGGCTGCGCATCGTCATCCACGAAGGCCGCAAACGCCAGATTCGGCACATGGCCGAGGTCGTGGGCCTCCAGGTGCTGCGCCTAAAGAGAGTTCGCATCGGACCGATTCGTCTGGGAGACCTCGCCCCAGGCCAGTCGCGGCCACTTACGCCCGACGAGGTCAAGGCTCTAAAGGAGTCTCTGCTGTAGGGCGCGATGAAGATGCGTCCAATGCCTCATGCGAAGGCTAATGCCGATGTGAGGGATACCTCGGCTGGGTCCTGAGTTAGTATCTAGTACGAGATAGATCAGCGTAGGGGCGCGGTCTCCGCGCCCCCGGCTGGTGGTGAGGGCTAGTTAACGTAGGGGCGAACGGCGTTCGCCCGCAGCGCCAGTATGTAGCAGGCTGAAGGAGGAACAGCTAGTGCCCCAAGCCTCGATCATCGCCATCGACGGCCCGGCCGGCTCGGGTAAGAGCGCACTGGGAGAAAGCCTGGCGCATAGGCTGGGATACCTCTACTTCGACACCGGCGTCGTCTACCGCGCGGTCACCTGGGTGGCCCTGCAACGCGATGTCGACGTGCACGACGAGGCCGCGGTCACCTCGATTGCCGAGAGCATCAACATAGAGGTTACTCGCCCTACCGTCGACGACAGTCGCCAATACACCGTGCTGGCCGACGGCGAAGACGTCACCTGGCAGATCTTCTACCGCGAGGTAGACGCCAACGTCTCGCCGGTTTCGGCCCATCCCAGGGTGCGCCGCGCCCTGCTGGCGCTGCAGCAGACTATCGCGCGTCGGGGCCGGGTAGTGATGGTGGGCCGCGACATCGGCACCGTGGTCGCACCCGACGCCGATCTAAAGATCTTTCTCAATGCTGCGCCCGAGGTGCGCGCCCATCGACGCCATCTTCAGGCGCTCCAGCGCGCACAGCACGCGGACTACCAGCAGATTCTGGCCGATCTCCGGCGCAGGGACAAGATCGACAGTGAGCGCCAGGCCGCGCCGCTTCGGCCGGCCGACGACGCCGTGCTCCTAAGCACGGATTCCTTGACAGTCGATGAAGAGGTGGGCTTCATTTGCCGCCTAGTCGATTCGCGGGGGGGCTAGGTGTTCTACCGCTTTTCCAACTTCCTGGTGCGGCTGCTCCTGCGACTCCTCACGCGCTACAAGGTCTCCGGCCTCGAGTTCGTCCCGTCCACCGGGCCACTCGTCGTCGCGGCGAACCACCTGAGCTTGATCGATCCTCCCATGTTGGGCGCGCTCCTGCCGCGCAAGGCCACGTTTATGGCCAAGGAGGAGCTTTTCAAAGCACCTTTGGTCGGTTGGGTCGTCGCTGCCTACGGGGCTTTCCCCGTCCGCCGGGGCGAAGCCGATCGCCAGGCGCTGCGCGCTGCTCTCAAGCTCCTGGAACAGGGACAGGCGATCGGGATGTTTCCCGAGGGCACGCGCAGCAAGATGGCTCGACTCCAGCCCGCCCACGCCGGTGCCGCACTGGTGGCCCTGCGCTCTGGTGCGCCCATACTGCCCGTCGGCATCGTCGGTACCCACAAGATATTGACCTGGCCGCGCATCCTTTTCAGGCCAGAGTTCGAGCTAAGGTTTGGGCCCACCTTCAGACTGGAGCAGCCTACCGGCATGTCCGGCCGCAACTCGCTTGCCGAGTGCGTCGGGCAAATGATGCGGCACGTTGCCGCCCTTTTGCCGCCCGAGAATCGTGGTGTCTATGGTGAGGATCGCGAGCGAATCGAGCGTACAATTATAGCTTGAGGAGGCAATGGCCAGGCCGTAGGGGTGGACGTCTCCGTCCACCCCGGGGGGGCGGGGGACGCCCTACGCACCGCCTGGCCGACGAACCTGTGGAAATTCGTCTAGCCAAGGAAATGGGATTCTGCTTCGGCGTGAAGCGAGCCGTCGAGTTGGTAGAGCGCACGGCCACTCAAAAGGGCCAGGTTAGCGCGCTGGGCGCGCTGGTGCACAACCAGCAGGTCGTCCAACGTCTGGAGGCCCTCGGCGCAAAGGTCGTGCACAGTCTGGACGAGGTGCAGGGCAGCGCCGTGGTCATCGCCACGCACGGCGTGCCCTACCGCGTTATCGAAGAGGCGAAGCAGCGGGGCCTCACCGTCGTCGACGCCACCTGCCCCTACGTGCGACTGATCCAGCAAAAGGCTAGACGACTCGTCGAGGCCGGCTTCCAGGTAATACTGTTTGGCGATCAGGGCCACACCGAGGTTGAGGGCATCGTCGGCTGGACCGACGGCAAAGCCTACGTCGTCGCTAGCGTCGAAGACCTGCATATGCTCCCAAGAGCCAAGAAGATTGGCATTGTCGCTCAGACGACCCAGAGCATTAAAGCGTTCCAGGACGTCGTGAGGCGTGTCGTGGACGACCGGCTAACCAACGCAGCGGAGCTGGTCGTCCACAACACGATCTGTAACGCCACTTCTGCCCGACAGTCGGCAGCCGTCAAGCTGGCGAGGCAGGTCCGGGTCATGATCGTCGTCGGCGGAAGAAACAGCGCCAACACCCGGCGGCTTGCGGAGCTATGCCAGCAGGCAGGTGCGGCCACCTACCACGTCGAGACTCCCGGCGAGCTGCGGGCATCCTGGTTCGAGGGCTGCGATGTGGTTGGCGTCACCGCCGGCGCCTCCACGCCCGATTGGGTCATCCAAGACGTGGTCCACGCCCTCCAGTCTCTGGCCGACGAGGCTGTCCCTCTCCCTCTGGAAGAGGCGCCACAAAAGTCCCCTCTCCCTCTGGGAGAGGGTTAGGGTGAGGGCCGCTTGCTAGATATGTTAGCTTTCTGGCTCACCAAGCCCGTGGTGGCCGCATTCATTCGGACGCGTGGACGCCGGGGCCGGGTATGTGTAGGGGCGGACGGCTGTCCGCCCAGGGGAGGGGCGTGGCTTTTGCACCAAAACTAACCCAATGGAGGATCGTTGCATTTACCTACTAAACTGAAACCGTCTAAGGAAGCCGCCGGCACCATCGCCAACATCCGTCCCAATACCGCGGGTGCTCGCCTCGGACTCTTGCCCGGCGATCGCATCGTCGCCGTCGACGGCCAGCCCATTAAGGACGTCCTCGACTACCAGTTTCGCGTCGCGGGCGGCGCCGTCGAGCTTACCGTCGAGCGCGCCGGCAGCCAGTTTGTCGTCTTCGTCGAAGAAGGTGAGCAGCCTGGCATAGAGTTTGCAGCGGCCACCTTTGACGGCGTCCGTCGCTGCGCCAACAAATGCCGGTTCTGCTTTGTCGATCAGTTGCCACCGTCGCTGCGACCGAGCCTTTACATAAAAGACGATGATTACCGCTGCTCGATGCTGAACGGCAATTTCGTTACCCTGACCAACCTTCGCGAAAGCGACTGGAGACGCTTTGCAGAGCAGCGGCTAGGTCCTCTATATGTTTCGGTCCACGCGACAGATCTGGCCGTCCGCCGGTTCCTGCTGCGGAACGACAGGGCTCCGGACCTTCTGCCGCAGTTGCGTCGCCTGGCCTCGCTGGGCATCGCCGTGCAAGTCCAGGTTGTCCTTTGTCCGGGCGTCAACGATGGAGAGGTCCTCGAGCAGACGACGAATGACCTCTCTGACCTGTGGCCCAGCGTCCGCGGCGTCGGCGTAGTGCCGGTATCCATCGCGCGTGACTGCGAGGGCCTCAGACCGGTCGCTTTCGAGGACGCCGTCGCGCTGGTGGACCGCGTTCAGAGGCTGCAACGCGGCTACCGCAAGCGCTTTGGCGTCGGTTTCCTGTATCTCGCCGACGAGTTCTATTTGCTCGCCAACCGCGCTGTGCCGTCGGCCCGTCTCTACGACGGGTTCGCGCAGTACGAGAATGGCATCGGCATGGTGCGCACGCTTCAGGACGACTGGCAACGGTTGAGGCTAAGACTGGCCACCAAGAGCCCTTTGCCGCGCCGGCATTTGACCGTGGCCTGCGGCCGGCTCATCGAGCCATTGCTGGCCAGGATAACCGGCGAGCTGGCCGCCGTCACCGGATGGGTGATCGACCTGGTGCCCGTGGAGAACCGTCTGTTTGGCAAAAACGTAACCGTCTCGGGACTACTCGGCGGAAGGGACGTGCTGAGGTCCCTAGAAGGTCGTGCGCTTGGCGATGCCGTCGTCCTGCCCAGGACCGTGCTCGACGCCGAAGGCGCCAGGTGTCTCGACGACCTGACGCCGCGCGAAATGGAGCGCGCTTTGGGCCTACCGGTCCACTTCGCCTCCACCCTGCGCCAGCTCGTCGATCTCGCCCTGGCACCATAGAAGCCCTTCTCGATCTGCGCGAGGACATCTTAACCTCCTCTCCCGAAGGGAGAGGCGTTCTGTCCCCTCTCCCTCTGGTCCTTCCCTCGATAGCAAGAAATCGAGGGAAGGACTGGGAGAGGGTTAGGGTGAGGGCCCATCTGCCTGGCCCTCCCTCACAACTAGATCTCTGGAGGTAGACCAATGTGTGGCATCGTCGGATACGTGGGCCAGAGAGACGCAGTTGACATCGTCATCGACGGCCTGCGTCGGCTCGAATACCGAGGCTACGACTCGGCGGGAATGGCGGTCCTTAACCAGTCCGGCATCCAACTGCGGCGGGCAGTCGGCAAGATCGACAACCTGGCCCGCGCCCTGGATGCCTCCCCGGTCTCGGGTCTTGTCGGCATCGGCCACACCCGCTGGGCCACCCACGGCAAGCCTTCCGAGATGAACGCTCATCCCCACATCGACTGCACCAGACAAACCGTCGTCATTCACAACGGGATCGTCGAAAACTATCTGTTGCTCAAGCGCGAGCTGGTCGGTCGTGGACACCACTTCGCTTCGGAGACCGATACCGAGGTTATCGTCCATCTGGTGGAGGAGTACCTTACCGCCGGCGATGGCCTCGAAGAGGCGGTGCGCAGGGCGCTCTTACAGATAAGGGGTGCCCACGCCGTCACCGTTATGAGCGCCTTGGAGCCGGACAAGATCATCAGCGCCAGACTGGGCTTCGCCGGAGGTGTCGTCGTCGGGATAGGCGAGGGGGAGATGTTCGTCGCCTCCGACATGCCCGCCATCCTGAGCCACACACGTCGCATGGTCTTCCTGGACAGCCAGGAGATGGCCGTGGTTACATACGACGGCGTGCGTTGCTGCACCCTCGGAGGCATTCCTGTGCCGAAGACGCCCCAGTTGATCTCCGTGGATCCCGTGTCGGCCGCGAAAGGTGGCTACAAGCACTTCATGCTCAAGGAGATCCACGAGCAGACCCGCTCTATCCTGGACACCATCAGCACTTGCGTCGAGCTTCAGCCGCCCAACGTCTATCTCGACGACGCAGTGCTCACGCAACTGGACGTCGACAAGCTGAACAAGGTGGTTTTCGTCGCGTGCGGCACAGCCCTGCACGCTGGCTTAGTGGGCAAGTTCCTGATCGAGGAGCTGGCTCGCATCCCGGTGGAAGTCGACTACGCGTCCGAGTTCCGCTATCGCGACCCGCTGGTCGACGAGCGCACGCTGGTGGTGGCCGTGACCCAGTCCGGCGAAACCGCCGACACCCTGGTCTCGATGGAGGCTGCCAAGAGCCTCGGCGCGCGGCTTCTAGGCATCGTCAACGTCGTCGGCAGCCAGGCCAGCAGGCTGGCGGAATCGATCATCTACACCCACGCCGGCCCGGAGATCGGCGTGGCGTCCACCAAAGCCTTCACCGCGCAACTGGTAGCCATCTACCTCTTGGCGCTGTTTCTCGGCAAGGCGCGGGGTAAGCTCGGCCCGGAGCTTCTGGCCAAGCTGCTTCAGGACGTGACCGAGCTGCCCCAACTTGTAGGTGAGACGCTGTCCCGTCAGGCTGCATCTGAAGCCATCGCCAACCAGTACTTCAAGCGCAACGACTTCCTGTACCTGGGACGTGGCATCAACTACCCGATCGCCCTCGAGGGAGCGCTCAAACTGAAAGAGATCTCGTACATCCATGCCGAGGGCTACCCCGCGGGCGAGATGAAGCACGGTCCCATCGCGCTGATCGACGACGATATGCCCGTCGTCGCCATCGCCACGCGCGACACAGTCTACGACAAGATCATCAGCAACATCAAGGAGGCCAGGACGCGCGGTGGCACCGTCATCGCCATCGCCAGCGACGACGACCAGGAGATCGCCGGCATCGCCGACCACGTGCTCCACGTCCCAACCGCATCCCCCTACCTGATGCCGATCCTATCCGTCATTCCCCTACAATTGCTCGCCTACCACATCGCCGTCCGCCGTGGCTGCGACGTCGACCAACCCCGCAATTTGGCGAAGTCGGTGACGGTGGAGTAGGCAAAATCCCCTCTCCCTCGCGGCCGAGGGAGTGGATGAGGGTGAGTGTCGCCCAGATGCTTGCTGGAACTGTTCGGTTACGGCTAGGCTCCGAAATGTCTGGTCGTTGGCCGTGCTTGCCGTGCCAGGCAGACTAGGGTAAAATACGCCCATCGTAAGTGACAGGTTACTGTCAACATCGTAATGCATAAAGAAGCAGCGCGAACTGAAGGAGGTTGCCGTGGCGAACGAAACAGGGCCTTACCTGCAGGTGGCCGTGCTCTGCGAGAAAGTCTTGCAAGAAGCGAGTGGCGTCCTCAGTCTAATAAGGATAATCGATCGCATCACCCACACCAGCATGGGACCTGGCGTTCTAGAAGAAATGCCAGTTGTTCCTATCAATGTGTTCGCCGTTGTATCTCTCAAGTCCGGAAGCGCCCGAGGGCGACACACTCTGACCCTGCGACCAGAGGATCCGTCGGGAATGAAGCTCCCTGAAGTATCGCAGTCTATTCTCTTCGAGGGCGAGGACCGGGGTGTGAATTTCGTGGCCAATATTGCCCTCCAGGCGAAGTATGAAGGGCTCTACTGGTTTGACGTGCTCTTGGATGGCCAAGTCTGGACGCGAATGCCCTTACGAGTTATGTATCAACAGGTATCACTCGGTACGCCACCACCGGCGCCGGGTAGCTGATTTGACGGTGGATGACTCTTGAGGAAGACAGGATGCGGGTGGGCATATTCATATTCACGTAGTAAGTGTCGACAAGCGGACGCAAGAGGTCCTTCAACTCGTCCTCCGTCCAATCGCCATTCGCGAACTCGGCGAGTCGCAGATGGATTTCCCCAACCAGATTCTCCAGATCGAGATTTCCTAGTTTGTGTACATTCCACACTCTGGGCACGAGCCATCGGTGGAATTCGCGGTGTGAAATCTTTCCGTCAATGTAGCGGGACAAATGCTCACGAATTGCCGTATCGAGAGGTTCTGCCATGACCGATGCTCCTGCTTGTCAGTGGGTAAGCGCCTCGGCACTGCGAAAGATGTTCAACGACGGTGATTACTGGCAGCGGGCCAAGGACGGCGAATTCACGGAGCATATTCTTCGGGACGGACATCCCACCTCTCCGAGTGCCCCCGAGCCGCACTGTACCCGCAGTCAATATATAGCATACATCGATCAGTTTGGCAATACGATAGCTGAGGTTCATCAATACGTTCGTCCCGATGGCACGCTAGGAGCGAGTGGAAGACCCTCTCCCCATGCCCTGATGGTCGACAACATAATCTACGTTCGTGATGACTACTAGAATCGACGTGGGCAAGCACCGTGCCACCTTCGGCTGGTACTTACGGAAGCCAGGCATCATTCCCCTCTCCCTCGCGGCTAGCGGCTAGAGGGAGAGGTTGAGGGTGAGGGTGCCCCAGTCCGCCAACTCTTGTAGCTGCTGGAGACCACAGGCGTAGAGGCGGATCGAAGATTCTTCGGACGTCCGCTGTCCGCCCCGGGGCGGTGCTCTGGGGGCCGAGCGCAGCCCGCAATACTATAGTGCTTCATCCCAAGTGAGAACAAAAGGTCGAAAACAAAAATGAGGGCCAACCCTCCAAGGGGATGATATAATGTACGCGTGGAGCGAAGGCTATGGAACGGTGTCAGGGTCGGGAGGAAGTGGCAGCGAGAAACAGAACCCAGCCTGCCAGAGACGAGATTGCTTGCGACTCCTCTGCTTCAAAGCCCGTTATTCGTTCGTGAGATGTCCGGCGTGCGATGCTGATCGCCGCGACGACGGAGGATAGGTATGCCCAGCAATCACAGTGAGATCGAGAAGAGGCTGTGGGATTCCGCCGACCAGTTGCGCGCAAACTCCAGGCTGAAATCCTCAGAGTATTCCGTTCCTGTTCTCGGGCTCATCTTTCTGCGCTTCGCGGACCATAAATTCAGCATCGCTCAGAAGAAGATAGAAGCCTCGGTCAGCAGAGATAGCCGGAGGCGCACTGTTGGAAAAGCTGATTACCAGGCGCAAGGCGTGATGTACATCCCTGACGAAGCCCGTTTCTCCCGGCTGTTGGACCTGCCCGAGGGCGAGAACATCGGCAGGGCGATCAATGACGCAATGAAGGCGATTGAAGCGGAGAACGAAGAGCTCAAAGGCGTGCTCCCAAAGGACTACAACCGCCTGGAGAACGACGTCCTCTTTGCGCTGCTGAAGACCTTCTCCGGCATACCGATGGACATTGAAGGGGACGTGTTCGGAAAAATCTACGAATACTTCCTCGGCAAGTTCGCGATGGCTGAGGGCCAGCGAGGCGGTGAGTTCTTCACTCCCACTTCACTGGTCAAGCTTATCGTCGAGGTGATAGAGCCCTACCACGGCCGTATTCTTGATCCGGCGTGCGGCTCTGCCGGCATGTTTGTGCAGAGTGCCAGCTTCGTAAAGAAGCGTCAGAAGAATCCTAACGTGGAGATATCTCTCTACGGACAAGAGAAAGTGGCCGAGACCATCCGCCTGGCGCGAATGAACTTAGCCGTGAATGGCCTTTCAGGCGACATCAAGCAGGGCAACTCATACTACGAAGATGTCCATCGCAGCACTGGCAGATTCGATTTTGTGATGGCCAATCCTCCGTTCAACGTCGATGGCGTGGACAAAGAGAAAACCAAAGACGATCCTCGCTTCAGCTACGGCATGCCCAAAGTCGACAACGCCAACTACCTCTGGATACAGGTTTTCTGGTCCGCGTTGAACAAGAATGGACGCGCGGGCTTTGTCATGGCCAACTCAGCCAGCGATGCCCGGCAGTCCGAATTGGAGATCCGCAAGAAGCTTGTCGAAGACCACGGCGTGGACGTGATGATCGCCATCGGTCCCAACTTCTTCTACACCGTCACGCTGCCGTGCACGCTCTGGTTTCTGGACAAAGGCAAGAAGGACACCGACCGCAAAGACAAGGTCCTGTTCATTGATGCCAGACACATCTACAAGCAGGTTGACCGTGCGCATCGCGAATTCACTTCGGACCAAATAGAGTTTCTGGCCAACATCGTGAGGCTCTACCGTGGCGAGCCCGTTGACGTTGCCAACGGCAGCAAAGAGATGCTCAAGGAGAAGTTCCCAAAAGGGAAATACGCGGATGTGCCAGGCCTGTGCAAAGTCGCCACGCTTGACGAAATCAGACAGCAGGGTTGCTCTCTGAACCCAGGCCGGTACGTTGGAGTCGCTGAGCAGAAGGATGATGGCTTTGTCTTCAGTGAACGGCTCGAAGAGTTCAACGAAGAGCTGGAAAAGTTGAACGCAGAAGCGCGGGAACTTGAGGAGCGAATTGCTGAGAATGTTTCCAAGCTGTTGGAGAGTGCCTTGAAATGAGACACACGCGCCAGCTTAGCTTCGGGAAGCTTTGTCAGGAATGGAAGTTGGTTCCCCTTCCAGAGTACGTGTTTCTTCAGGAAGGGCCTGGGTTGAGACGATGGCAGTGGACAAATGATGGAATGAAGGTCATCAATGTCACTAACATTTTGGACGACGGGTCCGTTGATGTCAATAATACGGACCGGTACGTGTCATTGGACGAGTTCAAGAATAAGTATGATCACTTCGCGGTTGAGGACGGCGACATCGTCGTGGCTAGCTCTGGCAACACGTACGGAAAAATGGGGAGAGTTAACAGGAGCCATCTACCGTTGATGATGAACACAAGCGTGGTTCGATTCCATCCACTGAATAGGGATCAATTGCACTCCGGTTATCTCTACGCATTCTTGCGGTCCCCTCTGTTCATGAATCAGGTTGAGGCATTTGTAATTGGCTCAGCTCAACCAAACTTCGGACCGTCTCATCTCAACCGGATGTTGATTCCGTTGCCACCATTCCCTGTTCAAAGAAAGATCGCCGCTATTCTGTCCGCCTACGACGACCTGATTGAAAACAACACGCGCCGCATCAAGATTCTTGAAGAGATGGCACAAGCTATCTACAAAGAATGGTTTGTGAACTTCCGCTTCCCTGGCCACGAAGAGATCAAGATGGTTGCCTCGGAGTTGGGGTTGATTCCTGAGGGGTGGGAGGTCAAGAAGCTCGGAGATGTCATCGAGTTGGCCTATGGAAAAGCATTGAAGGCTGAGGACAGATCAGAAGGTCCTTTCCCTGTTTATGGTTCGGGCGGTATTGTTGGGTACCACAACAGACCGCTAGTCGATGGTCCAGGCATAATTGTAGGACGCAAGGGAAATGTGGGGAGCGTTTACTGGTCAGAGGAAGATTTCTTCCCCATCGATACGGTTTTCTACGTCAATACGTCGGCCAGCATGTTCTACGTGTACTACAACCTAAGGGCACAGCACTTCTTCAATAACGACGCAGCCGTTCCAGGACTCAATCGAGGCCAAGCTTACAGAAACCAATTCTTGATGCCTAGCCACGGGCTCGTAAAGGTATTCGAGGATTTGGTGAAGCCATTCTTTCGACAACTCAAAATGCTGGCGCTGAAGAACACCAACCTTCGCGCCACCCGCGATCTTCTCTTGCCAAAGCTGACTTCGGGCGAGGTCGATGTAGAGGGCTTGGAGATTGATACCGAGGGGCTGGACGATGAATGAGCCGCTATTTCGCCAGGCCGACTTGACTGCTGCGCTCAGCAAGATACCCGAAGTGGTAAAGGCGCATCCGAACTTCAAGCGTGAGTTGCCCTTCACGTCCGAGACTGGCTTTAGATGCGCGGTTCACCATCGCGATGGTCCGAATCGGGAAATGATTCTGACCCTGTTGGCGTTCGAGGTGCCCGCCTGATGCAAGAGTATTCCGAAGACGCTCTGGTCGAGCAGCCTACAACAAAGCTGTTCGAGGCGCTCGGCTACGAAACAGCCAACTGCTTCCACGAAAAGGTCGGCGAAAGCTCGACGCTTGGCAGGCAGACCACGCAGGAGGTCGTCCTGGTTCCCAGGCTAAGGGCCGCTTTACGCCGGCTTAACCCTGATGTGTCTGCGGACGCGATAGATCAGGCCATTGAAGAGCTCACCAAAGACCGTAGCGCCTTGAACCCCGTCGTTGCCAACCGCGAGGTTTACCGCCTGCTGAAAGAC
>JACQUC010000101.1 GCA_016210495.1 Chloroflexota bacterium
AGCGCGGGCGGCTGATGAAAGAGGCGGGCTCGAAGTTCCCCGGCGGGATGGCGGCGATCTTAGGCCTGGACAATGCCGTTCTGGAGCAGGTTTGCCGAGAGGCCAGCCGGACCGGTGTGGTGTGCATCGCGAACTACAACTCGCCCGGGCAGACGGTCATCTCAGGGGAAAACACGGCCTTGGGCGAAGCGATGCAATTGGCGCTCGAAGCGGGCGCAAAGCGAGCAATCCGTCTCGCGGTAAGTATCGCATCTCATTCGCCCCTGATGAGCCAAGCCGCACGGCTGTTCGGCGGGGCAATAGAGCGCTGCAAGATAGGGGATGCCGAGGTTCCACTGCTGGCGAACGTCAGCGCCGAGCCGGTAAGCGCCGCGGCCGCAATCAAGATGGAGTTGGCAGAGCAACTCTGCGGCGCCGTCCGCTGGCAGCAGTCCATCGAGCGAATGGTGGAGAATGGCACCACTAGGTTCGTAGAGGTAGGTCCTGGCCAGGTGCTCGCCGGGCTGATCCGGCGCATAGACAGACGTGTCCAGATTGCGGGAGTTGGCGACATTCACGGTCTGGAAAGCTGCAAGGCGATATGGCGGTAGTTGATGAGAGCTGAGATCTTGTCGGTGGGGACGGAGCTTCTGCTCGGCCACATCACGGACACGAACGCCCCCTACCTGGCCCAGCACCTTGCGGCAATGGGCATCGACCTGTTCTGGATCTCCCAGGTGGGGGATAATCAAGCTCGCCTGGTAGAGGTACTGGGACGGGCCTTCGGGCGCTCGGATCTCGTGGTGCTGACGGGTGGACTGGGCCCGACGGAGGACGACCTGACGCGCGAGGCGATCGCGGAACTCCTGGGGGAGCAGATGGCCGTGGAGCCCGAGCTCGAAAAAGAACTGAGGTCGGCATTCGCGCGGTACGGGGCCGAAATGCCTCCCCACAATATCAAGCAGGCGACGCTGATTCCCTCGGCGCAGGCGCTGCCGAACCCGGTAGGCACGGCACCCGGCTGGTGGGTGCAGAATGAGGGAAGAGCTATCGTGGCGATGCCCGGCGTGCCGGCTGAGATGCGCTTGATGTGGGAGAATCAGGTCATCCCTCGACTTCGGGCGATGCACAGCGGAGCTATCATTCGCTCGCGAACGCTCAAGGTAGTTGGGAAGGGCGAGTCGGCCGTGGAGGATATGGTGCGCCACCTCGTCTCCTCGACAAATCCGACGCTGGCCACTTACGCCAAGGCGGACGGTATTCACCTGCGCATCACGGCCAAGGCGCCGGACGAAGGGCAGGCGCAGCAGATGATCGGGGATTTGGAGGCCAAGCTGCGACCGATCCTGGGGAGCTACGTTTATGGTGTGGACGACGATACGCTAGAAATAGTGGTGGGCCAACTGCTGAGGGAAAAGGGACTGTCGCTGGCCACGATGGAGTCGATGACGGGAGGGCTGCTGGCCAGCACGATCACGGACGCGCCGGGTGCATCGGAGTACTTCCAGGGCGGGATAGTGGCCTATGCCAACAGTGCCAAGGTTGAGGCAGGCGTGGACGAGCGCATCATCGGGGACTACGGGGCGGTGAGCGCGGAGGTGGCGATGGCGATGGCCACGGCTGCCCGCAAGCGACTGGGAACCGACGTGGGGTTGTCCATAACAGGGGAAGCGGGGCCTGATTCGTCCGGGGGCCATCCTGTCGGGACGGTGTTCGTAGGGCTGGACCTTCGCGGTGCAACGCAGGTGAGCGCGGGAACGCACCGTGCCGGGCGGCCGGAGATCAAGCGCACTGCCGTGGTGCGGGCACTCAACCTGTTGCGGCGGGCGTTGCTGAAGGACTAGGAGTGTGGCGCCGTTTTTGGGGAGGACGCGCCTCCCTTCTTGCCGATCGTCGCGTAGTGCTCTCGGCCGCGCTTATTCTTGAGGGCTTCGCCGCCCTTCTGGCCGATCCTGGAGTAGTGTTTGTTGCCGTGGCGCTGCTTGCAGGTTTCCCCGCCTTTCTTGCCGGCCTCCACGTGAAACTCGGGGCCATACTTGTCCTTGATAGCCTGTGCGCCGAGCTTGCCCAGCTCCGAGAAGTGCTCCGCACCGTACCTTTCCCGCACAGCCTGGCCACCTCGCCTGCCGGCTTCCCGAACCGTCATCCCGCCCTCGTCCCCGTTCACCCTGTTCACCTCCCCACGCACAACAAGAATCCCGCCCATTTAACCACAACGTCAGGCAGACCGTCAAGAGGATGGCCTTTGGAGCCATAGGTACTAATACCTAGGTATGACGTAGAACGCCGGCGAATATCGTCCTTTTCTGCAACCTTGGCTGGGTGCGGTAAAGGAGACCGCCAAGTAAACTTTGTCGTAGATGCACATAGCCTAAGACCCCACCTCGGCTACATCGCGGCCCGCGTGAGTTGTTAAGGAGGAGGCGATAAGATGGAGAACGAAGGCCATGGTCAGTCAGATGGAGTGAGAAATGGCTCGGCGCGACGCACCTGCGACGAGTCCAAGCTGGATCGACTCATCTCTGGCCTCGTGTTCAGCGTTAGAGAGATGGAACGCGAGAACGTCGAGCTGGATGCGAGAAACAGCGACCTGGTGTCCGCCCTCGAACAGGCCAACGAGAGGATACTGCGGCTCGAGCAGACGGCAACGGCGAACCGTGAGCTGACGAGAATCGCCCTTCAAACGGCAGCAGAGATGCTTGCGCGGGCCGAGGAAGCGATGGAAGCCCGCCAGCAGATCGTGAAAGACGAAAACGGCGACCGGCGCGCAGAAGCGACGAGGCTGGCACTGGAGCTCCAGAAGGAGGTTATGTCGCTGATGCAGGAGGCGCGCGAAGAGGCTTTGCGCCGTAATCAAGAGACCGAACGGAAGGCGTTGGAGATACTCGCGGAAACGAGGGAATCGATCCTGTCGATGGCAGACGCCATGGTGGGCTTTATGCCAGAGCAGCGCGTCCCGTTCAGCAGTCTGCCTCCGATAGGCATTTTCGAAGAGCCTCTTAAGTCGCGGCGGGAGATTCCGTCGAGAATCCCCTCCTCCGAGATCGTCCCCTCGACGAGGCCACCTACGAGGACGTCGGACGCGACTATTGCGCCCGAGCAGGGGCCCGAGCGATCTGCGCCCGCTCCGACGGAGGTAGAGCCAGGAATGGATGCGGCCGGCGGCCACACCCTTCCAAGTGATCCCGCGCCTTCCCCACAAGCAGGCAAAACCCTCTCGTTAGCAATCGAGAAAGCGGACCACGATGCCGGGCCAAAGCCGGGCATGACGGCACAAACGTTCGCCGACGGCCTGGCGGGCGCCCATACAATGCTTGGCAACGACGTGCCGCACACAGCAGCCACGCTGATTAAGCTCGGGGTTTCGCCGATCCGCAGCTTCACCACGTTGAGCCGCTTCCACGCAGCCTTGCAGGGGCTATCAGGTATACTCGACACGCAGGCAGACGAATTCGAGAACGGCAGGCTGCAACTGTCGATCGTCTACGCCGGATGCTCACCCCTGGCCGGGCGCCTAGCCGAGTTATCCGAATTCAACTTGCGATTGGCGGGGATCGAGAAAGACCTGATCGAAATCGTCGTGGAAGAGCCTGCCGAGTAGGTCGCTCACTGTGAAGATCGCCGGGCACGAGGGTACCTGCCTGGAAGCAGGGGGCAACCACATCCGCCTAATGCGGACCGCTACGGCACGTATCTTGCACCATGAACTGTCGAGCTAGAGGGACGTCAAAAGGTTGGCAGAATGGTGTCGTTCAGGATCGGCACTTCGGGCTGGCACTACGACCACTGGCGCGACAGGTTCTATCCCGAGGGCCTGCCCAAGGATAGATGGCTCGAGTACTACGGGGAGTCTTTCACGACAGTCGAGGTAAACGCTAGTTTCTACCGTCTCCCGACAGAAAGGGCGCTCGCGCGGTGGCGAGACGGATCGCCGCCGAATTTCCTTTTCGCCGTAAAAGCGAGCCGTCTGATAACCCACTACCGAAGGCTGCGCAACGTGGCCGAGCTGCTAGACACTTTCCTGGATCGGGCAAGGCTTCTGGGCGACAAGCTGGGGCCGATCCTGTACCAGTTGCCGCCACAGTTCGTACGCGACGACGAGACCCTGGGCGATTTCCTGGCACAACTGCCTGAGAACTTCAGGCACGTCCTGGAGTTCCGGCACGCGTCCTGGTTGAGCGACGAGGTGTACGATCTCCTAAGGCGGCATGACGTGGGCTTTTGCGTGATAAGCGCTCCCGGGCAGGAATACCCTGCCGTCGCGACCGCCGACTTTGCCTACATACGGTTTCATGGGAGCCATACCGTGTACGGCGGGTGCTACACGGATGAGGAACTGGAGCGATGGGCGGGTATCGCCAGGGAGTTAGGCCGTGAATCGAGGATGGTCTTTGCCTACTTCAACAACGACGCCAACGCTTACGCCGTATACAACGCTCTGACGCTGAAGCAGAAGCTCGGGTCGAAGTGAGCTAAAAGCGTACGCTTTAGTGCACTGTCTAGGAACACCTTCCTAGATCGGCTGTTGACAGAGCCACCTGGCAAGAAACGAATTGCCAAAAAAGGGCCAAAATTCCCCTGTTTACTAGCCAGAATTGGCATCTGTTGGCACGCTTCTTGCTCTATTTTAGCGTGAGCAACCAGAATCCGATGGCTAGTAAAGAGCGCCGAGGAATGAAGATCACCGTTGGCGAGATTTGCCAAGCTATCCAAGAGAAGAAGTTGCCGGTTCGTCAGGCTGGTAATTGTTACGCAATCAAGCGTCGTCATTTGATCAAGTTTGCCGCAAGAGTAAGACGACAGGCGGGTTCTTGACAAACTGAATCAAGGGGTATCAAGGATTAATAAGGCCTCATCCCCACTTTTCCTTCTTTGCCAGGGGGCACGAGTTCCAGCCGCTCGTGCCCCATTTTTTTATGGTGCGCTTGTTCTGAGAGATCGCAGGCACCCTGATCAGGTGCGTTGAGCTGGATGGATTGCGTACACATTCGCCATAGCGTATAATTAGCGTTGGCGGTGCAGCGCCTACAGCCAGGCTGCACTCGTCGCACATCTCGCTCCAGTCATGGCGGCTGGGCAACCAGTGGAAACAGACATTCCCAAGGGCTGGAATCTCTGTCCAACGGGGGTAGGCTGCAATGAATAGCAAGAAGTATATACTGGTAGCGGACGACGACCCGTCGATCCGTTCTCTCTTGAAATCGTTCCTGGAAAACGAGGGCTTTGCGGTGTCCGAGGCCAAGTCTGGCACGGAGGTCATGGGTCGTCTGAGCAACGGCAAGCCCGACCTGGTGATTATGGACGTCCGGATGCCCGAGCTCAGCGGCATCGACGTGCTACAGAAGATCAACGAGCAAAGCCTCGAAGTGCCAGTGCTGCTGATGACGGCGTACGGAACCTCGAGCCTGGCCATAAGGGCGATACAGCTCGGGGCTCACGACTACATCACCAAACCCTTCGAGCTAGACGACGTTCTCCATACCATCAATCGTTTCTTCGAGTATCAGGCGCTAGCGGCCGAAGTCCAGGCGCTTCGCACGCAATTGAACGAGTACGATCCCAGCGACCGAATGATCGGGCAGACGCCGGCCATGCTGGAGATCTATAAGACGATCGGTAAGGTGGCTAAGACGGACGCGACGGTGCTCATCACTGGGGAGACCGGAACAGGAAAGGAACTGGTGGCTGAGATCATACACCAGAACTCGCCTTACAAAAACGGCCCGATGGTAAAGGTTGGCTGCGCGTCGCTGCCCGAAACGCTGCTGGAGAGCGAGCTCTTTGGCCACGAGAAAGGCTCATTTACCAGCGCCTACACACTGCGTAAGGGTCGGTTCGAACTAGCTCACAAAGGGACGATCTTCCTCGACGAGATCGGTGAGATGACGCTGGGCACCCAAAAGAAGCTACTGCGCGTGCTCCAGGAGAAAGAGTTCGAGCGTGTTGGAGGCTCGACGCCGATCAAGGTCGACGTGCGAGTGGTCGCCGCGACAAACAAGAGGCTGGCCGAGGAAGTTGCCAAGGGCGGCTTCCGCGATGATCTGTACTATCGGCTAAACGTGATCTCGATCCATATGCCGCCCTTGAGGGAGCGCAAGGAAGATACTCCGCTGCTGATCGAGCATTTCCTACACAAGCACCGATTCAGCGCGAACAGTCCACCAGCCAAGATCACCGAAGAAGCGATCGAGGCCCTGGTGCGGTTCGACTGGCCGGGCAACGTGCGCGAGTTGGAGAACGTGGTCGAGCGGGCCGTGGTGATGGCCCAGGGCGGAGTAATCACGAGCCAGCACTTGTTGATGGCGCCTTCGGCCGAGCGCAAGTTCCTGGACCTCGAGCAAAAGATCCAGAAGAAGGTGCCGATGAAGGAAATCATCGCCGACATCGAGAAGCATCTCATTCTGGGGGCGCTCGAGCAGGCCCAGGGCAACCGCAGCCAGGCAGCCAAGGTATTGGGCATCTACCGCAGGTTACTGTACGCCAAGATGAAGGAGTACGGGATACCGACGTAGCGTACGTGTGGTAGGGACGTTGCATGCAACGTCCCTACAACGACCTATTCCTCGCGGTTGCGGAAGAGGACGCCGGTCTCATAGCGGTTGATGAAGCGGTATCTCATCTCCTTGCTGGGCAGTTGACCACGCAGGCGGTCGTGCTCCTCGCGCAAGCGCTTGACATACTCCTTAGCGGCCCCACCGAGGACATCCTGCGTGACCGCCAGTGTTTTCGAGTGTTCCACCGAATCGTGTAAGAAGTCGTGCAACTGGAGAAGGTCCACGTAATCTTTGGCCTTCTCGTCTATTTCGCTGAGCTTGCCGACGCTGAGGGCCTTGCAAATCAGCAGGAAAGTGTCGCGGCCGATCATCAGGTAGAGCTGGACCGGCCCAAGCACGTAGACCTCGACGGTGAGGTCTAGGAATTCGGCAAGCGCGGTAGCAAACTGGTCGAACTCCTGTCTGGACTCCCAGGTTTTGACGGAGGCGTAGAGCCGGGGCAGCTCGGTGTCGCCGGATTCGAAGTCCTGGGCGATTGCCGTACCTCTGGCCAGATTCCTGAGGTACAGATCACCTTCCCAGAAGACCTTGTGTGTGGCGTGGAACTGGTCGGTCCAGCGCAACGCATAGGCCGAGAGCTTCTCGCGCAGGTCTTCAAGGCCGAACGTCGGCAAGACAAAGCGGAAGAGGTACGAGTTAGGCATCTTGCGCATCAGGTCGCGCATTCCCGAAAGATAGATCTCCCAGCGGGGGCGCTCCTGCGAGGTTTCGAACAGGGGCTCCATTTTGTCCACGACCGCGCCCAGGGAGCGCAAGTTAGCCTTAACCATGCCGCACACCTTAGCATAGTCTCGGTAGTCTTCGGCGTTTCTGGTCTCCTCGTATTTCTTGAGCAGGAGGCCTTCGACGACGTTATCGACCACGCCGAAGAAGCGGCGCAGCTCTCGTAGCTTTATGTCGTTGAAAGCCCTGTCAATCAAAACGATCCCTCCTTCGCACCAACTCTCCGTTCTGGCTGACAAAAGGAGAGCGATCGCGAACGCCCAAGACGAGGTCGAGCTCATCCTTGGTAGGCAGCGCCACCGTGACCAAGCAGACCTTGCTTTGAGGGGTCTGCTTGCCCACGACTTCACCTACCTCGGGCAGGTATACGCTACCGGGTGAGCGCTTTCCTTCCAATACCTGGCGGTGCTGTTTGTCGTATTCCGCGACAAGCTCGGCCCAGGTTCGCTCGGGGAAGCTACCGCCGGCGAGCTTGGCATCCTCTATGTAGAGCAGAGGCCCGCCACCTTCGACGGGCACCCACTGGTCATTCTTGCCACAGTAGCCCGTGAAAGTGTGGTGCATGGTTTGGGAGTTGCCAATGGCCTTCACGCTGTCGACGAACTTGTTGACGTTGCCGGTGATCTTAACGTCTTTGATCGGCTTGTCAGTAACCACGCCGTTCTCGATAAGGTAGCACAGGTTACCGTTGATCATAAACTCGCCGCCATCGGGATTGACCCAGCCGCCCTGGCAACTCTTAACGTACACGCCCTTCTTGTTCTTCGGGATCATAGCAGCCATCTCGCCAAGGCTACCGGGGCCGTGCTCATCGGGAAGGATGTAGGTATTGGTCATACGCACCTGTGGCGGCATGTCGTACTTCTCGCGCCGTACGTTGCCCGAGAGACCGTGGGCCTTCATGCCCTGCACGATGTCGTCTTTCAGGCCGTCCAGAATCTCGTTGAAGGTGTAACGGTCATTGAGCACGTTGACCTGGATGCCTTTGTCGATGATCTTGGTCTCCTTGGCCTCGCAGCCGTGCTCGTCGAGCACGATGGAGCCGAAGCCCCATTTGACCTCTCGATCGCCGAGGTTAACGCACGGTGAGCCGCTGTCGATCATACCGAAGGTAGGATGATCGCTGACCTGCGCGCCGATACGGCTCTTGAGCGTGACCTGAGCAGTCTTGCTGCGACGGTTCTCGCAGATAATGTCTGCTTCGCTGGTATGGCCAAACACCTCGTGGGCCAGCACGCCGGCAACTTGGGGGGCAAGAATAACCGGACACTCGGAGCCCAAAATGGATGAGCCTTGGGCGCGGTCCAGGTCAATTGCCTCCCGAGCAACCCTGCGAGCCAAATCCTGCACGATACTGAGAAAGTCGCGTTCGCCTTGCTCCGGTTTTTCGTAGCGGCGCAATATGTCCAGGCCACCCATTGCGCCACGGATGGCGCCAAATGCCTCGGATCCGTTCTTGGTTCGGACGTTGATTGTGATGCCCAGCCGAGGAATGATCTGATCTATCAGCATGCCGTCGGTGTCGGCGTACTCCGTGTGATCGCTGAACTTGACGAAGATGACCTCGACCTTATCGAGCTTGGCTCCGAGAGCCTGGCGGATGATTTGCCGGGCGCCGGCCACCAAACCGACGACCAGATCGAGATCGACGCGCGGTTCCCTGTCCATGTTGATGGACTTGGGCTGGCCATCGACGTGGGCGATGGGGAACCATTCGTAGTTCTCCTCGTCTATCTTGCGCTGGACCCTCTCTCCAGCCCGCTGAGCTTCGTTGATGGCGTTCTTGACGAGCTCGTGTCCCTGGCTGGTTACCTCAAACTCCTTGACGATGGTCTCCCGTTCGGCGAGGTTGGCCGACTCGAAGTCGGCGTCTTTGGTAGCAACCTCCGACTGGAGGCCAATGAAGAATCTCTGGATTCGCTTGTTACCCTGGTTATCGGCCTCTTCGCCCGAGACGATGACCTGGGGAATGCCCCGTTCGTCCGCCTTGCAGATGATGCCAGAACGCGAGCCCATAAACAAAGAAACAAAATCAATCTCACGGCCGGGAGCCTTTTCCTGGTAGCTCCCTTTGGCCCTGTTTACTATCTGAGCGAAATCAGCGGTAAGCTGATGGTACTCATCCCTGGTGAATTCCTCCGACACTTTCCTGCCCCTCCTTCGACCGCTAATGCAGATCACCCTCCTCGTCTTTGGCTACCGGCTTGACGTCTTTCCTCGAACGTCGTGGGCTCGGCGTCCTCACCTGCTTCTCCTGTTCGTTGTAAGGGCGACTACCGGTGATATAGCCGAGATCGTCCTGCGACTCGACGTTCGGGCGAGACCCGCGTCGCTGATCCTTCCTTTTCACGATCTTTGCTCCTTAGTTTTAATAGATACCATATATTACTAAAAAAAGCCACTTTCTTTAGAATTCCAACAGGCCTTCGCAAAGCCAGGCCTCGGCCTCACCCCCCTACCCAGGCTGAAGCCTGCGGCTACGACCCCACCCCGTTAGCTGTGGCGACCTTGAAAGGCCTGGGATGCCACAGGTTTGCAGGTATGAGCGGCCTGTGGCGGGGCCTGCGGTGCAAAGCGACGACGAAAGGAAGGAACGGCACTGGCGGACCACTATGCACTGTGCTTTTGTAAAGTAAGTGGGTACGTGGAGTAGCAAAATGGTACTGCCCATCGAGGAGGAGGGTCAATAGGATAAAAGTACCACAAACAAGGTGGCACAGTTCTTGCAAACAGCTAAGCCAAAGGGTTTCTCAGAAAGCAGGTGACAGAGCGTGCGCAAGAGGGTCTTGGTTTTGGAGGACGACGAGTTCATCAGCGAGGTCATCGCTGAGAGCCTCGCACCGCAAGGATATCAGGTTGACGTCATCTCTAACGGCACGCACGTCTGGCAATACCTCGAGCGCCATCGACCAAGTCTCATCCTGCTAGATCTGTCGTTGCCCAACGAAGATGGGCTGACGATTTGCCGCAAGATCCGCCGTAACCCGGACACAGCCAAAGTCCCGGTGGTCGTGGTCTCGGCCCTTAGCCAGGATCGTACGATCAGGGCCGTCATGGAAGCCGGGGCCAACGACTTCATCAAGAAACCTTTTAACATTGAGGACCTAATTGCGGCGGCCCGGACATATGTGGGCCAGGTCCATGGGCGCCGCAACTCCATTACCCCTCATATCGTTCCCCACGTGTCGGCAAGGCGGTCGGCGTAGGCCAGAGGTCGAGCTAACCGGCAGTATAACCGCCATCGATGTAGATCGTATGGCCGGTAATGAAATCGCTTGCCGGGGACGCCCGGAAAACAAGTGCTCCGGCGATATCCTCCTGCTCGCCAAACCGACCGAGAGGCGTCCGGGCCAATATGTCGGCGTATGGCTTGGGCGCTCTCTTCTGGGCCTCGCGATTGAGGTCAGTGAAGATCACGTTGGGAGCGATGGCGTTCACGTGGACGTGGTACGGCCCCAACTCGATGGCCAGCGCCTTGGTGAAGTGGGCAATCGCCGCTTTGCTCGCGCAGTAAGCGGTCCGGTTGGCCATGCCGTAGTTGGACAGGATGGAACCCAATTGATGATCTTGCCTGACCGGCGCTTGCTTCGGGAGTAACCCCGGCCGCCTGGAACTTCTGCCGATAAAACGGGTTCGTGGCATACACGTACTCGAGCTGACGCTTCAGCCGGCGGAACTGCAGAGCCAGAAGCCCCTCACGAGACATTCGCTCGATTCACGACAGGGTAGCGGAACCGGTTGTCACGGGTTGCACGCTCTGTCCACCAGATTCACGCGTCGCAACAGCAATCGGCCTGACGGAACACTGCGGATCATAGTCCGGCTGACCAAAGGGTGTCAATCGTGCGTTGCGTCCGAATGCTTCGAATCCCAAGCTACCGAATCCCAAGCTACTTGACAAATCAATAGCCAGAAAGTACTATTGTGGCAGATGTGTCAGTTCCCGCTGACCCGCCAGTCTGGAGGGCGAGGTCACTCGAACCGACCCCATTCAGCACCCAGCAGGAGGAAGATCGTGAGGGATGTTCACGTTCCCCGAAGGGCCCAGTATGGTTTCCTTGTAGCTTTCGTCGTCATCGCCACTTTGGTCGCTACGTCTGCTTTGCAGCGCCCCGCGGGAGCGGCAACCGGTTCCTGGACCACCGACGCCCAGTTTGGCCAGGGCACGTTTCAGGGCACGGTAGCGAGCGGTGGCGATCTCAAGCTGAGCTCCAATCTACAGGCATTTCCCATCATGTGGGTGGCCAACGCCGGTGAGTCCACAGTATCCAAGATCGACACCAACACCGGCAGAGAGCTTGCCCGCTACCGCACATATTTTGCCGGGGACTCGAACTGGCCGTGGGCCGGTGCGGCGCCATCGCGGACGACGGTGGACACGGACGGAAACGTGTACGTGGCCAACCGGCACTTCGACGGGCGCAGGCCGCTTATTATGAAGATCCTGGCGACCGGCGGCATCGACCGCAGTGGCAACGGGGTAATAGACACCTCATCCGACGCCGACGGTGACGGCGTGATCAGCCCTGGCGAGATGAAGCCGCTGGTCGACTCCAACGGCAACGGCGCTATCGACCCCAACGAGATCCAGGACGAGCGGGTGGTCTGGGTGGCCCTGGTTGGCGAGCCCGGCACACTCGGCCGCTCTCTTTGCACCGGGACGGACGGCAACCTGTGGTTAGGCACTTTCTATGACTCCAAGTACTACAAGGTGAGCGCGTCGAACGGGTCGGTGCTGGCGGGACCCTACAGCATCTTCCCTCTCCAGCCCTACGGATGCCTGGTAGATAGGGACGGCATCCTGTGGAGCGCATCCTTAGACACCATGCTGGGCAAGCTCAATACGGCGACCGGCGCGTCGTCGGTGTACACTCACGAGGGATCCGACTACGGCATCGCGCTGGGCAATGGCATGGTCTACCAGGCGAACTCCGCTAGCCTCGTCTTTTCCGCATTCAATCCGGCGACGAACTCGTTTAGCTATCCTGCTCGCGATAAGGGCTTCCATTACGACATCAACTCTGTTTCAGTGGCCGGGAACGGGGATATCATCGCGACTGAGATATACGGCGGCGTACACAGGTTCAGGCCCGATGGTAGTGAGGTCTGGGCCGCTGCGCCACCACAATTGCAGGATAAGTACGCGCGAGGTGCCATCCTGGACAGCAACGGCGACGTCTGGGTTAACTTCGTGTTCAACAACACAATCGCAAAATACCGCGCCACGGACGGTGCCCCGCTGGGCATCTTTCCGGCGGGGAAGAACCCCTACACCTACAGCGATGCCACCGGCACCATCGCGGTCGGCCAGACCACGCCGACCGGCTACTGGAGGGTTGTCTTCGACGGCGGCAGCGCTAGCCTCCCCTGGTCAAACCTGTCCTGGAACGCCACGGTGCCCGCTGGCGCCGCCGTGGAGTTCGCGGTGCGTGCCGCCGATACCCAGGCCGGCTTAGATGCCAAGAACTATGAGGTCGTAAGCGGCCCCATACCCAGTACAGTCAGCGGCCGGTACGTCCAGATTCAGATCAAGCTGACCGCCAGCCAGGCTGGCCAGAGCCCGATTGTACACGACGTCGCCATCCAGTCAGGGACCACCAATCAGCCGCCAACGGCAATAGCCGGCGGACCCTACACGGTTGCCGAGGGCGCGACGATAGCCCTGAACGGGTTGGGCAACGACCCCGATGGCGATCCGCTCACCTATGCCTGGGACCTCGACAACAACGGGTCCTTTGAGACCCCCGGGCAGAACGTGATCTTCTCGGCGGCCGGCCTGGACGGCCCCGGTAGCCGGACGGTGGGATTGCGAGTTTGCGATGACGACAACGAATGCGCCACCGCTACCGCTCAG
Source organism: Chloroflexota bacterium (assembly GCA_016210495.1). The sequence continues at coordinate 13,111 of JACQUC010000101.1, forward strand.
GTGAATATCGTCAACGTGGCACCGACTGTCTCGGTCGCCAACAATGGCCCGATCAACGAGGGTTTCAGCGCGACGATCACGGTGACGGCTACGGACCCCGCGGGATCGAACGACCCGCTGAGCTACCAGTTCGATTGCAACAACGACGGCACCTTCGAGATCGGCCCGCAGGCTGGCAATTCCGCCTCGTGCGCCTTCGCGGACAATGGTAGCTTTCCAGTTGCAGTCCTCGTCTCGGACGGCGATGGTGGGGTAACCAACGGCTCGACGACGGTCGTCGTCAACAACGTCGCACCTTCGGCTGATGCCGGACCCGACGCGTCAATCTATGCTGGGCAAACGTTCAACGTCAATGCTTCGTTCAGTGATCCGGGTGTCAACGACCGCTCCTGGGGCTATGTGATCAGTTGGGGTGACAGCACTAGCAGCAGCGGTTCGGCCGCTTCGCAGGGAGGGGTGTCGGGCTCCCACCAGTACTCGGTTGCTGGCATCTACACCGTTCAGGTTTGCGTTACCGACAAGGATGGCGGCAGGGGATGCGACGATCTGAAGCTGGAGGTAAGAGCCGTGCGAGTGCAGATCGACATCAAGCCAGGCTCCTTCCCCAACTCCATTAATCTACGAAACGGGGGGAACGTGCCCGTCGGGGTGTTTAGCGCTACGTACAACGGCATTAGCTTCGATGCGAGGACCATAAATCCCGCCTCGGTCAAGTTTGCCGGGGCGCCGGGCCTGAGGATTGGGAAGTCGGCCCAGGACATCGACGGAGACGGGGACCTGGACATGGTGTTCCACTTCGAGACCCGGGCCCTTCAGCTAAGCGCCTCGTCCACCCAGGCGTGCCTGACGGGCAAAACCACCGGCAACATCTACTTCGAAGGGTGTGACAGCGTGCGCATCCTGACGGGACCGTAGGCAGCACGCAAGGATCGCGCGATACCGGGAGAGGCCGCGGAGCTGGTCCACGGCCTCTCCTTTTGTCGCTGGATTGGATGGCGTATGAAATACTACTTTTGGAAGCCGGTTGTAGTGGTCGTGGTGATCGCCGCCCTGGTCGCGGGGATGCCCGCGTCGTGGACTCAGTCATCCGTCCCGGCCGCGATCCTGTTTGTTTCCAACCGAGATGGGGACACCGAGATCTTTGTGATGGCCTCGGATGGCTCACAGCAAACTCAGTTGACGAGGAACAGTGCCCAGGACCAGGATGCCGTGTGGTCGCCGGACGGGAGTCAAATCGCCTTCAGCTCCAACCGCGACGGCAACTTCGAGATCTACGTGATGAAAGGCGACGGGTCGGCACAAACCAGGCTGACCGACAACCCCGCGATGGATTACTCACCCCGGTGGTCACCCGACGGGTCGCGCATCGCCTTTGTCTCGACGCGAGACGGCAACAACGAGCTCTACGGAATGAACGCCGACGGAACGGGTGTGACCCGGCTGACCCGAACGCCGGCGGCAACAGAGGGAGAGCCTCGCTGGTCTCCTGACGGCACGTGGCTCGCTTTCATCTCCGCCGTCGGTCGCACGAGTGACATATGGCTGGTGAAGCCGGACGGGTCCGACGCGAGGAATCTCACCAACAGCAAAGAGATCGACGCTGGTCCGGAGTGGTCGCCCGACGGAACACGGATAGCCTTCCATTCCGAGCGGGATCACTTCATCGACGTCTGGGTGCTGCGGATAGACGACGGCGGCGAGAAACGAATAACCAACGATGGGGAAATGGATACCTACCCCTTGTGGTCACCCGATGGAACCAAGCTGGCTTTCACCACAACGCGCGACGGCGCGCGCCAGGAGATATACGTGGCCAGCACCGACGGCACTTATCAAAAGAGGATCACTAAGAACGAACTGGAGGACTTCCAGGTCGCCTGGTGGCCTGATGGATCCAAGCTGGTCTTCGTCCGACTGATGGGGGGAGGGTCGCAGATCTTCTCTGTCAATGCCGACGGTTCGGGCGAAGCTCGCCTTACTAACAACAAAGCCAACGATACTCAGCCACTCCCCTCGCCGGCGTTGCTCTCACCCAGCAGCAAGGACAAAGGAAGCCGATAGCGTGCGGGCGTCCCTCCAACGAACTATGCTGGGCCTGGCGGTCGCGGCAGTTCTCACCAGTGTCTTAGCGTGCCTAGGATCGGCCGACCGGATGCCACCTAGTCGTGTCCCCTCTGTCTCCGTTTTTCCGGTTGGTGCCGGACCCTCTGGTCTGACCTACGATGGGAAGTACATCTGGACTGCTAACTCCAGAGAAGCAACCGTCACGAAGGTGAGTCGCGACGGCCAGGTGGTGGGATCCTATCGGGTGGGCACCGAGCCGGCCGGTGTGGCAGCGGGAGGAGGGTATATCTGGGTTGCCAACCGGCATGATGGCACGGTGACGCAGCTTAACCCGGAAGGCCAGCACGTTCGCACCGTGATGGTAGGGAAGGAACCCGTTGACCTCGTGTTCTGGGAAAGAGCGGTGTGGGTTGCCAACTACGGGGATGGCACGCTGCACAAGATCGGGACCGATGGCAGGGTCCTGGCCAGGTTTCCAGTGGGGACGAAGCCGCGATCGGTTACCATGGGAAGCGGGCATCTTTGGGTGGCCAGCCAGGGTGACAGCACTCTGGTGAAGGTAGAGCGCGAAGGCAGGACGGCCGGCAGCTTTCGAGTGTACGGCAGTCTTTCGCCGAGGACATTTGCGGAGGACTCCGGCCCGGTATCCGTCGTCTTCGACGGCGATGCTCTCTGGCTGGCCTTTCCCCAAATCGAAGGGATGGCACGAGCGAGTGAGGAAGGAAAGTCACAGGGCTTCTACCCGGTTCCTGGAGGCCCCAATGCCCTGGCGTTCGGGGCGGGCAGCGTTTGGGCGGCCAGCACGTCTTCGGGGACGGTCGCGCGGTTCGCCTCGAAGGGCATACGAGTGGCGACTATTGCGGTCGGCAAGAGACCCGTGGCTCTGGCGTACGATGGCACTAGCATGTGGGTGGCGAACCAGCTGGACGACAGCGTTTCACGGATCGACCCTTAGTTTTGGTGAAGCGCCGTGTGTAGAGCAAGCCGCAGCGCGACTGTGCGGAGATGGTGAGGGGCGCCGGCCGCAGCCGGTCGCTCGTATCCCATTGGGGCAGAAGTGTAGATATTCCGTGCTGAGTGATGTATAGTAAGGAGCATAGTCGAGTCCGACGGCATTGTGCACTAGGCTATGTGGGGGAAAAGCGGAGAGCGATGACAACAACTGTGCCAGTCACCGGTACGATTTTCAATATTCAGCGCTTCAGCATCCAGGACGGGCCCGGCATAAGAACTACGGTCTTCGTCAAGGGCTGTCCGTTGCGCTGCCTCTGGTGCTCCAATCCGGAATCCCAGCGTCGGCCGCCTGAGCTTGGCCACCGGGATTCGCTGTGTACGGGTTGCGAGAAATGCACTGCCGCCTGTGACAAGGAGGCTATCGGTTTGAGCTCCGGCGATGCCGGATTTCAGATTGAAGTCGACAGGTCCAGATGTGATAACTGCGGGAAATGCACAGATGTGTGTGCACCACGCGCCCTGAGGTTCTACGGACAGGCCATATCCGTGGACGAAGCTTTCGACGAGGTGAGAAGGGACCTCGATTTCTACATAAACTCGGCAGGCGGGGTCACCGCTGGAGGTGGAGAACCCTTGAGCCAGGCCCGCTTCGTCGCGGAACTGTTCAGCCGCTGCCATGAATTGGGGATTCACACCACACTTGACACTTGCGGCTATGCCAGCGTCGCTGCACTGGACAGAGTATTGGCAGAGACAGATCTGGTGCTCTACGACCTCAAGCTGATGGATCGCCAGGAGCACAGGCGCTACACTGCGCAGTACAACGAGGTGATTATCCGCAACGCTCGTGTGATCGCGACAAGAAGGGTGCGGATGATAGCGCGCATACCGATGATTCCCGGTGTGAACGGTTCTGATGAGAACCTGACGGCCTTAGCCAAACTCGTTCGCAGTCTGGGAGACGGTGTCGCGGCCAATTTACTGCCCTATCACCGGTTCGGTATCGCCAAGTACAAGGCGCTGGACCGTGCGTACCGACTGACAGAGGTGCGGAGCCCGAGCGCGGAGCAATTGGAGAAGGCGGTGGAGTTGTTCAGACGGCACGGTGTCGACTGCGCGGTCGAGCAGTGACAAGGCGGAGGATGGCTGTGAACGGGCGTACCGCAGACGTGATACGGCGGCCGTTGCACCCATACACACGCGCGCTCCTCGACTCTGTGGCACGCCCGGGATCAAAGGGAACGTGGCTGCGCACGATCGATGGCCAGCCGCCTGACCCAGTGAATCTGCCTCCCTGTTGCAGCTTCGCCACGCGTTGCTCTCGGGCAGAGGATAGGTGTGCGCGTCGGAAGTGTATGCGAGATTCCAGAATGCCTGAGCCCCACCCCGCCCCGGGGCGGACAGCGGACGTCTGCCCCTAGTTTGTGCAATAGTTCGTGCAGTACCTTGACAAATTCCCCAAAACCCTTACAATAGTACTCGAACAAATGTTCTAATCAGAGGAAGAGGTGAGAGGGATGAAGAAGGAGTTCGTCATCGAGAGGCACGGCAAGTCGTTCGTGCTGTACGCCGGGCTGCTGGACGAGGGACACGCCCAGGGGCTCAAGTCGATCAAGACGTCTTTGCTCCAGATTCCCAACGAGAGCAACGGCAACGTGGCAATCTGTTTCGCGACGGTGGAAACGGAAAAAGGCACTTTCACCGGTATCGGCGACGCCGCGCCGTTCAACGTGGGGCGCGAAATGTCCGGCTGCATCGTGCGTATGGCGGAGACGAGAGCCAAGGCGCGAGCGCTACGCGACGCGGTGAACGTGGGCGTGGCAGCCCTCGAGGAACTGGGCGAGGTCGGCGACGCCGACGACAGCGCGGTATCGGGCAACGGAAGCTCAGGGCTGGACACGTCCAAGCAGGCGTTCTACAGTCGCCCATCTCCGACAAACGGATCGTCGACAAACGGGCTGGCCACGCCGGCACAGGTGCGAGCCATCTACCTGATTGGTAGAGACCAGCACGGACTAACCGAAGCTCAGCTAGAGGAAAAGGTCATTGCGATGTACGGTTGCACGCCGGCAGAACTAACCAAGAAGCAGGCTTCGGACTTCATCACGTCGATGAAAAGCGGTGTGAAGAGGTGATTGCGCCTGCGATTGTGGGCTAGCGCTGTGGCGAGGCCGGCTTTGGGCTGGCCTGGTGCGGCAAGGGCTTGCGTACCCTGAAGAGGTGCGGCTACAAGTAGACGCGCAGAGCGTGCTCTGAAGGGTACGGTTGCAAGTGGACGCGCAGAGCGCGCTCTGAAGGGTACGGCTACGGGTGGTGGCGGAGAGCGAGGCCCTGAAGGGTGCGGTTACAAGTATGCACGGAGAGCGCGCCCGGGAGACGGGGGAGGCAGCGAGTCGCCAAGGGCGGGTGCGGCGACATCGGGAGCGGCGGAAACGGACCGCGCGCGGGATCGTTTCTGTTCTACCAGTTCCTCGAACAGACGGAGGATGTCCGCAGCCATCCGCCGGGCGTGGAAGTACTGCCGGACGGCCAGGGCACCGTTGTAACCCATCTGCTTCCGCTCCTCGGGATGCTCGATCAGATGCCGGATTCTGTCGGCCATCTGTCCGGTGTCCTGGGTTCGATACACAAGGCCGGACCTAATGCCGTTCCAACTCAGGATCTCGGGTCCGGCGCCGGTATCTGGGCACACGACCGGAATGGCGGCGGACATTGCCTCGCAGAGGACGAGGCCAAAAGGCTCGGATTTGATGAAGGTCGCCAGCATGGCGTCGCTGGTCTTGAGCAAGGCGACTTTGTCCGGCTTGCTCTCGACAAAGCCGATGCAATCCACGTGGTCATTCAGGTCCATCATCGACACCTTCGACTGGAGAATTGGGTAGAAATGGTCGTTCATGGGCCAGTCTCCGACAATGCGCAAGCGCACCTTGATGCCCTCGTTGAGAAGGATCCGTATGGCGTGCAGCGCCAGGTCGACGCCCTTCTCGACCTCCATTCGGCCCAAGGAGACGATCGTGAAGTCGTCGGTCTTCCCCACAAACCGGCTGGTCCGCCGCTCGGCCTCTTCCCGAGACATCTCGTAGTGATGGTCGTTGACAATCCCATAGTGAATCACGCGGGTCTTGGGTAAGAGAAAAGGAAGGTCACGCGCCACGTTCTCGCGAACGTTGGCGTAGGAGCCGGATATTACGGCGTCGATGCGCTCGGCATTGGCCCGGATAACGGGCACCAGATCAACGCCAAAGCGCTGGCATAGCTCGTAGCCCTGTGCCGAGGTGACGAGCGGGATGCCCAGATCATCCAGCGCGCCGAAATACCCGGCCATCGATAGCTCGCAGGCATAGTCGATGTCCGGCCTGAAATCGCGTCGCAGCTTGGCAACCTTTTCGATATCACCTTCGTCGGGGTTGTAGATCAGGTTCTGCAGCACGCGCTTGACGTCGACGTCGATTTTGGACGTGCCGCCATTCAGACGCCTAAGCTTCTTCGGATGGGTTCTGGCCACCTGGTGGCGAGCATACCAACCCAATAGCCAGCGCAGGAAAGACGGCTTATCGCGAAGCACGTAGTCGGCGATGTTGAAAGCCTCGAAAGTGTAGTCCAGCTCATCGAGGTCCACCTCGTCGTTATAGGGGGGAGCCAATCCGACCAGCGGGAAAACCTCGCAGCCGAACTCGCGCAGAAATTTGACCAGGATGACCGACTGCTGAACGAGACCTCCGTAACCCAACTGGCCTGTGATGCCGAAAAATATTCGCAAAGTTCGCTGCCTCCTTCCCGCTCCGCTGCGAGCAGAAATGGTCGCAGAGCCAACCGCAAGCGCAGGGTAAGACTGCTCACAGGTAATATACCACCAGCCTGGCATTCTGGCAAGATGAAGGGGATGGTGTGCACACGATTGGGGGTGACCAATCGGCACGCGAGCAGGCACGCGGCACACGAACAGGCACGCGCACCCTGAAGGGTTCGGCTACGGGGCACGGTGGCACGGAGTTTGCGCTGGGAGAGAGGATCGCAGATCTGAGATGGGGGGTTAACATGCTAAACAACGACAGCGAGCTTCGCCTGAGAGCAGAGGCTGCTCTGGCGCCTTTGGCTCTGCGTCCCATCGACGTGACGGTTGACGACGGGGTGGCGTACCTGACCGGCACTGTACGGACCGGCCACGAGCAGGAGATGGCCGAAGGACTGGTTCGCCAGGTTAGAGGGATTCGCAAGGTGGTTGATCGCCTGCAGATTGGCGAGGTAGCGGAGATTGCGGAAGAAGCGCCGATCGAGGTGCTAGAAGACACCAGCTTCGAGGCAATGGAGAGCGTCCAAGCAGAGCCGGACTTCACCACTTGGATCGGGACGACGGACGTGATGGAGGCAGGCTCGGGTACCGAGCCTTTCTTCCCGCCCACGGATACGGTCGTAGTCCCGGTCGAGCGCGAGGAGGAAGGTATCGAGGTGTTGGGGGGATTCGCGCCAACGTCGGAGGACAACCTGACTGAGCCTGAAGGACACCCTCCCGCGATCTACCATACGGACGACGAGCTGGCGGAGGACGTCAGATTGGCCTTGCTGCGGGACGCAAGCACAAACCCGCTCTCGCCGCAGATACGCATCGCCGTACGAAATGGTGTGGTCTGTCTCAGAGGTGCCGTCCAATCCATCGAGGATGTGGAGCAAGCCGAGGCGGTGGCTGCCATGGTGCCAGGTGTAGCCGAAGTCAGGGAGGAGTTGGAGATCGTCTGAGCACTGTTGCGACCGTTCCACGTAAAGAATATAATACGCGCGATAGTTTTGGGCGGGTGGGATATGAGGCATCGCGCGCGCATGGATCGGGAGCGACACATACGGGCACTGTGTTATGTAGTCGTCTCACTATCTCTGTCCCTAGTGGGGCATTCCTTGATGGCATTCGACCAGTGGCAGACTCTGGGTTTCGGGATAGCTTCCTACTGCATCCTGAACCTGTTGAATGTCCGTGCTATGTTCGAGAAATGTAGTCCTACGGTCGAAGAGGGGCCTCCGGCTGATTGATCGTCACTTCCCGCAAGGTAACTAGGTTGTTGACAGTCGGACGTATGACTGTTATGATAGTTACTGAGTGTCGGGCAATTGCGCGCTCGCAGTATTCCCCGTTGTAGGCGCGTTCAGGCTGGTAAGCCAGCGAATCAGTGTGTATGGCTCAGTGCGCTCAACGAAAACGGGAGGTGATTGCGTGAACGAAGGTGTTTCAACCCCCATGGTGTTCCCAAAGTGTCGGAAGTGCGAAACTGGGGATCTGGTACCGCTCTCCGATTTTGGAAATCAGGGAGCCGCCATACATTACAAGGCTTGGGTCTGCACAAATCCCGGTTGCGGCTTTAACCTCAAGATTCGCAACGGCGACGTCTACCTCAACGAGCCTATAAACAACGGCACTATGGTCGGGATGCGCTCCCGCTATAGCGTTTAGTCGGCCGACCCTACAGAGTATAGGCCCATAATTCCGGGACCATAGATCTATCCATACCGCTTTGGGCAGGAACGGCAAGGTTTGCCACAGCCTGCTTTTCTTATGCTTCGGCCCAGGTTGTAAAGACGAGGGGGACAGCTTATAATTTATAGGTGAGATAAATAGACTATCTTTGCCTTCTTGCTGTGAAGAGGTGTGGCGGCGGGCTGCTGGCTGACGGCGAAAAGCACCCGGCAGCCATTGTTCTAATTGGCTGTCCACCAAGAACGCTCGATTGCTGAGCGGTAGATGGACAAGGGGATGGCAAACGGAGATCGAAAGGCGAACGAGAGCGAACTGATGGCAATGGTGGCCCACGAACTGCGCACCCCGTTGACTTCTATCAAGGGTTTTGCGCAGCTTCTGCTGCGGCTCAGCGAGCGCAAGCCAGAGCAGGCAGAGCGGTACGCCAGCGTTATCGAGACCGAAAGCAACCGCATGATCGGGATAATCAACGATGTGATGGACATTTCGAGACTGGACGCTGGTCTGCTGCCGATAGTGAAGCAGCCTCTGGCACTGGGGGATGCCGTGAGGATGGCTGTTGCGTCTGCCGATTCGGGCATCGGCAGACGCAAGCTAGAAATCGACGTACCGTACACCTTGCCCCGTGTGCCAGCCGATGCCCGCAGAATCGTGCAGGCTATTGTCAACCTCCTCAGTTGTGTGGCCAAGTATTCCGGAGAGGACGACCCCATCGAGATCGGGGCACGCGCGGAGGAGGACGGGGTGACTGCGTGGGTAAACGATGTCAGCCGCGTCATCCAAGCCGATAGATTCGATCACATATTCGGAAGGCGTCTAGCCTGCAACGGAGGAGGAACTGACGATCAGGTGCAGGGTAGTGGCCTGACGCTCTACATAGCCAGGCGTCTGATAGAGGCGCACGACGGCGAAACCTGGGTGGAAAGCGAGGAGGGAAAAGGGGCAAGGTTCTTTATTAAGTTGTACTACTAGGCACCCTGGAAAGTATGACTAAGCTCTTAGTGGTTGAGGACGAAAAGGAACTGCGGGACTTTCTGAGGAGCTTCTTAAAGTCGCAAGGATACGAGACCCTCGTGGCGAGCAGCGGTGAAGATGCCTTGCAGCTTGCCAAGAAAGAGGCGCCACGGCTGATTCTGCTGGACATAGTGCTGCCTGGGATGGACGGCTTTGAGGTTTGCCGGCATCTTCGCCAGAACGTTCAGACGGCCAATACGCCAATCATCATGATCACTGCCAGGGGGGCGCTTGCCGATAAGCTCACAGGCTTCGAGGAGGGTGCCGACGACTACATTACCAAGCCGTTTGACATCGACGAACTGGTGGCGCGCATAGAGACCCAGTTGCGACACGTGGAGCAGGCGCTGCTCTCGGAACTCACCGGCCTGCCGGGCAACACACAAATAGAACAGGCCATCAAGCGCCTGGTCAAAATGCGGGATCGAGCATGGGCGATTATGTACGTCGACATCGACAATTTCAAGGCCTACAATGATGTCTACGGCTTCCTGCAGGGCAACGAGCTGATAAAGGCCACGGCAAGAATCATTCAAGAAGTGGGAGCGCAGTTCTCCAATGCGTCGGAAACCGCCGACGGAATAGACTTTGTCGGACACGTGGGTGGAGACGACTTCGTCGTGATCACCACACCCGAGAAAGTCAGGCTCATCTGCGAGGAGATCATTCGGCGCTTCGACTTAGAAGCGCCCACTCATTACGCGCCCAGCCACCGCCAGAGGGGCTACATTGTCACCACCAATCGACGTGGCGAAGTGGCGCGCTTCCCCATCGTTACGGTGAGCATAGGAGTGGTGACCAACCTGCACCGTGCCATCGACGATCCATTGCTGGTGAGCAAGATCGCGGCGGAGGTGAAACAGAAGGCCAAGACAGCGTCCGGCAGTTCCTACTACGTGGATTCGAGGAGGTAGTAGCCGATGGATATGATTCAAGGCATGGTACCGCATCTTGGGATGAAGGTCTCGCCACGCCTGGTCGCCGCCAGCTACATTCTGGAGCTTTCGTCCCAGGAGCTTCAACAGGCTATTACCGAGGAACTGAACGACAACCCGGCGTTGGAACTGTTAGAAAGGGCAACGTGCAGCGTTTGTGGCAGCGCACTGGAAGGCAGCATTTGCCCAAGGTGCCTCCGCCAGCAGAAGATTGATCAGCCAAGCGACGAGGCCGACTTCACCGAGGAGTACTTCTCCAGTTACAGCCTTAGCGGGGGGACGGGCGAAGAGGATTTCGATCCGCTTAACCAGGTGGCCGCGCAAATGACTCTGTCCGAGCGGCTCATGATGGAGCTCCAGGGAATGCTCCCCAAAAGCGATCTGCCTATCGCGGAGTACCTGGTGGGCAGTCTGAACGACAATGGCTACCTCACTTGCACGGTCGAGGAGGTAGCCGAATTCTTTGGGGTTCCGGTTAGGCGCGTAGAGCTGGTGCTGGGAATTCTGCAATCGCTGGAGCCTATTGGCATAGGCTCGCGCAACATACAGGAGTGTCTCCTCATCCAGTTGAGCTATCTGGCCCAGGATGGGCTCGCAATACCACCCTATGCGCAAGAGATCGTCACGGATCATCTCCACGAACTGGCCGAGCACAAGTATGGGAAGCTAGCGTCGATACTGGGCTGTTCGACAGACGCGGTGGCCGAGGCGAGCGAGTTCATTAAGCAACGGCTGAATCCCTATCCGGCTCAGGAGGCCGAGAAGAATGAGCCTGGAAGTGCGAAGGGCGGGGCCATTCACGTGCTGCCCGACGTGATTATTAGCTCCGGCGAGCAGCAAGACAGGTTCGACGTGGAGGTAGTGGAGTCCAAGCGCTTCTTCCTACGCGTGAGTCCTCTTTACAACCAGTTGTTGAACGACGTGGAGAAGGAAGCGGAGCGCTTCTCTGAGGACGAGAAACGCCACATTCAGCACTACGTGTCTCGGGCGAAGCTGTTTATCGCGAATATCAACCAGCGGCGACAGACGTTGCACAAGATCACCCAGGCCATTGCCGAGGCCCAAACGGACTACCTATCCAAAGGGGTTCGCTTCCTCAAGCCGCTCACCAGAGCCACCGTGGCCCGGGAATTAGGCATGCACGAGTCGACGGTTAGTCGGGCCACGGCGTCAAAGTACGTGATGGTGCCGTCGGGTGAGGTGATCCCGTTTAGCAACTTCTTCACCGCTTCGCTGAGCGTCCGAGACGTGATAAAGGAAATGATCGGAGATGAGGACTCGCCGCTGACCGACCAGGAGATCGCGGCGAAGCTGGCAAATAGAGGTATCATCGTCGCTCGTCGCACGGTGGCCAAGTACAGGGAGCAACTGGGGATACTGCCGTCGTCGTTGCGGTGAAGGGGGACGTCACCACGGAGACACGGAGGCACGGAGGGGTACGAGGGTGCGAGTACTGGAAATACGCAACCAACGGGACGTCTCGTAGTGGTACTTCCGCTGAAGGACGTTGTTGCCGCGTCATGCCAGCGCGGCGACGTCGCTATCCGTGCCCCCGCGAGCGCACTACGGGTTTCGTTCTCGCTTCGGGCGAATGCTCCTCCAGGGATTACAAGCAGTCAACAGGACGGCCCTCACCCTAACCCTCTCCCCGGGGGAGAGGGGACTTCGAGGGGGCTTGGCCGTTATGATGGTTATACTCTGCTTACTTGACACAGCAGGGCTTTGAGGACGGGGAAGCCGGAGATGGGGTCGCGGTTGTCGGGATCTGTAAGGTAGTTGACGTTGGCCTGTCGCCAGGCCTCGGCCTGTATCGGGCTGCCTCCGCCCGCGTTAACCTCCACGGCGCCAACCAGGACGGCGTCGGTTACCTTCGCCGTGAAGGGCACTTTGCCGCGCGGCGACTCCACCCAAACGCGCTCGCCGTTCAGTATCCCTCGTACTGCCGCATCGGCGGGATTGATCAAAACGAACGGCTCGGGCTGGAGCTTGAGCAGCCCCGGGATGTTGAGGTGCTGGCTCCGGAACGCCGACTGTATTCTGGCGCCGGTGTTCAGGACGAGCGGGTATTTCTCCGCCAGCCTGGAATTGGCCAGCGGTCCTTCCTTCGGCTCGGTATACGCCGGCAAGCCGTCGTAACCGTGCTCCATAAGCAGGCGAGATAATATCTCCATCTTGGCTGAGCTTGTTTCGAACCCGGGCTTGCCGTCCCCGCGCAGCAGCCCCTTTTCGTACTTCTTGTGCACAACCTTCCCTGTGCCAAACCGAACCCCCTCGGGATGCTCACGCAGATCGTCCAAGGTTACCGGGTGGTTCCTGAGGACGAACTTCACCATTTCTTCTTCGTTTTCGGGGTAGAGGTGCCCGTAGCCCAGCCTTTGAGCTAGCGCGGCCATGATGTTGTAGTCGCTGCGGCTCTCTCCCAAGGGCTCGATTACCCGCTGACGCAACTGAACGTAGTTAGGCATACGCTCGTAGCCAAGGTTCTCGAAGCCCGTGGTAGCGGGCAGGACAAAGTCGGCGTACTGGGCATCGGCCGTCATGAAACGATCGACGCACACGAGCAGATCGAGCCTGGCCAGACATCGCTTCCACAGGTCGGGGTCGGGATAGCCGGTAATGATGGATGCGCCAAAGATGAGCAAGGCTTTGATGGGGTAGGGATCGCCCTCCAGAATAGCACGCGGAGCCTCCATGAAATGAGCGCCCTGGGTGAACCTGGCGAACAAAGGATACTTGTCGGCCCCGATGGGCTTGACACCCTCCGGCGGGGCGATGTTGGTACGGTTGTAGGGCCTCTTGCCTTTGCGGCGCAGCAGCAGACCGCCGGGTTGATCCAGATGTCCAGCGATGCCCCAGATAATCAGCACCGCGCGGATGCCCTGCACCCCACTGTTAGTGTATTCGAGACCGGTGTACATAGAGACGGACGTGTGCTTGGTGGTGGCGATAGCCCGGGCGGCCTCGACGACGACGTCTTCCGGTACCCTGGTGATACGAGCCACCTCTTTGGGAGTGAATTCGCTGGCGTATTGAGCCAACTCCTTGAAGCCAAGCGTCCAGTTTTCCACGAACTCCCTGTCGTACAACCCCTCGCGGATGATGACGTTTATCATCCCCAGCGCCAGGGCACCATCCGTGCCCGAGCGGATGGGGATGAACTGATCGGCCTTGCTAGCGATCTCGCTACGCATATGGTCGATGACGATGAGTCTGGCGCCTTTTCTCTTGGCAGCGAGTATTTCTTTCATCTGCGTGGGTGGGGAATCCGTGGCAGGGTTGGCGCCCCAGACCACGATCAGCTTAGAGTTGGCGTAGTCGGGGACGATCTGCCGCATGTTCATGCCCAGAGTTGGGACCGGCGCCAGGTTGCCGTACGAGACGAAGCACAGCGACCCACAGCCACAGTTGTTGGGCGAGCCGAAGGGGAAGATGAGTCCTTTGGAGGTAGGGGCGTCGGTGCCTGGAGGGGCGAAGGGCTCGATCAGGTGTGTGAAGAAGACGCCGCGGCCCATGTAGGTCATGACCGCCTCGGGGCCGACGGTGCTCTTGATGGCCTGAAGCTTGCCGGCGATTTTGTCCAAGGCTTCATCCCACGAGACGCGCGCGAAGCGCCCCTCGCCTTTCTCGCCTATGCGCATCAAGGGATACATCAGCCGGTCGGGCGAATAGACGATCTCCCTAGCGTGCGCGCCGCGGACACAGACGATGCCATTGGGATGATCTTTGAGCGGGACGATCCTGTCGATCTTGCCGTCTACCAGCTCGACGTCGACGCCGCAGCCCCCGGGGCAGATGCCGCAGACCGTTGTGACCACTTCCTTATTGGATTGCCGTGACACGGCTGGAGGAACGCCAGCTAGGACCATTATTGCACCTCCATTGTGCGCAACGAAACAAATCTGCGTGGGGTTGAGGCCTCGTAAGTGGCTGCTCGGACCGACCCGTCGTATCAGACAGATCCTGCACGGTCCGTCTTGGGCGGACCGTGCAGGATGGAGTGCCTAGAGTTTGGCGACCTGGCAGAGCTGCGACTTGAAGGCGGGATAGCCGGAGATGGGGTCCAGCGCCTGGTCGTCAGACAGCAGGTTCACGTTGGCCTCTTTCCAGCCGTGAGACATGCTGACGACGCCAGCGGGGACCTTCTCGGTGAGGCTGGCTTTGACGGCGATGCTGCCACGTCTGGTGGACAGGGTAACCACATCGAGGTCGGCGATGCCCCGGGCGGCTGCGTCGTGCGGATTGACCTCGACCAGCGGCTCCGGCATCAGCCGGCGCAACCGTTCGACGTTGCGGTTCTGCGAGTGGGTGAACATCGGCAGGCGCGCACCTGTGGTCAGGACCAACGGGAAGGTCTGGGCCACCACGGGCTGGCTAACCGTGCTCTCCATAGGCTCCTTGTACACCGGCAGGCCATCGTAGCCACACTCCTCAAGGGCAGATGAACGAATCTCGACCTTGCCTGAAGGCGTGGCGAATCTCTTCTTCTCGTAGCCTCTCGGCTCAGGGTCAGGCAAGGACACGCGCATGCCCTCGGGGTGGGTCTTGAGCTCGGCGACGGTGATTCCCGAGGGCTGCAGGATGTAATCGGCGCACTTCTCGAAGTCACCATTCCAGAACTGATCGCCAAGTCCAAGACGCTTGGCCAGCTCGAAGACGAACTTCCAATCGGGCCAGCTCTCGCCGACGGGCTCAATGACCGGCTCGCGCCAGCGGACGTAATTAGCCAATGGTGTGAACGGACGCCCGACTATCAGCGCGTTGCTCTCGAAGTACGTGGCGGCGGGCAAGACGACGTCGCCAAGGTCCGTCGAGGGCGTGGGGAAGAAGTCGGTGAACACAAGCATGTCGAGCTTCTTCAGGGCCTCGACGAACCGATTGCTGTTAGGGAACATCATCACGTTGGTGCCGATGCCGACGAAGGCTTTGATCGGGTAGGGCTGGGCGGTCTCGATCTGATCGGCCAGGGCCAGCGAGTGGCCCTCCTTAATAAACCTCATCCACGCCGGGAACCTGTCGCTGCCAACTCTGGGCTTTAGCTGGCCGATGCGCTGGTCGAAGAGGAGGATGTTATTGAGCGACAGGCCCGGGGAGCGCAGCATATTGCCGCCGGGGACCTCGAGATTGCCGGTGATGACCGACAGCAGCATCACTGCACGCTGGTTTTGCACGCCGTTGCTGTGATGGACGACGGAACTCGAGCTCATCTGGACCTTGGCGGGCCTGTTGGACGCGAAAAGGCGCGCGGCCGCCACGGTCTTTTCCGCCGGAACTCCGGTGATCTCGGCAACCCTTTCCGGAGAATACTCCTGCACCATTCTGGCAAGATCGTCGAAACCTACGGTCCAGTCTCGCACGAACGCCTGGTCGTGCAGGTTCTCTTTGATGATCACGTGCATAAAGCCGAGGGCAAGCGCGCCGTCTGTACCGGGGCGTGGCTGCAAGAAGATGTCGGCTCTGGCGGCGGTCTCAGTATTCCTCGGGTCCACGACGATGAACTTGAGCCCCTTCTCTTTGGCTTCCCAGAGCTTCTTCGCCGACTCCGGGGCCGAGATCGGAGGATTACACGACCAGATCAGTTGCACCTTGGTGTCTGGATGAATACCGCTGGCGCTGCGGACGAACGGCCCAAATGGCTTGCCGAACGTTGATTCGCCGGCGACGCAGGTAGCGAAGAAGCAGACGCTGCTGTCGCTGCAGTAGTTAGGCGTTCCGAAGGCGTGGGCAAGGCGCTGTGTGTACGGATGCGGCTCCTTTGGATAGCCGTTGTAGAAGACGACCGCTTCCGGACCGTATTCGTCTCGCACTTTCAGCAGCTTCTCGGTGATCGAGTCAAGAGCCTGGTCCCAAGATATGCGCTCGAACTTCCCCTGGCCTCGCTCGCCAACGCGCCGCATGGGATACTGGAGTCGCGCCTTGTTGAGCACGTGGTCTAGCTGCGACTGCCCGCGGGTGCACGGTACTCCCTTGATGTCGAGGTCGACTGGCTTGCCGTCGCTGAACAGCACGTCGGTCGAGCAGACGCCTGTCGAGCACATGTTGCAAACGGTCTTCTTCACCGTCGCCGGCGCCTGAGCCGGCCTGCTCCTAACATCAACCATAAGGTCTTCCTCCTTTGTAAGTTCCCTGCATGCCATATTACCACGCAGGCAAGGAATGTCAATAGTCTTAAGAGTTATTTTCTTTCTTATTTATGAAAAACAGAAATTCGACCGCTCAAGCCCTTGACAACAGGTCCTGGACAAAATATAATCGGGCCACCTTAGCAAACGAGCCGAGTTCCCCTTGGGGGAAGCGGGGGACCCAACCGATACGGGGTGAATTCCTTCTTTGGAAGGATAGGGTAACTCTTTCTACCCGAATCCGTCAGCTAACTCCGCAGGCTCTAGAAAGAGGCGGCAAAGATGGGGAGAGCCAAGCTCCTCCTGGTCCTCGCATGGGTCCTGTTCGTTCTCTATCCCAACCCAATGCTCCTGGCCGTCACCCTGTGGCACTCGCTATCGCCCCCTGTCGACGTGGAAGCCGCACGCCCGCTGGCGGAGCGGTTGCCAAACGACCCGGAGAAGGTCAGGGACCTGGTGCTGTCGGAGTTGGTCATTTACGAGTACGACTGGAACGTGTACGGTGTGCCCTGGTACTTCCCCAGCACCAAGGAGGTGATCCGCGACGGTCGCGGTGATTGCGAGAGCCAGGCCGTGCTTTTGTCCAGCATTCTCTACGCCAAGAACATTCCGCACCAGCTGAAGATATCCTTCGACCACATCTGGGTCAAGTACGAAGGCAAGGTAGCCAACGAGATCGAGCACGATTCGTCGGCTTTCATCGAGAGGACCGACAAGGGCTTCGAGGTGAAGCTGCCCGAGCACTTCGACCTGGAGAGATACATCAGGGTCCAGACCGACGCGAGGTGGCACCCCATGCCGGCCGAGCGCAAGGTGCTGCTTTTTCTGGGACCGATAATGATTCTGTTCGGCCCCTGGCTGGTGGTTTTTGCCCAGCGCGTGCCGGCCCTGGCACGGGTCATTCGGTACACAAGAGCGGACCGACGCGTGTGGCGGACGGTGGTGGCAAGCCGGCGCAGTCCGAAGTAAGTGTCTGAACCGCAGATTACGCTGATTAATGGATTTCGCAGATGATGGATCTCGGCAATCTGCGCAATCCCCAATCTGCGTCAATCTGCGGTTCAGACGTCTTGTGTCCTCTGCGGTCCCCTATGCCCGTGCTGGAGGAAACACCGGCTTGCTACCTCCCCAGTACCGCTCCGCCCATCATCGCCGCGCCGAGACCGAAGATACCCAGAATCGCAATGATTATGAAGATGATGACAAAGCTGATCACGACGGTGATAATGGCCTTCGTCGTGTCGAAGTCCAGCGCCTGGCGCACGGCGATCACGGTGGCCACTACCGTCCAGATGCCCGCCACAAAGGCGATTATGCCGCCGAGAACCGGGATGAAGCTGAGGATTTGGAGCACGTTGGGCGAATCGGCGAAGCCGACGGTGCGCAGGAGCTCGCCGTAGGTTGCCGTGCCGCCGAAGACCTTGGTGCCGATGAAGTAATTGAGGAACGACCAGATCGCCCAGAAGACCACCGCGCCAATGATTCCCACGATCAAGCCAATGATGGCGGCCCCTAGCTGTCCCCTGAGGATTCCCCCCAGCGCGCTGCCGATGCCGGTGGCCACGGCGACGATGAGCACCACCGTGAGCGCCTGGGTGGTCGCATTGACGTCCCGCTCCACCTCCTCATAGAGCTGGTTCTCGAGCTTTGCCGCCCTGATCATCCTGTCGACAATCGATGCCGTCAAACCGCTTTGCACGTGTAGTTACTCCCTTCTTCGTTTTGTGGATCACAATGCCTCTCGCGTAGCCCGATGACAAGTGTCCCAGCCCCGAGCGAGAACTCCGCCGACCACCTCCTTTCGGGACAGCCATCAACAAAAGAACAAAGGGTTTCTACCTAGTAGAATACTCTCCTGCTTGTTGGAAGTCAAGGCTGATGAGATGTTGGCGGAGACGCAGGCTTGATTGCCCAGCTTCGCAGATGCTATAATCTGCGAAACAGAAGATGGGTGCGCTTCCGACCGCGGCCGTTTGTCGGCCTTCGCCGCGACATACGCGTTGCTGCGCGCTGGTAGAGAGCACCTGCGGATAATGACGTCGTTGGCCTGGCAGCGCGAGGGCAATCCGCGTAAGGCGGACCCCCACGCTACCCCGTCAAATACGTCGGCTGATGACGCACCAGTGAGGATTGTGCCTTTGCCTGCCAGAACACTCCAAGGTGAGATCCGCGTGCCAAACGACAAATCCATTTGCCATCGGGCGCTGATGCTCGGGGGACTCGCCTCGGGCCGCTCGATCGTCCATGGGCTCTTGAACTCGGCAGACGTGCTTTCTACTGCCAGGTGCCTGAGAGCGCTGGGGGTCGGCATCGAGATGGTCGATGAGGGAACGGCGATCATCGATGGCAGGGGAGAGCAGGGCTTGGCGGAGCCGGGAGATGTCCTCGATGCCGGCAACTCGGGCACAACGGTACGACTTCTCTCGGGTGTTCTGGCGGGGCAGGACTTCTATTCTGTCCTCACGGGCGATGCCTCGCTGCGCCGCCGTCCGATGGCCCGCATCGCTCAGCCGCTGGCGCAGATGGGGGCCACGATCTTAGGTAGAGATGCCAACCGTCTTTTGCCGCTTAGCATCGTGGGCGGGAACCTGCGTTCCATCGGCTACCGCCTGCCGGTGGCCAGCGCGCAGGTCAAGTCTTGCATCCTGCTTGCCGGGCTGTTTGCCGAGGGAGAGACCACCGTCGAAGAGCCTTCGGCCACGCGGGACCACACCGAGCGGATGTTGAGCGCTCTCGGGGTGCCGATTACGTGGGGCGGCGGCATCGTGCGGGTACGCGGCAGGAGCGTGCCCTCGAGCTTCGAGATAAGCGTTCCGGGCGACTTCTCGTCGGCCGCCTTCTTTCTGGCGGCTGCGGCGATCCTGCCCGACTCCGAGCTGGTCGTGCACGACGTCGGTGTGAACCCCACGCGCACCGGGTTCCTGGGCCTGCTGCGCTCAATGGGGGCGGACATTACTATGGAGAACGAGCGCATCGTGGGCGGCGAGCCGGTGGCGGACTTGCGCTGTCGCGGCAGCCAGCTTCGGGGCGGGATGGTACAGGGAGAGATGGTGCCCAGCTTGATCGACGAGCTGCCGGTGGCCGCCGTCGTGGCCACGCAGGCCGAGGGACAGACGGTGGTGCGCGATGCCCAGGAGCTGCGGGTGAAAGAGAGCGATCGCATCAGGACAATCGTGGTCGAACTGAGCCGATTGGGCGCGAGAATCTCCGAAACCGACGACGGGTTCGTCGTCGAGGGGCCGACGCCACTGAGGGGGGCTTACTGCCACAGCTACGGCGACCACCGTATCGCTATGTCGCTGGCCGTCGCCGGCCTGGTGGCATCGGGCGACGTGACCATCGACGATCCCTCCTGCGCCGACGTCTCGTTCCCGGGCTTCTTTGAGGCACTTGGCAACATCTGCCGTGAGCCGCCTCCGTTTGGGAGGGGCAGTAGTCCTGCTTCAGCGGACGGGATCGACGATGAGGTCTAGCAGGGCCAGTTGGCCGCTTTGGACGCGCTCGATTGCCCGCCCCAGTACACGCGGGAGCTCCTCTGGGTCCTCGACTCGGTCGCCGAAGCTACCAAACGCCATGGCGATGGCAGCGTAGTCGGGCGCCGGGGCTATATCGACGCCATAGAATGTCTTGGTGCGAGCGCACCAGCCGTCCGGGAAGTTCCCGAGATGGGAGCGCTTCATAGCAGCGTAGCCCTGGTTGTTCATGATGACTACCAGGATAGGCACCCGGTACTGCTGGGCGAAGCCGAAGGCTGCGAGGCCAGGGTTGTAATTGAAGGATCCATCTCCCTCGATGGCGACGACCAGGCGGTCAGGTGCGGCGACTTTCACACCCAGGGCTGTGCCCAGCCCGACGCCCAGACCTCCACTGCTCGGGCTGTGGAAGGTTCCTGGCAGATTCCGCCGCAGGTGGCGCAGCAAGATGCCCTTATGTGTGATGGTTTCGTTGACGACGATAGCATCCGGCGGTAGGACCTCTCCGATGTTAAACGCGGCCCAACGCCCTTCCATGGGCCGCCGTTGCGCGGCTGCGAGCGCCTGGGCGCGCAGCTCCTCGTGCTGCTGTTCGTGCCGGGCTCGCAAAGATACTTTTCGGGCCTCGCGCGCCTGATCTACTCCGCTCGAGGCGGCCAAGCGCTCCTTCACGCGGCGGTTGATCTGCTGCAACGAGCCAACCAGATTGCCGGCGACGACCTGGTCGACGCCAAAGCCCCAATAATTGAGCAATTCTCGGCCAGGATCTTCGTCGATCAGAACGACCCTGGCGTCGGTGGTTCGCTTCGACGCTGGATACCACGGCTGCTGGCATCCGACGAGCAGCACAAGGTCCGCCTCATCGACCATCCGCTTGGCCTCGAAGCCTAAGTGGAGCGCGTGATCGCGGGGGAAATTGAGGGCGACCGGGTCCGAGGCTTCGACGACCGGCATGCCCAGGCTTTCAGCCAGTTCCACCAGCTGCTCGACGGCGCCGGGTTTGTCGCCAGCGTATTCGGTCAGCAGCACAGGTCGGCGCGCGCTAATCAGTGCTCCGGCGACTTGCTCGAGCGTGGCGCTATCGGCGTAGGTTGGCGGCGGTGGCGGTGCGCAACGGCCGCCAAACGGGATTGCGTCACCGAATAGAAACTCTAGCGGCACCGAAAGGAAAACAGGTCCACAGGGCGGCGTGAGCGCGAGACGACAGGCGTCCTGCAAGGTGCCCAGCAGGACTTCCCGGCTGAGCACCGTGGTGCTCCGCTTCACGCAAGGCTGGGCGACGGCAGCAGAGCCACCGGCATCGCAGAGCTGGCGTGCCCACTGAGGTCCCGGCTCGCAAGCCGCCATCTCCCCAAACGTCGCCGAATCGCCGGCAAGCACCACCATCGGCGCGCGCTCGCGCCGCGCGGAGCGGAGGGCCATCGCCGCGTGAAGCGTTCCCACCGCCGTGTGCAACAGCACCACCGATAGCTTCTCCGACTGCTTATAGTATCCCTTGGCTATAGCAACAGCCAGGTCTTCGTGGCGCGTGTCGAAGTAGCAGGGGCCTTTACCCTCGGCGCTTGCGCGAGCTAGCGCGTCCCAAACGGGGGACCATTCGGTTCCCGGGGACGAGAAGATGTACTCGACGCCATAGGCACGGAACACATCTAAAACGGCGTCACTTAGGGTTCTAGCGTCTTCTGGCATTGCACTCTCCCTTACTTGGCCTTTTCGTGGTGGGACTGGCGGGATGGGCGCGGAGACCGCGCCCCTACGTCATTGCTGATGGTATCGCAACCTGAGGTGCCGTGTCAATGGCTGGGTAGGCTGCAACTCTTCGCCTTTTGCACGGCGCCACTTGAAATGCTAGAATACTCGCGCCTCTACGGCAAAGCGGGCTGAACGAGCCGCGATACGTGAGGGCGTGAGGGAGTGATGGTGGGCTTCGCCAGGCGTTGGATTAGCGGCAGGGGCGCTCTGCCTCTTTTGCTGCTTGTCGGCGTCGCGTCTGAGGCGATCTATTTGGTGTACTTCGTGCGCGGCTTCTACTTGCCGGCGTACTATGCTATGCCGTTGCTGGATTTGGGCAAGATCACGCGGTACGCCCCAGGTGCCGCCGTAGAATTCCTGGGGTACTTCACGGCCCTTTTTGTGCTCTACTATCTGGCGTACAGGTTGGCGCGCGCGGTTGGCTTCTCGCGTGAAATCGACGGGGTGCCCCGCCCCGCCCCGGGCGGACAGGGACGTCCGCCCCTACGAGGGATCGAGGATTCGGCGGGTGGTTGCCCGCGTGTGAGCAGTGGGGCACTCCACTCCACTCCGGGCGGACAGAGACGTCCGCCCCTACACCTGAGAAGTGGCGATGGGTCGGCCCGGGCACAGTCTGCGGATTGGTGGCTGGTCGCGATCGTCGGCTTCGCGGCGGTGTTTAGCGCGACGATGGTTTTCGTATACCCTGTGGGCGCAGCAGACATTTTTGACTACGTGTTCAGTGGACACGTGCTGGCTCACTACCGGCTCAACCCTTTTGCCTATGCGCCGGTCGATTTCCCCAACGATCCTCTGTACTCGTATCCCGCGTGGAAATACGTGCCGGCGTCCTACGGCCCCGTCTGGGCCTACATCTGCGGGCTGGCTACCTTACTGGCTGGCAATGACCTGTACGCGAACTTGATGGCCTATAAGACGCTCGTCGTCGCCGCGTATATGGGATCGATATGGTTGACCTGGCGCATCCTGAAGGACACCGCACCAGGATACGCGGTGCCCGGCACGCTCCTGTTCGCCTGGAATCCTCTGGTAATCTATGAGACGGCTGGCAACGGGCACAACGATTCGGTGATGATGCTTTTCGTGCTCATTGCGGTCTACTTGCTGGCGCGGAGGCGGTCAACGCTCGCCATAGCTGCCCTGGTCTTGTCCG
Source organism: Chloroflexota bacterium (assembly GCA_016210495.1). The sequence goes on from JACQUC010000101.1 coordinate 36,042, forward strand.
CGTTGCTGAAATTCGTGACGGCCGTGCTTCTCCCGGTCTTCGTGCTATCCGCTTTCAGCCAGGAGAAAAAGCTTGGCGGGCGGGCGAGATTCCTGGGGGGCACCTTGGTGATTGCCGGGCTTATGGCCGGGGTGCTGTACGCTCCGGTATGGGTAGGATCCGAAACGTTGGGCCTTACGCGGAGGCAGGAGATGTTTACTAACTCTTTTCCGACGATCCTTCTGCTAATGCTTGAGGGAAGCGTAGGGACGGAAGTGGCGCGATCCCTAATCACGCGAGCTGTGACCCTACTGCTTGTCGCTTACTGCGTGTTTTGGTCTCTCCGTGCCGGAGGCACCTTTGCCGGAATGCTCAACGCCAGCTATGAAGTGCTGTTTTTCTATCTCACCGTGGCCTCTTTGTGGTTTCAGCCCTGGTATCTGGTCTGGCTGGTCTCGCTCGCGGCGCTGCTTCCCAGGGTGGACATTGCGCACAGAACTGTGATATTCTGTTATTCGGCGATGCTGAGCTACTTCGTGTTTGTCTTCCTGTGGATCTGGAACGCCACAAGCTACGATATTATGGCCGTCCAAGCACGCGCGGTGGCCGTGACGTATGTGCTGCCTGTGGCTTTCACCGCTTACGTCCTCTGGAAGAATCGGGCGGCCCGCGGCGAGGCGAGTCAGCGCGTTGGCGGCTAAGAAGGGGCTATGGATCAGATTTTCGTCTCTATCGACCTGGAAATGACGGGGCCGCGACCGGAGAACCAAGAGATCATCGAAATCGCGGTGGTGAAGTTTAAGGGCTCCGAGGTTCTCGCTAGCTGGTCGACGCTCGTTAACCCGCGCTGCGCGATCCCATACAACATTCAGGTATTGACCGGCATCAAGCAGGAGGATGTGGATCGCGCACCAGCGCTGCCGGAGGTGGCGGGCCAACTGCTCAAATTCGTCAAGGGCTACCCGCTGGTTGCCCATTCTGTCTCGCTGGACGTTGCCTGTCTGGAGCGCAAGGGAGTGAAACTCGAGAACCAGCAGGTGGACACCTTTGAGCTGGCCAGTATCCTGCTACCCCAGTTGAGCAGCTACAGTCTGGAGACGGTTGCGAAGCATCTCGACGTGAGCTTTCGCGCGATGCATCGCGCGGCGGACGATGCGCTGACAACCAAGGAAGTGTTTCTTGCCCTTCTGGAGAAAGCTATGGAGCTCGACCTGTTCGTCGTGCAGGAGATCAACAGGCTCGTAGGAAACGTGGATTGGCCGCTGAAGCAGCTCTTTCAAGACGTCGAGCGGCGCCAGAGCAGAGCGGCTTTTGGGTCATCTATCCGCGAGCAGTTAGCGGCGAAGAGTGGGCTCGAGAACACGCTGCTCAGCGTGTCGTTCAGTAGCGAGGATAGGAAGCCACTCGCGCCGACTTCGAGCCGGAAGCCCGTCGACGTCGCCACTCTTACCTCCATCCTAGATCCGGGCGGGCTGCTTGACCGGCAGTTCAGTGGCTATGAACATCGGCCCCAGCAAACCAAGATGATGCAGGCCGTGGCGGACGCGCTCAACAACCGACAGAACCTCATCGTCGAGGCCGGCACGGGAACGGGCAAATCCCTGGCATACCTGCTGCCGGCGGTTTTCTTTGCCGTACAGAACGGCGAGCGAGTGGTCGTCTCGACCAACACGATCAACTTGCAAGATCAGCTCTATACCAAGGATGTCCCTGACCTGCAGGCAATATTGCCCGTTAGGTTCAGGGCTGCTCTTCTCAAGGGCCGATCTAACTACCTCTGCCTGGATCGTTGGGCTCACATGAGGCGTCAGGGTGACCTATCCAAGGACGAGGTGCTGACCCTGGTGAAGATACTGGCCTGGCTCCCTTCCACACAAACGGGCGACGTGAGCGAATTGAGCCGTCTGGGTGACCAGGATGGGGCCGTGTGGAGCAAGATATCCGCGGCCAACGAGAATTGCGCCGGCAATCAGTGCAACTACTACGGCAAGGGGAGCTGCTTTCTTTACAGCGCCAGAAGGCAGGCGGAGAGCTCTCACGTGGTCATAGTGAACCACGCGCTGCTTCTCAGCGATTTGAGTGTCGAGGGCGTGTTGCCGGAGTACAGGTGTCTTGTCGTCGACGAAGCCCACCATCTCGAAGACGAGGCCACCCACCAGTTGTCATATGCGGTGAATCAGGCGAACCTGACCTCGCACCTGCGTGAGTTGAGCCACGGCTCAGCCCAGGACAGGCAGTCCGGCATGCTGCTGCACCTCGGCAGCCATTTTCGGGGCAGCACGGCTCCGGTGGGCGTGCAGAAAGACGTCGAGGCGCTGGCGGATAGACTGGTGGAGCGATCTCAGGAGGCCGTCAGCACGGTCGAGCAGCTCTTTGCCCAACTCGCGGCATTTCTCGAGGCGCACGCCCAGGACAACCGTGGCTACGATATTCGCTTGAGACTCACTCCCGGCTTGCGACGTCAGCCGGCCTGGGAAGCCATCGAGCTGACCTGGGAAAACCTTGCCGTGCAACTCGGCGACGTAGCGGACGGCCTGGGCAGGCTCTTCACGATCTTCTCGGAATTGGAGACGCACAAGATTCTCGACTACGACAATCTGATGAATGACCTGCGCCGGCATCACCAATTCTTTGCGCAAGCGCTGGGGGAGATCCAGGCCATCGTGGCGATTCCTCGCGCGGAGCGCATCTGCTGGGTATCCGCCGATGCACGTCATGACGACATCACACTCTGTTCGGCGCCGCTCCACGTGGGGGACATTCTCGAGGAGCAGCTCTTTTCCAAGAAGGACAGCGTGATACTTACGTCTGCGACACTGAGCACAGCAAACAGGTTCGACTACATTCAGGAGCGGCTCAGCTTCCGCGATGCGAAGGGACTTCTGGTCGAATCCCCTTTTGACCACGTGGAGTCGACGTTGGTTTACATTCCGATGGACATGCCCGAGCCTGAGAAGCCATATTATCAACGAAGCGTGCAGCAGGCGATCATAGACCTGTGCAGGGCCACTGGGGGGCGCGCGCTGATACTCTTCACGTCACACAGCCAGTTACGCCAGACGTATCAGTCGATTCGGCAGCCGCTTCAGGAGGCAGGCATTCTCGTCCTTGGCCACAAGGTGGATCAGATGCCGCGACGCCAACTTCTGCAAACGTTCAAAACTAACCCGAAAACGGTGCTTCTTGGTGCCGCCAGCTTCTGGGAAGGCGTGGACGTGGTCGGCGAGGCGTTGAGCGTGCTCGTCATAGCCAGGCTACCCTTCGCCGTGCCGTCGGACCCTATCTTCGCGGCGCGCAGCGAGGGTTTTGAGGATCCGTTTAACCAGTACGCCCTGCCGCAAACGATCCTGCGCTTCAAACAAGGCTTCGGCAGGCTCATTCGCAGCAGGAACGATCGCGGCGCGGTCGTCGTGCTCGACAAGCGCATCCACAGCAAAACTTACGGTACCACGTTTCTCCGGTCTGTGCCCCCGTGCACGGTAACGCGCGGCACGCTTGACAGCCTTCCACGAGAAGTTGCGGATTGGCTTTCCGGCGGGCGCGCGCGAAGCTCTGGTTTGGAAGCGCGCGAGCGTACAAAGGCACGATAGACCTAGTATCACAATGGCAGGATGCCTCAGGCGGGTGGCAGGATTTCCTCTCCTTGTGTTAGAATACCGGTACGCTGTTTGATTGGCAGCACATATTGGAGACGGGTCCTTGGACACAACGTGGGTGGCGGTTATCGTTGTACTGGCACTCATTTTTGGTTTTTGAAAGTAGTCAGGATGACTTAGAGGAGGGGCTCCAGGTTGGTCGTGTTTTGTCCGCTAGGAAGGAGGTCCCCGCGATGGAAGAGGCGATCTACGACATCAGGGTGGCGATGCCGGAAGACGTGGAACAGATCAACAAGAACATCAAGCGTACGATGGTTAGTCCCGAAGGCAAAGCGCCACGCAAGGGCTTGCGCGATGCTGCCGTGCGCCGCGAGTTGCTCGTCTTGGAGCGCTACGAGTCGAAGGAGCGCGCAGCCAGGATCAGCGCTTTCATTGAATGGCACGCCCGCGTCGACGGAACGGTCACGATCAAGGACCTTGGCACAGCGGGAGACGAGCCTCACACGGGAATGATCAAGCGGATTGTCCGTGAGTTGCTGCACGAGTCTTCACCCCCAGAGGCACGCGTGAAGCTGCGCGCCGACTTGATAGCCTGGAATTCCATCTTCCAAGACCTTCCGGGGTTCTATCTAGAAGGGCAGGAGTTCTCGCGGCCACATTGGAAGAACATCTGGACCTGGACACCCGAGGCAGAAAGACGAGCGCGCGGCCCGCGGGAACGGGGAGAGCGGAGGAGGTAGCTCACGAGGCAGCAGCGAATTCTGGCTGGGCTATTTGCTGAGGGGTGGGACTGTTGAAAATCGTTTCCAGCGCCTCGCCCTCTAGCGTCTCGTCCTTAATCAGCCTTTCGGCCAACTGCGTCAGCTTCTCGCGGTGCTTGGTGAGGATATCTTTGGCCACGCTATAGGCGTGGTCGATCAGCGCCCTGATCTCTTCGTCGATGGCTTCGGCGATCTTCTCGCTGTAGTTCTTCTGCTCGCCGATTTCTCGCCCGAGGAAGATCAATTCCTCCTTGTGCCCGAGAGCCAGCGGACCAAGTCTCTTGCTCATACCATATTCTGTGACCATCTTGCGCGCGATTTGGGTAGCACGCTCGATATCGTTCTCCGATCCCGTGGTCATCTCGCCAAAGACGAGCTCTTCGGCTACATGTCCTCCCAGCGCCCAGGCCAGGGTGTCCTGAAACTGAGACTTCGTCCAGAGGAACCTATCTTGCGCAGGGAGAAGTCTCGTGTAGCCCCCCATTAGGCCGCGAGCCACGATGGAGATCTTGTGGACGGGATCGACGTTCTTCAGCATCCGCGCAACAAGAGCGTGCCCCGCTTCGTGGTAGGCGGTGATCGCCTTCTCTTTCTCGCTCAGGATTCTGCTCTTTCTCTCGGGACCGGCAATTACCCTGTCGATGGCCTCCTCGAACTCCTCCATCGCGATGGCCTTCTTGTTGCGGCGTGCAGCGAGAATCGCCGCTTCGTTCACCAGGTTGGCCAGGTCGGCGCCCGAAAAGCCCGGCGTTTGCTTGGCCAAAGTGTCCAACGTGACCGTCTTGTCCAAGGGCTTGCCCCTGGCGTGAACCTCAAGGATGGATCTGCGGCCGTTTATGTCTGGCCTGTCTAGGACGACCTGGCGATCGAACCGGCCCGGGCGCAGCAGCGCAGGATCAAGCACGTCAGGCCGGTTAGTAGCGGCAATGACGATGACGTTGGTGTTGGTATCGAAGCCATCCATCTCCACCAGAATCTGGTTGAGGGTTTGTTCTCGTTCGTCGTGGCTGCCGCCCAATCCGGCGCCACGCTGTCTACCCACGGCGTCGATCTCGTCGACGAAGACGATGCAAGGGGCATTGCGCTTGGCCTGCTCGAAGAGGTCCCGCACCCTCGAGGCGCCCACGCCCACGAACATCTCGACAAACTCTGATCCGGAGATGCTGAAGAAAGGCACGCCCGCCTCGCCGGCCACGGCCCTGGCAAGCAGCGTCTTGCCTGTTCCTGGCGGTCCGACGAGCAGAACGCCCCTGGGGATGCGCGCGCCGAGCGCCGCGAACTTCTCAGGATACTTCAGGAACTCGACCACTTCCTGGAGCTCTTGCTTGGCCTCCTCGACGCCGGCCACATCCAGGAAAGTTATGGTAGGCTTGTTGCTCATAAACATCCTGGCCCTGCTCTTGCCAAAGGAAAGCGCCTGATTGTTGGTTCCCTGCGCCTGCCTCATCATAAAGAGGAGGAACCCGGCAAGGAAAATGAAGGGCAGAAACTGCACCATTACGCCTAACCAGTTGCCAAACTCGGCCGGCTTCTTCGCATCCACCGTTATGCGATCCAGTTGCTCACGCTCGACGCCAGCATCCTTCAGAATCTGATAGATGTTTGCGTTGGGCTCCTTGCGAGAAGTTGCCTTGTTGGGGGAATCGTATCGCTCGATGACGAGGTTATCGCCTTCGACCGAGATTCTCTTGACATTGCCCTTCTTCGCTTCGAGGATCACGTCGCTGATCGTCATGCTGCCCGGTTCCTTCGTTCCTCCAGGAGGGAAGAAGGATAGGAAGAGGGCTATTGCCGCCACCAGAATGAGCAAATATATGAAGCTGTTCCTGAGCCACCTAGTATCCAAAACGGTCCTCCGATTCGGTCGCCATTGGTAACCGCATCTGCGTTGCCATTATACCAAAAAAGTCTCAAAAATCAAACTAATCAGATGCTAGGCCGTCTGCTGTCCTCACAGTGACGGCTGTACGTAGCGATCTGGCTTCAAGGTGCCAATAAACGGCAGATTGCGGTACAGCTCGGCGAAATCCAGGCCGTAGCCCACCACAAAGCGATCGGGTATGTCGAAACCCAAGTAATCCAGGCGAACGCCGGCCTTGCGCTTCTTTTGCTTGTTCAATAAGGCGCAAATGCGCAGGGTCGAAGGATTGCGCGTGAGCAGTACTTCGCTGATGTACTTGAGCGTGAGCCCGGTATCCACGATGTCCTCGACGATGAGCACGTGTTTGTTTTCGATGTCGGTGTCCAGGTCCTTTAGGATGCGGACGACCCCGCTCGCATCAGTGCTCTTGCCATAACTTGAGATGGCCATGAAGTCGATCTCGATCGGAAGATCGATGGCACGTGCCAGGTCCACGATGAACATCAGGGCACCTTTCAACACTCCTACAAGCATCAGGTCCAATCCCTGGTAGTCGGTCGAAATGCTTCTCCCCAGCTCAGCGACCTTTGCGCTTATGTCCTCCTCTGAAAGGAGCACCTCGGCGATGTCCTCTAGCATAGCATTCTGGTGGACCATTTGCTTTGACACTCTCCTAGTGATTCTGCTCGAACTGCAAGTGTAGCACGGTTCGGGTCTCGGGGGTTACCTTGGCCGTTTCGTCGATGCGGAGCCCGACCACCCATATAATTCGCTCGGGGGAGGCGACGATGGGAACGTCATCTCGCCTATCCCTCGGCACTTTCTCGTCTACGAGAAAATCCTGCAGGGTTTTTTCCTGTTTCATTCCAAGCGGACGAAAGCGGTCTCCCGGCCGCCGACGACGAACAATCAAGTCCGGCCCCACTGCCGCACAGTCAAGATCGGCATGGAAGGTGAGGTCAGCTTGAGGACATCTGGTGGCTTGGAGCGCCGTCTCGACTCGCCACCTGGTCCCGGCCAGTCTCGTGGTACCCGGCAGGGTTAGACGTTGGCCGATTGCCGAAAGCTCAGGAAGTTTTCGCGGCTCGCGAAAGCCAAGTCTCAGCTCCGTGTAGCTTTTGGTGATCCACAGATTCCGCGGCCACGCCATCTGGGAACCTGTGCGACCGGCAGTGGCCAACGAAGCGGCGTTGTCCATGTGTGCGGCGCCGATGCCTGTCACATCGCCAACAAGGCGCCCAGCAGCCTCGCGCAGCAGGTATCGCCGAAGGCTGGTCGGCTGCGCGAGAAAGCGCTGCAGATCAAAGACGATCTCCCTATTGCGCACGCGAGCGACCAGGTCCCAAGCGGACGCAACGTGTCCCTGGACGAAATCATAGTCGTCAGAGGCGATTCTTGCCAGGCGCAGCATAGCTTCTCCGAAACGTGGGTTGTAGCTCTTCAAGATGGGGATCATCTGTGATCGAACGCGATTTCGCAGGAAAACCGTCTCCGCGTTGGTGCGATCGAATCTCGGCGCGATATTCTGAGTTTGCAAATACCTCTCTACTTCGTCTCGCCAGATTTCAAGCAGGGGTCTGACGACCATGATTTCCGTGACCGCGTCCCGGACGTCATCGGCCACTCGATAGCGCATCACCGGTCGCATACCGCGCAGGCCAGAGAGTCCTGTTCCCCTAAGCCAGTGGAGGACCACGGTCTCCACCTGGTCGTCGGCGGTATGACCCACGGCAAGACATTTCCCGCCTGTCCGTTCGACCACTCTTGCAAAAAAGGCGTAACGCGCCTGGCGAGCCGCATCCTCCAGGCTAAGTCGGCGGAGGCGCTTTACCGCGAGCACATCCACGGCCTCGACGCTTGCCGGCCAACCTAAGCGACCGGCTAACTCAGCCACCCAGAGCGCATCCTCGTCGGACTCGCGCCCTCGAAGCAGGTGGTTAAGATGTGCCACGTGCAGGCTGATATCGCGTTCGCGCGCATAGTCCGTCAGCCAAAGCAGCAAGGCCGTTGAGTCGGGCCCGCCGGACACGCCTACCACGACAAGGTCGCCCGGTACGAACATCTCGTGTCTCGCGGCCGCGTGGCTCGCCTTTTCCGCAAACATAGCTTCTTACCAACATTATAGCATGCGTGGCGCGAGGTGGTGCCAACGGCGCCTGCCGCGATACCCCGCCCGTTCGCAGGCTGAAGTCCTGCGGCTACGATGCCCCGCCCCGGCGCAGGCCAGAGCCAAAAAAAGAGGATCGAGCATCCTCGAGCCTCTTGGTAGCGGGGGTTGGATTCGAACCAACGACCTTCGGGTTATGAGCCCGACGAGCTTCCGCTGCTCCACCCCGCGACGATCTTGTGACAACACCACACACAACCCAAATTATACATAATTCGGTCGCCTGGGTCAACCGAGCTAGCTGCCCCAGAGGAACTCAAGCCAGCGCCGCCAGCTCGGCTTTTCGGTTGGCTCGCGGGTCGGGCTCGTCGTGATTGGCACGGAAACGACTTTCTTGGATGGCATGGGGATAATGGCCGTTTCACCAGGTTTCGCGAGCCCCAGCTTTTCTCGGGCCAGCTTCTCAATCGCCTCGTCGCTTTCGAGGATGCGCACCTGCTTTTGGAGTTGTTCGTTCTCCGTTTTCAAATCCTCAATATCGCGACGCAGTGCCTCGGCCTGCTGATTGAGTCGATAGCCGCTGAGTACCAGCCCGCTGAAAGACGCCCCGAAAAAGCCAAGCACCGCAAGGGCAATGATAAACCGCCACAGGCCCGTAACGCGCCCTGATCCCGCCAGCCTAGTGCTCACAATCCATTGCCCCCAACGTCGCTCTGGTCGGTACCAGATAGTTTGCCTGGGTGCTTTCCCGGCAAGGCATTGCCGGATTGCCTGACCAGGGCGAAGTGCTCGGCCAGGCGAATTCTCTTACCGACAGATGGGTGGTCGTAGAAAACGAACTCGACCCAGCCGGCAGGGTCCAATTCGGCAAGATTCTGATTGGCAAGCTTGATCATCGCTTGCTTGAAAGCCTGAGCCTTTCCGGTGAACTCGAGCGCGTACTCATCGGCCTGGCGCTCAAGCGATCGCGAAAAGGTGTTTGCGATGGGAAGGGCGAACAACGCGAAGATAGCGAAAACCAACGCCAGAAGGGGGAGCATCGCAACATCGGCCAGCGAAGAGTAGCCCAGCTTTCCAGCAGTCCAACTAGCGGCAAAGTCTACCACGTACAGTCCAACCAATGTCACGATAGATTGCTCGGCAATCATCTTGGGGATATCGGCGTGGACGTGGTGGCCCAGCTCGTGAGCGAAGATCGTCTCTATCTCGTCGGAATCGTAACGATCTAGTAGCGTGTCGCCCAGCACGATGCGCCGCGTGTTACCCAGCCCCATCAAGGCGGCGTTGGCGGCGGTGGTCTTGGAGCTCAGATTCATTACCCATACACCTCGCACACTTGTTCTAGACCTCTCGGCCATGCGAACTAGGCTTTGTGCGAGTGCACGGTCCTTCAGCGGCGTAAGTCGATAAAACAGGGGGACGAGGACTATCGGCGCTAAATTCGAGAGCACGACAGTGAAGAGGAGGATGATGAGGCTCATCGCGAGCCACCAGTAAGCCGGCATGGTGGTCAAGAAGTAGTAGAGTATCTCGATCAGAACGAGCCCGAAGACCAGAGCGATGCAGATTCCCTTCGCCCAATCGAAAAGCCAACTCACAAACCGCTGGGTGGAAAGTCCGAAATACGTGGGCAAGACAAAGCCGCCGAATAGACTCAACGGAAAGAGCAGCGCAGCGTAGCCAAGATCTAAGACCACGAAGTACAGGCCTACCACGACGATTATTTCCGGCGACAGCGCGGTGGCCGCAATCTTCAAGCGCTCAGAGCCGCTTCCAACAAGCATGGCGAGAAGGTATAGCCCGCCGATGCCGAGCTCGGCGACGAACAAGCGCCGCCTTAGCCTCGCGTATTGCCTGGCGCGTTCCTGACGCCGAGGATCGATTTCCACGGTGCTGGGGTGTTTCTCGGTCTCCAAACAGGCACCCGCTACTAACTTGTTCTTGGTGCGAAATGGCGGCGGTGCCTCGCCCTACCCGGCCCAGGGCGAGGAAACCTTGCCCCTACGCTGTTCCATTTCGTACTAGAAACTAGCTAATTGACCCAGGAAAGGCCCGAAGTGGCGTCGATGCTTTCTCCCCTGGTAAGTTGCTTGGGTTCCGACGCGACTATCGGGCTGTTGTCGCTCCTGGGAATCACTTTGGCGACGAATAGGTCGAAGATCTGGTTCTGAGCGGCGACGAAGGCGAGCAGTTGGCTATCCTGAGACCACATTGCGGCGCGTGCCGTGCCCAGGTTTGTTGCGCGACCCGAGGACTTGCCATCCGGATCGGCTACCCACAGGTCGTTCTTTCCTTCTGATCGCGCCGAAAAAGCGATCCACCGTCCATCGGGAGACCAGGCCGGATCGTAAGCGCCTTCTTTGAAAGAAGAAATCTTCTTGGCGGTGTTACCGGCCAACGTGTACACGTAGACTTGGGGCACGTTGTCCCAGAAGGCGGTGAACGCTATGCGTTTGCCGTCCGGCGACCAGGTGGGCGAGTCCAAGTCCCCGTCGCCCACGGCCGGCACGTACACGCGTTGCGCCGCCGAGCCATCGGCATTGATCATCCACAGGTTCAAGCGAAACGTGCCCTTGTCGGAAACGTAGGCAATCTTCTTGCCATCCTGGGACCAGGTCGGATGGCGGGCCCACGTGGAGTCCTGGACCCTTACGTTCGATAGGTTCTTGGTTAGCTGCTTTTCCTGCACCCCTGCGGAGGTCAAGATGACGAGGTCAGAGTGGTTCTGTCCCGTCAACGCGGCGGCGATTCTCTTGCCGTCCGGTGACCAGGCAGGGGTGTCAAAGGCTACACGCTGGTCGGTCAGCCGTTTGGTCGAGCCGTTGGACCAGACGACAAGAGTGCCGTCCTTAACGAAAAGGATTCTGCCGGGGATGCCGAAGTCCTGCCGGGGTTGGAGGTCACGAGACGGGCTGGTGCTTTCCGGGCGTGACGGGGATTGCTCCGACTTCGCGCAAGCTAGCAACGGGCTCAGAAGGAAAAGCAGACAGAGGATAAAGGGCACGATCAAGGCGTGGAATTTGGTTAGCAATCGGGTAGGTGCGGTAGGCACCAGCCCGCGCAGGCTAAAGCCTGCGGCTACGGGTCCCGCCACGGGCCCCGCCCGGCGCCCCGTCGAGTGCACACCCCACCTGGCGCTTGTCAACCACCCAAACAAACCGCTGCTCCTACAAAGCGACGCCGACGATTTCGCGTATGTCGTCCACACCCTCGTCGTTCAAGAATCTTGCAAGCCCCTCGACGATCTCGATGGGAGCCTGGGGATTAGCAAAGCTGGCGCTGCCAACCTGTATGGCCGACGCCCCCGCCATCAGGAACTGGAGCGCGTCCTCGGTACTGGTGATGCCCCCGATGCCGACCACCGGCACGCCGACGTGCTTGGCGACCTGGTAGACCATGCGCAGAGCAATCGGCCGAATAGCAGGACCTGATAGTCCGCCGGTGATCGTGCTCAGGTATGGGCGGCGCGAGCGGATGTCGATGACCATCCCGACGACCGTGTTTATGAGCGATACCGCGTCTGCGCCCGCATCCACGACTGCCGTCGCAATCGCAACTATGTCGGTCACGTTTGGCGAAAGCTTCGGAATCAGCGGAAAGCTCGAAACCGAACGAACGGCCGACACGACCTCGGCGGCGGCCTCGGCATTCACGCCAAAAGCCAGGCCCCCTGCTTTGACGTTCGGGCAGGATACGTTTATCTCGAGGGCCGCTATACCCGGAGTGCCCTCCAGCACCTCTGCTATTCTAGCATACTCGTCAATGGTGTCTCCCGCGATATTGACGATGACGGGCACTTCCCACCTTGCCCAGATGGGCGCTTTGTCGCGCACCAGGGCGTGGACGCCCACATTTTGCAGGCCGATAGTATTGAGCATTCCTGCGGGTGTCTCGGCGAGCCTGGGCTGCGGGTTGCCAGGCCGGGGCTGAAGGGTGGTGCCCTTGGACACTAGAGCGCCGAGCCGCTCCACCTCCATCACTTTGGCGTACTCGGTACCGTAGCCAAAGGTGCCCGACGCAGTCATCACCGGGTTCCGCAGCCTCAAGCCGTTTGGATGCCTGGGCGCGAGGTCGACGGAGAGGCTTATTCCCATACCACGTCCTCGATGTCAAAGACGGGGCCGTCCCGACAGACACGCTGGAAGCCGTTTTTGGTGCGCACCACGCACCCAAAGCAGGCGCCGAGACCACAGCCCATATGCTCCTCAAGGGACACCTGGACAGACTTGCGGGGTAGCGAGGGCAATCGAGCCAGTGCCCGAAGCATCTCCCGGGGGCCGCAGGCGAACGTTTGATCCGCCCATTCCGCGAAATGCGGCACGCACTCGGTCACAAGTCCCTTCTCCCCAAGGCTCCCGTCCTCGGTGCAGATGACGTATTCTACCTCGGGAGACATCAGACTGGCGGGAGGAACAGCAGCGGCGCTTTTCGAGCCCGCGATCATCGTAACCATCATCTCGCGCCTGATAGCCTCATCGGCAAGCGCCACGAGTGGTGCAATTCCCAATCCCCCGGCAACGAGCAGAATGTTGCGCGTCCTGGCTTCGACTCGAAAGCCGCGGCCCAACGGGCCGAGAACGTCGAGGATCTCTCCCGGGCGAGCCTGCGCTAACAGCGCCGTACCCCTGCCAATCCTGGCAAAAAGCAGCTCTACCCGCCCGTTTTCCCTGTCGTAGCGGTGCACGCTCAGGGGCCTCCTGAGCAGTGGGTCCAGGCCAGCACCGCATCGGACGTGAACGAATTGGCCCGGCTGTGCAGCGGCCGCAACTTCGGGCACCAGCAATCTGAGTTGATGGACCTGTGGCATGACTTCCTGGTTGCTTATTACCTGTGCTACGGCTTGCTTCACTACAGGTATTCCCTCAGAGGACGTACGCTGTAGCCGTTGGACGAAGTCAGGAGCGAACTGACGACTGCGCGAAAGGTGTCAAGGCTGGTGAAACAAGGTACACCCTTTTCTACGGCTGCTCGTCTGATGGCAAATCCGTCGCGCATGGGCTGGCGGTTGTCGCCCACCGTATTGACTACTGCCTGCACGACGTCCTCTTTGATGACGTCGACCACGTTGGGGTACCCCTGGTTCAGCTTCTTGGTAATCATGCGCACGGGCAGCCCTGCACTACCGATCATGGCTGCCGTGCCCTCTGTGGCGCAGAGCGCGTAGCCCAGAGACGCGAGCTGCCGCACGATAGGCAAAGATTCCTGTTTGTCTTTGTCGGCAATGCTGAGCAGCACCGACCCCTGCACGGGCAGGTTCAGTCCCACGGCCAAGAGCGCCTTGGTCAGGGCCGATTCGAAGGTGCTGTCAATACCCATTACCTCGCCCGTGGATTTCATCTCCGGGCCAAGGTAGGTGTCGACGCCGACCAGCTTGGCCATAGAGAACACAGGTGCTTTGATGGCCACTAGCCTCTTCTTCTTCCATAGTCCACCTTCGTACCCTTGATCGGCAAGGCTCTTGCCGAACATGACCAGCGTGGCGACCTGCACCATTGGCACGCCGGTCACTTTGGAAAGAAACGGCACAGTGCGACTGGCGCGGGGGTTGACTTCCAAGACGTACACCTCGTCCTGAAAGATCACGTATTGAGCGTTCATCAGCCCCTTCACCTGCAAGCCAATGCCGATGCGACTAGTGTAATCGACTATGGTGTCCACACTCTTGGCTGACAGGTTAAGGCCCGGGTAGACAGCCATGCTATCGCCGCTGTGCACTCCTGCGCGCTCGATGTGCTCCATCACCCCCGGAATGAGGACATGTTGTCCGTCGCAGATGGCGTCAACTTCTACCTCCTTGCCTTCCAGGTATTTGTCGACAAGGATGGGATGCTTGCTAGATATCTCGGCCGCCTCCTTGACGTAGCGGACAACCTCGGTCTGGCTGCCGCAAATCTCCATCGCACGCCCACCGAGAACGTACGAGGGGCGTACCAGCACCGGGTAGCCGATGACTTCGGCGACGTTGAGCGCGTCTTCTACGGTGGTCACCGCTGCCCCGGGAGGCTGGGGGATGCCCAGATGGTTCAGGAAATCCTCGAAACGGCGCCGATCCTCGGCCAGATCGATGGCTTCGATGCCGCTGCCCACGATGGTAATGCCTGATCGCGCCAGAGGATGCGCCAGGTTAATGGCGGTCTGGCCTCCGAACTGAACGATAGCCGGGGTGTCGTCGATCCCTTCGTTTTCGATGATATCGCGAACGCTTTCCTCGTCGAGGGCCTCGAAATACAAGCGGCTGGAGGTATCGAAATCGGTGCTCACGGTTTCGGGATTGCTGTTGACCATTATGCTGGGAATACCGGCTTCGCGAAGCGCCCAGGCCGAATGCACACTGCAGTAATCGAACTCGATTCCCTGGCCGATGCGGATCGGTCCCGAGCCGATGACGCAGGCCTTCCGTCCGCCAATGGGCTGGGCCTCGTTTTCTTGCTCATAGGAGCTGTAGAAGTAGGGCGTCACGGCCTCGAACTCCGCTGCGCAGGTGTCCACCATCTTGAAAACCGCTTTGATGTTCCACTGCTGTCGCAACTGGCGAACCTGCTCCGGGAGGCGATCGGCGAGGGTGCCTATTTGCACGTCGGAGAAGCCCAGACGTTTGGCATTCCACAATAAGTCGCGGGTGAGTGCCTCGTGCAGCAGGCGATGCTCCATACGCACGATGTTTTCGAACTTCCTCAGAAACCACGGGTCGATGCCGCTGCGACGGGCGATTTCCTCGACGCGGGAACCCCTGCGCAACGCGGCCATGGTAGCCCAAAGACGAAGGTCGTTGGGCACCTCGATAAATCCCCAAAGCTTGTCCGCCGCCGACGCGGATGTCTGGCTGTCGGAGCCGTCCTGGGCCGACCAGTTCCGATCTTCCCACAGCAGGGAGCGTCCGCCCATTTCGAGGGCACGCACTGCCTTCTGCAGGGCTGCTTCGAAGCTGCGGTCAATAGCCATGACCTCTCCGGTTGCCTTCATTTGAGTGCCGATACTGCGATCGCCGTGAGGGAACTTGTCGAAGGGCCAGCGCGGGATCTTGACGACGCAGTAGTCCAGGGCCGGCTCGAAGGCCGCGGTCGTTTTGCCCGTGACCGCATTGGCGATCTCATCCAATCTGCGACCGACGGCTATCTTCGCCGCTACCCTGGCGATCGGGTAGCCTGTGGCCTTGGACGCCAGGGCGGAGGATCGACTCACACGCGGGTTTACCTCGATGACGTAGTAGGCGAAAGAGCGTGGGTCGAGTGCAAACTGGATGTTGCAGCCGCCCTCGATGCCGAGCGCCCTAATGATCTTGATGGAGGCCGTGCGCAGCATCTGATACTCTTTGTCCGACAGCGTTTGGCTGGGCGCTAGGACGATGCTATCGCCAGTGTGGACGCCCATCGGGTCGATGTTCTCCATGTTGCAGATGGTTATGCAGGTATCGGCGGCGTCCCGCATAACCTCGTACTCGACCTCTTTCCAGCCGACTACGGACTGCTCGACTAGTACCTGATGGATGGGGCTGGCCTGGACACCTGCGCTGACCACACGTTCGAGCTGCTCCATGGTTTGAGCGATGCCACCGCCAGTGCCGCCGAGAGTGAAGGCAGGGCGAACGATCACCGGCAGGCCGATGGTGTCGACAAACTCCTTCGCCTCGGCCACAGAGTAGACTGTTGCGCTGGGAGGCACCGGCTCGCCGATATCAGCGAGCAGGCGCTTGAAAAGCTCTCGATCCTCTGCTTTTTTGATTGTTTCCAATGGCGTGCCAAGCAGTCGGACACCGAATTCATCAAGCACGCCTGCATCGGCCAGAGCGACGGCCAGGTTAAGACCCGTCTGTCCGCCGAGCGTAGGCAGTAGTCCGTCGGGCATCTCACGCTCGATCACTCTGGCAAGAATATCCACGGTGAGCGGCTCGATATAGACGATGTCGGCAATGCCTTCGTCGGTCATAATGGTGGCCGGATTTGAGTTTACCAGCACAGACACGACGCCCTCTTCGCGCAGGGCTTTGCAGGCTTGGGCTCCGGCGTAATCAAACTCGGCGGCCTGACCTATGATGATCGGCCCAGACCCTATTACGAGCACCTTCTTGACTGGATTCCACGCCATTCCGTATTACCCGCCCCTGCTGACTACCAGGCTACAAAAGCGATCGAAAAGATACTGATTGTCCTGAGGACCGGGAGAGCCCTCGGGATGGTACTGAACCGAGAATACCGGTTCGGTGGCATGCGCCAGGCCTTCGACAGAGCCATCGTTTAGATTGAAATGGCTGACAAAGTAGCCGTTCTCCCTTGGTATGCTATCGCGGTCGACCTGAAACTCGTGGTTTTGCGATGTTATGTAAACCCGGTTGGTGATGACATCTCTTACGGGATGGTTGCCGCCGTGGTGGCCGAACTTTAGCCGGCTGGTGGTTGCTCCGATCGCCAGGCCCAGGAGCTGATGTCCAAGACAGATCCCGAACAAAGGCATCCGCCGCTCCAGGAGACCGCGCACTACCTGGGCCAGTTCCGGAAGCGAAGCCGGATCGCCGGGGCCGTTGGAGACCAAGACGCCTTGAGGTGAGAGCTCCAAGATATCTTCAACGTGCACGTCGTGCGGGACCACGACGACCTCTGTGCCGCGTCCGCTCATTGACCGGAGAATGTTTTCCTTTATGCCGCAGTCGATTACGGCTATCCTGGGATCCGTTGCGGGACGCTCGCCCGAGTCTGACGCGCCCAGGAAAGCGTAGCGCTGGCTAATCGAGGCTTGGGCCACCAGGTCCTGTTCTGAGAGAGGAACTATTCGTCGCGCCTTCCGAACCAACTGCTCGATGTCGCCTTGGTCTTCGAGCGGAGACAGGACGGCACGAAGGGTGCCCTTCGTCCGAAGGTGACGCGTCAATGCCCGCGTGTCGAAGCCAAAGATCCCAGGAATACCGTACTTGATCAGGTAGGCGTGCAGATCGGTCTCGGCACGCCAGTTGCTGTAGTCCAGGCTCAGGTCCCTGACGGCAAGCCCTGCAAGCCACGGCCTGCGAGACTCCGCATCTTTGTCGGCCACGCCGTAGTTACCGATGAGAGGATAGGTGAGGGCGACGATCTGGCCCCGGTAGGAAGGGTCTGTGCATATCTCCTGGTATCCCGTCATGCAGGTGTTGAACACGACTTCGCCTTCGCCGACCACATCGGCTCCGAAGGCATAGCCGTGAAAGGCTCGCCCGTCTTCCAAAACCAGCGCTGCCCTCTTGCTCATCTTAGTTCCCAAACCCTCTCCACACCGGCGGGCGATTCTCCGATACCGATGCCGGCTCGGCTGTGAACCACATTGCCTTGGACGAGTGTGCAAACCACGCGCCCTCGTAGGCTCAATCCGGCGAGGGGTGTGTTCCTGCCTTTTGAACGGAACGAGGACGGATCCACTACCCACTCCTCGTCGGGGTCAAAGATAGTGATATCCGCCGGGGCGCCCTCTGCGAGCGTGCCAAGGGACAGATTCAATACCCTGGCCGGCCCGACGGTCATCTTGGCCACAAGTGTTGTCAAATCCAGATCCTCACGGTGCACCAGGGTCATCAACGCACCCAGGGCAGTCTCGAGGCCCGAGATTCCAAACGCAGCGAAATCGTACTCGCACTGCTTGTCCACGATGGTGTGGGGTGCGTGATCGGTAGCGATCGCATCGATGGTACCGTCTTTGAGACCTTCGATCAGCGCCGCAATGTCGCTGGCGCGTCGCAGAGGGGGATTCACCTTGGTATTGGTGTCATAGGGTGGAGTGGGTCCCCAATAAGGGAACATGAGGCCCCAACTGACGCGCTGGCCGGCAACCCAGTCCTCTGTCAGGGTGAGGTGATGGGGCGTGACTTCCGCGGTCACCGACAGGCCCCTGGCTTTGGCCCGGCGAACGAGATCGACAGAGCCAGCCGAACTGACGTGCGCAAGGTGAAGTTTGCCGCCTACGAGCTCGGCTAGTGCGATGTCGCGCGCCACCATAATGTCCTCAGCCGCGGCAGGCATCCCCTTGAGGCCGAGTCTGGTGGCGATGACGCCCTCGTTTACCACGCCGTCCTTTGCCAGTTGCAGATCCTCGCAGTGAGAGATAATGGGCTTGCCCAGCATTCGCGCGTAGTCGAGGGCGCTGCGCATGATGCGACTGTTCGAAACGGGATTGCCATCGTCGGAGAAACCCACTGCACTCCCACGTGCAAGCTCGGCCATTTCGGTGAGCTCGGCGCCGTCGCGGTTCTTGGTGATGGCCGCGATGGGAAGTACGCGCACGACCGCTTCGGCTGCTGCGGTTCTCTTGACCAGGTCAAGCGTGGCCGCGTTGTCGATGGCCGGATTCGTGTTAGGCATGCAGCAAATGGTGGTAAATCCCCCCGCCGCGGCAGATCGACTTCCAGTAGCTATGGTCTCCTTTTCCTCGTAGCCGGGCTCGCGCAGGTGGCTGTGCAGGTCGATGAAGCCGGGGGAGACGATGAGGCCGCTGGCGTCGATCACGTGTAGGTCCGAGTCAGCGCTGATTCCCCGCCCCGGAAGGTCAAAGCCGCCTGAGTAGACCCCTGCAATCTTGCCATCGCGGATCAGGATATCGCCGATGGAGTCCAGCCCTTGGGATGGATCGATGATTCTTCCGCCTTTGACGATAGTCGGCATAGCATCTTCCTCCGGTTAGCTGTCAGGCCTGTCGGTTCTGGCGACCTGCCAGCAGGTAGAGAAGGGCCATCCTAACCGCGACACCATTGGCAACCTGTTGCTCGATAACAGAATGAGAACTATACGCCACATCCGGCGCGATCTCAACGCCCTCGTTCATGGGCCCCGGGTGCATCACCAGGACGCCAGGTTTTGCCCTGCTGATTCGCTCCGAGGTAAGTTGGTAGAGCTGCACGTACTCGCGCAAGCTCGGAAGCAGTCCGCCTTGCTGTCTCTCTTTTTGAATCCTGAGGCCCATGACCACGTCGGCGTCGATCAGGGCTCTGTCGATATCGTGTTCTATGTTGAGCTCTGGCAGCTCTCCTCGCGCTCCGTCGCTTCCCAACACCGGCATCAAAGTGGGGGGCCCGCATAGCGTCACCTTGGCTCCCATTTTCGCAAGACCCCAGATGTTCGAGCGGGCCACGCGACTGTGCAGGATGTCACCGACGATTACCACCGAGAGTCCGGCGATGCGGCCAAGCTTCTCCCGAATCGTGTAGAGGTCGAGTAGGGCCTGCGTGGGATGCGCGTGCCAGCCGTCGCCGGCATTGATAACCGACCCCTCCAGGTGCTGCGCGACCAGATAAGGCGCGCCGGACTGGGAGTGACGCAGGACGATGATATCCGCCCCGAGCGCCTGCAAAGTCCTGATCGTGTCCACCAGGGACTCACCTTTGGAAATGGAGCTGGTCGAGGCCGTAACGTTGACCACGTCGGCCGACAGGTTCTTGGCGGCGAGCTCAAAGGAGACTCTGGTTCTAGTGCTGGCCTCGTAGAAAAGTATGACGACAGTCCTGCCTCTCAGAGGTGGCACTCTCTTGATGGGACGAGAAAGCACCTCCTTCATCGCGTCCGTCGTTTCCAAAACAAGGCCTATTTCCTCGGGCGTGAAATCGTCCAGGTCCAGAACATCTTTCCTGTTCATACATCGCTCTCCTGAGAGCGGCCTTACGTCTGGCCGGTGGGTTTGGCGATCACAACCTCGTCGAGTCCATCTGTCTCTGTCAGTAGCACTTTGACTTCCTCATCGCGGGAGGTGGGAACGTTTTTGCCGACAAAATCGGGTCGGATAGGCAACTCGCGGTGGCCCCGGTCGATCAGCACCGCCAGTTGGACAGACTGAGGACGGCCGAAATCTATGACGGCGTCCAGGGCTGCTCTGACAGACCTGCCCGTATAGAGTACATCGTCCACGAGCACAACCCGTTTGCCCGTGACGTTGACAGGCAAGTAGGTACGACGCACAACGGGTTGAAGGCTGTGCATCGCCAGGTCGTCCCGATAGAGCGTGATATCGAGTTCTCCCAGGGGCACGTTGGCGTCCTCGAGTTCTTTCAGCATCTGGGCAAGTCGCACGGCCAGAGGGACGCCCCGCGTTCGCATTCCCACGAGCACGAGGTTCTGGACGCCCTCGTTGCGCTCGATGATCTCGTGAGCTATGCGCACGAGCGCTCGGCGGATATCCACCTCCGACATGATGCTCTTTTCCACCAAGGCCGCCTCCTAAGAACGACTTAGAAATTATCTCAACAGCGAGGTTTGGTTCAAAGCGAGCCGCGCCACCCAGGGCGAGGAGACCTCGCCCCTACGAACTGAGAGAATTTCCTAGCGTACAAAAAAGGCTTCCTGCTGAGGTTGCTTCAGCAAGAAGCCATCTTGACTGTGGACACTCAACCCTCCCCTTATCAGCCTCACTGGACTGATTTAAAGGTTCGTCGACAATCTAGCTCAACGTCGCGCCTATTATAACATAGGCTGGGGAGAGGTTCAAGCGAAAAACGAGCGAGCGACCAAAAAACGGATCACTTTGCACGCGCCAGCGCAGCCGCACGATCGTGTCCTATGTCCTCGGCCGCGACGAGGCGCAGGAATTCGGCTGCCGATTCGGGGAGTGCTGTGTTGATCATAATTCCCGCCCCAAGCTCAAAACCGGCGGCAATCGATAACTTGGGTCGGATCTCGACGTGCCAGTGGTAATCGCTGTCTCCCAGATCTCTATATGGAGCAGTATGGATGTAGAGATTAAACGGCGGATCGTTCAGACCGTAATACAGCTTGCCCAGAACATTTCGCAGGGCATCGGCAAACGAGTGCTGCTGGTAATCGTTCATGGTCTCGAAGCGCGAACTGTGATACCTTGGGAATACCCACGACTCGAAAGGAACGCGCGACGCGAAGGGAGCGAACACAACGAATGCGTCGTTTTCGTAGATCATTCGGTGGCCGATGCGCGACTCATAGCTAATCATATCACAATAGCCGCACGTTTCTTTTTCCTGCCGGTAACGTTTGAGGCCCTGAATCTCTTGCGCGACGTAGGGCGGTATGAGTGGTATTCCAAACAACTGGGCGTGTGGATGCTCCCTAGAGGCTCCCGCTTCGCGGCCGTGGTTCACGATGATGAGCATATACCTTACAACCGGGTTGTCCTTGTGCGCAAGAAGTCGGTCGACATAGGCCTTGACGACCAAGCTGACGTCTTCCAACGGCAGTTGGCCTAGATCCTTGTAGTGTTCCGGATTGTTGATCAGAACCTCGTGAACGCCGAGGCCGCCCATGACTAGGTATGGGCCGACATGCCGAGGGTTAAGCTCGCCGTGCGCAGGGCCGAAAGCAGGATAAAGATTGGGAACGACCCGTACCTTCCAGCCCGGGCCGTCGTCTGCCATCGCGGGTTCCCGATAGGCCATGACTTCGGGCGGCGTCTCGCTCTCCCGTCCAGTGCAGAATGGACATTCTTCGCTGGCCTTGACCACGACTTTAGGCGCCTGGGTAAAAGTGTGCGGTCGCTTGGCGCGCTCTACCGCTATTGCCACCCAATCAAGGGTGATGGGATCTTGACGTAGCTCAGGCATTCCGCAACCTCCTCTCAAACCTGTTGGGCTGGCAACCACCGCCTCCGCGAGACGATGGCCTCGATTCGTGCTGCCCACTGCAAGGTGGAGAGCGATCCCATCCTAAAAGCGGTTAGCCGCAAGAACCATACCATTGCCCCGTCCCCCCTACCTGGCTAGAAAAGACCCGGAAAGCCTAACATAAGATCGGCAGGAATTCAAGTACTTTGGCACGGCAAAGAGGGCTATTTTGGCAATTGCCGAGGCGAGGACGCGGGGCAGGTATGCCCTAGTTATTCAGAGTCCGCGGCGCACGAGTCACCCTGAGTCCGCCGCAGGCGGACTCAGGGTGACAGTCTTACCGAAAGCCTGAACAGATACCGGGTGCCTCGGGTTGTTGACAAGGTAGTGGTTGTGGTTAGAATACAGAGTAGCTAATGCTCAACAAACTGGGAGGTGAGAGATGCCCGCAAAGCTAGCCAAAGACCTGGTTATCCCCAAGTGCGAAGGAAGGGCCTTCGAGGTCTTGCGTGGCCAGGTGTTCAGGGTGGTCGAGTTTGAGGGACCTCAGGTGGGCGACATGACGCTGCTGAATCTGAGGGATTTCCGCGAGACGTTCAGCTCGCAGCTCACGGCTTCGGCCAACAACAAATCGTTTAGAAAAGCAAGCAAGCTGATATCTTGCCCGCCTTTTCTGAGGCAGATGGCCTCGGTCATAGACGATAAGACTGGGGTACACTGGGTGCACGGAAGATGCACGCGGCTCTTCTACGAGCTCAGAGGACAGAAGAACCATCGAAACTGCCAGGATAACATCGTGGAATCGCTGGTCCCCTGGGGGCTGAGCGAATACGAGGTTCCTTTCGGTACATTCAACATCTTTATGAACGTGGAGATGGACGAGAACTGCCACTATCTTATTAAGGAACCGATAGCGGTGAAAGGGGATTACATCGACTTCGTCGCCGAGATGGACCTGCTCGTATCGATCTCGGCGTGCCCCCTGGAGGACGCCTGCAATGCATACGAGCCCAAGTCGCTTCAGGTGCAGATATTCGAGGATCTGTAGCCTGCGGATGTCAACATGTCGATGGCAAGGGTCGAAGCAGCGGAAAGGAAACAAATAGGATCTCGTATAGATGCGCGCTTGTTGAGCAAAATGCCTATGTGGAAAACTAACACATTCCTACTAAGGAATGGCCCCACCTAGTCACATGTAACTATTACAAAGATAGTTATGTTCCTGTCGCAAAACAGCCCGTTTAGAGGATAGATTCCCGTTCAAGGTAAGCCTATCATCAGACGCAGGGGATGTGCCGAGCGTGAGTCGCAATGAAGCGTGGAGCAGGTGCGTCGGTTTGTCAAACCTTCGGGTGCTCATCGTATACAGCCAGCTTCTGCTGGCCAGGGCTATCGAAGACGCGTTAAGGGGCCAGGAGGGCTTGGAGGTCATTACCATCGACGGTGCCCAATCGGATGCCAACCTGCAAGTCAAGTCCCTGTGTCCCGACGTGGTCGTGCTGGACCGTCACGAGGCTGATCATTCTGGAACTGTCCCGGAGGTCTGTCGTGACAACCCGGGAACAAAGGTGATCATCATCGACCACGGGAGCAACGACGTGTGCGTGTTTCGCGTCTTTTACGAGAAGGTTAGGGCTGATGAGCCGAGAGATCTCATTCCACTCATCTGCTCGTCGCATTGACTTCGCGGGCGACGATCTCACGGCCGTGGAACCAGGCCGACTATGGTTGGAATGCTGACGAGGGTGTGAGTAAAAGTCCAAATCAAACCTCCTCCTTCTTATGTCGGGCAGGGCTGAAGGATACCTCCTCCCCTTCAGCCCGCCCACTTACTTTCACGTCGGAAGTTCGACACCCGCTCCTTGTAACATTCGATTCGCTCGTGTTATACTGTTTCGGGCCATATCGCGCGTCAGCTCCACTCCCGGAGCGGTTGGTCGGCGGCCGGCTCGAGTCCAAGGCGTGAAAAGGAGGATCTCACCGTGAACCCCATAAGAGTCTTGCTAGCGGATGATCACGTCCTGTTCCGCAAGGGCGTTTTGAGTATGATGGCCTCGCAATCAGACCTTCTGGTGGTCGGAGAGGCCAATGATGGCGCCGAGGCCCTGGACAAGGCCCGTGAGCTGATGCCAGATGTGATTCTGATGGATATCCATATGCCCGGGCACGATGGCCTGGAAGCAACTCGTTTGATAAAAGAGGAGCTGCCCTACGTGCGCATAGTTATGCTGACGGTGTCAGACGACGAACAAGACCTGTTCGAGGCGATCAAGGCTGGTGCATCCGGGTATTTGCTCAAGAACCTCGAGCCGGAAGAGCTGTTCGAGCAGATCCGGGGAGCGGCAAGGGGTGAAGCGGCCATCTCGCGGATGACGGCTGCCAAGATCCTGAGCGAGTTTGGCCGCCAGACCGCCAGGACGAGCGAGTCTTCCACAAGGAAAGATATTCTAACCGACCGCGAGAAAGAGGTTCTGCAACTGGTGATTACGGGCGCGACCAACAAGGAGATCGGGAACGCACTGTTTATTAGCGAGAACACTGTTAAGAATCATCTGTGCAACATACTTGGCAAGTTGCACCTGGAGAACCGCATTCAAGCGGCCACTTACGCCCTGCGTGAGGGGTTGATCCAGGATCCATCAAGAGGATAGTGGACTGAAGGGTTGGAGTGGGGAGGCTGATGGACGAGCACCGGAATTGGCTGAGCGAACAGAAGATTGAGCGCGCCGCCAAAGCGCTGCGAAAACACGGGTTCAACGTGCTGACAGTGGCGACGTGCGACCAAGCTCGCGAAGCCGCGCTCGAGCTTATCGAGCCGGGGGCCAAGGTAGGCATCGCCGGCACCGTCACGATACGAGAAATCGGCCTGATGGACGTACTTGCGGAACGAGGTAACCGGGTGGTACATCACTGGCTTCCCGGTCTGACGTCAGAGCAAGAGGACGAACTGAGGCACGAAGAGATGTTTGCGGACGTCTTCGTTTGCAGCTCTAACGCGGTGACGGTCACCGGGGAATTGGTAAACATCGATGGAACCGGCAACCGCGTCGTGTCGATGATCTACGGACCAAGGAAGATTATCCTAATCGCCGGCTCGAACAAGATCGTTCCAGACGTGAGCGCCGGCATCTGGCGCGCCCGAAATGTGGCGGCAGCCCTGAACGCTCACAGAGGCAACTACGACAGCCCGTGCGGCAAGATAGGATATTGCACCGATTGTGATTCCCCAGGCCGCATCTGTCGGGTTGTCAGCATCATTGAGCGGCGACCGTCGCGCAGCGACGTGACCGTGATCTTAGTGGCCGAAGAGGTTGGCTTCTAGACCTGCCTACAGGCACTCCACCAGTTCCACTTCGTAGTCGACCATCTGGATGTCGAGTCTGGTATTAGCGATGTAGTCAACCACCTTCGATAGCATCTCATTAGCGTGCCTCGACTCGTTGCTGACACAGCAGACGCCAAGCTCGGCCATCTGCCAGAGATCCTGAGAATCCGTTTCGGCAATGGCAACATTGAATTCGTTTCTCACGCGCGCTATGATCGACTTCAGGACGTGTCGCTTGCCTTTGAGGGAGTGGTTTTCGGGCAGGTGAAGCTTGATTTTGCAGGCGCCAATTACCATGTTTGTTATCTTCCAGTCGTTGTATTACATCAATTATACCTAGTGGGATCGAAGGGGCACAAGGAGGGCATTGGTGAAAGAGATCTGGATATCGGCTTTTGCGGTGATCGTTCTCTTCTACGTATTCCTCATTTTGCCGCAGCAGCTTCAGAACAGGCGGCGGCGCAAGGAACTTGCGCGTCTTGCCATCGGCGATGAGGTGGCAACCATTGGCGGATTGATTGGCCAAATATCGGGGCTCGAGGGAGATCGGATCGCGTTGGAGGTGGCTCCCTCGGTGACGGTCAGGGTCTTGCGCTCGGCGATTAGCCATAGGCTGGGCGCTGCGAAACCAGGTTCCGAAGGGCATCATGCCTAGTCGTGCTTAGCCTGCTTGGTCGTCCTTCGGCGCCCCGATACATCGGGGTCGCCGTCAAGCCGGTGGGCAGAGGTTGTTGGTCATTCGCGGCTTACGGGGAGGGCGAGACGAATTGGACAGCCTGAAGTCATGTCCTCAATCCGGTTGGCAGCAACGGCACTACCATTCGTGCGGCGATGCTGAATCCTGGGCGGACTAGATGACGTATTCCGCTCTGGTCTCGGCGAGCTCGATGGGGCCTGGGAAGGCGGCGGACGCATTCTGTAACATCTCGTGCAAGCCAAACTCGACGAAGAAGTGTGTCAACACGAGCTTGCGCACCGAGGCCTTGCTGGCGATCTCGCCCGCATCCCGAGCCGTTAAATGTCCTTCTTCGCCGGGCAGGTTGTGTCTTTCGCGCAGTGAAGCCTCGCACAAGAAAAGGTCTGCGTCTTGGGCGTGCGCCGTAAGCTGATCGGCAGGACCTGTATCGGATGAGTAGGACAGCTTGCTGCCGCCGAGGACGTTTATGGCGTTAGCGGGAATGTAGTGTCTGGTTGGGGTAAACTCGACCCGCAAGCTGCCGATTTGCAGGGGCTCGTTCACCTCGTATTCGCCTATGCGAAAGACAGAAGCCATACTTGGTGCCAGGTCTGGCCAGGGGGAGGTCACGTGGTCGAGAACGGCCTGGCCGTTGGGGGGCAGAAGCAGCAAGGGCCTGAACCCATTCCAGAGACCGCTGCCGATTCTCAGCCCGTAGGTGTATGGGATAAGGTCGAGGAAATGATCGGCGTGCATATGTGAGATGATTATCGCCGAAACCCTTCGATAGTCAAAGACCCTCCTCAACTGGCTGACTACTCCCGAGCCACAGTCGAGCAGAATGTGGGTGTCGTCCTCTTCCACCAGATAGCCGGAGCATGCGCCACCAGGATTGGGACACGAAGCGCCCTGGCCAAGTATCGTCAGCTTCAAGACAACCTCCTTCCAGCCTATTGCGGCTTTAGCGCACCGATGTCGTACGTCGCATATCTGCGCCGTTATGGCAGGCATTCCTCTTGGATACCCCGTCCTGGCGGCCGGCTAACGCGCGACGACTACCAAGTCACTGCTTGTTTGGCTGTCGAACTCGTGCTGCTGATAGTCGCCGTAAAAGCTTAGCTTGCTGAACCCGGCGTCGAGCAGCAATCGCGCGAGATCCCTTTGGAAAAGGGGCCGGTGATGTGTCGACCTTACCTGATAGCTCCATTGCCCTTTCTCCTTGGAGAATGTGACTATGTTGAAAACGATGGTATCGGCGTGGAAATCCAGGAACCGGAAAAAGATGTATTCCTTGCCCCCGGCGTCGCTCGAGTCAAGAGGCATAAAACGTTCCTTTGTCGACCACACGCGGTCGTAGTTCCGATTCTGCACGATGAAGGTGCCCCCGGGGTTGAGCGCACGATGAATGTCGAGCAGCGCCCGCGCCAGCTCGTCTTCGGTCAATATGTGCGGCAAAGAGTTACCCAGACAAACTATTACGTCGAAGTTGGACAGCCGACCCTGGCTGAGCCCGCCAAAGCCGATTGGCTTGAACTCGACGCTCACGCCAGACTTCCTGGCGTTTTGCCGTGCCCTCTTGATCATCTCTGCGCTCAGGTCGACGCCAACGACGTCATAGCCCCATTCGGCGAAGAGTACGGCGTGCATCCCAGTTCCGCAAGCCATGTCCAGTATCCTCCTGGCGCCGTGGGCCTCGAAAACTTGGCGGAAGAACGCCGCCTCGTTGCCCAGCCTGCGATGCCAGGAGACCATATGGTCGTAGAACCCCGCGAACTCGTCGTACAGTTCTACCTTTGTGTTCACTGCGCGCTCCTGAAGTGTGCCGTTCAGGTATACTAGCGTTCCTATTGCGTTTTGTCAAACCCGGCGATACCCCAATGGACAAGGTGACTGTGCCGGCGGTAGGACGTGCGATACGTGAGCGAAAGGTGATAGTGATCGACGAAATTGGCAAAATGGAGTTGCTCTCGGCCGGTTTTCGTGAGGCGGTGATGGAGGTGCTCGGCAGCGGCAAGCCAGTGCTGGGCACCATCACCATGCGGCCAGACCCGGTGGCCGATAGCACAAAAACGCGACCCCCGCGTAGAAGTGATCCTGGTGACGGAGGCGAACCGCGCTCAGGTGCGGCAGACACTGGCGAAATGGCTATCAGAGGTTGCCGGATAGGCACCGGCAGCTCCGGTCTACGCCCAACGATGCTCCTGGCGATACCTTTCCAGAGTGGCTTTGGCCGTCTCCTTAGCTTCCTCGAACTCCAACTCGCGGCGATCATAGGCAAGGGCATACCAGTCGGTTTGCGTCGTTCCGCGAAGAATCCCACCCAGAATAGTCTCGGCCCCGTGGCGTTCCAGCTCTTTTATGGAGTTTGGCTCGAAGCGGTCCGCCACCTGCAGGATGGCCACGTATTGCGTGGTCGTGCGCTTCCACTCGATGATTCTCAGCATAAATCAACCTCGAACAAGATCGGTTCGATTTCAGTATAACATTCCAGCGGGTGGGGCTCAAGGAGTTGCTGAGTGTGGTGCGTGCACTAGGAAGCCAATTCGCCAAAAAAGGACTCACTTTAGCCTTGTGCAAGTTGCGTGCCAGTGCCGGGGCGCCGGAGTCCGGGTTGAACACGGCAGCCGTCAGGAAGTAAAATAGGGGCATCAGAGATTCGTGGGATTGTTAGACTTAATGGAGGAGTGTGTTGGGCAACAAGCCTATTGTGGAGATGCTAGCCGTGGGCATGCTGGGGACAAACTGCGTCCTCGCCGTCTGCCCGGAAACACGGGAGGCCGTGGTAGTGGATCCGGGAGACGATGCCGAGAAGATACTGAGGCGTCTGGGCGAGTTGGGCGCCACGGTGAAGTACATCGTGGACACGCACGGGCATCCGGACCACGTGCTGGCCAACGCCGACCTGAAGGACGCCACGGGCGCCACGCTGGCGATTCATCCCCTGGATGCGCCGCTTCTATCCAGCCAGCCAGGGGAGCTTATGTTCTGGTTGCCGAAGCCTATGCGAGAGAGCGTGCCAGATTTGCTGCTGAACGAGGGTGACGAAATCCAGATAGGAACAGTTAGCCTCAAGGTTCTTCACACGCCGGGCCATACTCCCGGCCACATCAGCCTAGTTACGGACGGCATCGCCATCGTCGGCGACGTGCTCTTTTTCCAGGGCATAGGGCGAACGGACTTCCCGGGAGGAAGCTTTCCGCAGTTGATGCAGAGCATCCGTGAGAAGCTGCTTCCGCTGGGTGACGATACGGTGGTGTATCCCGGCCACGGCCCGGCGACCACGATCGGGGATGAGAGGATGTACAATCCGTTTCTGGCGTAATGGCGAGGGTCAGGGGTCAGGGATCGGGGCCAGTGAGAGCGGTGACGCGTGCTACGGACCTGGCATTTCCTCGACAACGAAAAATGGGCTGCCGCCGATGATGTAGTCGTTGGGGTTGTACTGGTGATTATTGTTGTTGGTTGCCCGGGGGAGGGCGATTACGTAGCTGGGGGCGGCGGCGTTTAGGGTGGTGATATTGCCCGCTTTGTCCACACGGTAGGCCCGGCGCGCCAAAGGCGCCGAGGAGCGGAGCGTGTAGCTCACGTCGGACGGCGAGTTGTTCCACAGCACTGTCACTTTGCCACTGGGCGTATTCGAGAACACGACCCTGTCCACGCTGCCATCCCGGATCAATTGGGCGCTGCTGAAGCTCTGTAGATATTGGCTCACCACCTGGTAGGCGGTGTAGACGGGCCGGGGGGAGTTGTTGTTTCGCAGCAGCCCATAAGCCTCGGCGTTGCCATCATCGTACTGTTGGAAGATAAATATGCGGTCCAAGCCCGCCGCAAAACCATAGGCAAAGGCCTGGATGACGTAGGAAGCCTGTTCGTCCAGTGTCGCGCTGCCCGGGTATGGGCTGTTGCGCGTGGCGTAGAAGGGGTCGTTCCAGGCGGGCACGCCGCTTTCGTTAACCCAGATCGGCTTGCCGCCGAGACCGTTGGATGCCAGTGTATTGCGCGTGCTCATCACCTCTACGTACATCTGAGACGAGCGGCTGTACCAGTGCCAGGCCGTTATGTCGAAGAAATGGTTGTTGGCAGTGGCCATGCTATCGCTTTTGATGAGATTAAGGGCCTGCGGGAAGAAAGTGGGGCCAGCGTAGTAGGCCATACCACCCATCAAGACGGTCGTCTGAGGGTCGGCAAACTTGGCGGCGATATAGCCGACCTTGAGTAGCCTCACGTAGTCGGCGACCGTTCCACTCCAGAAGCCAAACCAGCCGCTTTGATCTGTGGGCCTGAAATCCGGCTCGTTCCAGATCTCCCAGTACCTCACGTTACCCCTGTACTTAACGACCGTGTCGAATACGAAGCGCGCCCAGTAGTTCTGGCGGTTGATCTGTTTCCCGGGACCAGGCATATCTCCGTCGGTGAATATTGGTGCGTACAGGTTTCGGGGGGGATAGGTCTCGGGGCTCGCAGCGGTGGGCAGAGCGGCGGGATCAGCCGCGCGCGAAGGCAGTTGTTTTTGGCCTAGCCTGGGTGGGGGCGCGACCTGCGTGCCAGTCGCCACTGAAGCAGTGGTCCCCCATGCTGGAGTGTTCATTAGAATGGCGTTTATTTGCAGGCCCCTTGCCGCATCCTGGGCGACCGTGGCATCCTGCCATCGATAATCGCTGTAGCCGTTGGACGTCTCTATGCGGCTCCAGTAGAAGGGCACCCTGTTAAGGGCGACGCGGGCCTGAGCCGCGCGATCGTAGCGATACGGAGGGATGTTTCCGTTGTTCTCTGGCAGCGACGCGATCTCGGCTGAGCTCACAAAGACCATGCCAAACCCAGGCGCCGTAGCCGGCGAAGACGAGATCGAGCGATTGCCTACTAGAGGGAAATATTGCCTTACTGGCCCAGCGTTTGCGAGAACGTTTTTGGCATCGCCACCCTCGCTCGAAGAAAGAACACGTGTGCGCGGTTCGGTCTGCTCCGAGCCGGAGGCACTGATTGGCGACGATTTCGCCAGCGGAATGTTCCAGGGCCAGGTCAAGATCGCTATCGACAGCGCGATCAAGACCGGAGCCAAGCTCCAGGCTTTGCGCTTGTAGGCCAAAAATTCACCCCAACAAATATCGGCCAGGCGGCCACTCCCCCTCCGCACAACTTCCAGCGAGGCCGACTTATGGATCTGATTATGTCGAGTTCAGTTAAGCTTGATCTCGGTATTTGTCGCCTTCCTCGATAAGCATCACGGGGATGCCGTTGCGGATAGGATACTTGCGCCCGCAGTCGGCACAGACGAGTTTGTCGTCTTCCAACACGACTTTGGTCTTGCACGCCGGACAAACGAGGATGTCCAATAGCTCTTTGCTGATCATGGCCTCTCCTTTATTATGGATTCGCGTTTTGCACCGGGGCTAGTTTAGCACGGAAACCGGCACCCGAGCAAGTGTACCAAGAGCAAGGGGATTTGCTATAATATACCGTGATTGCCCGAGAATGGCTATGAACTCTTGATTGCGCTCTTGCGATTGTGAACAGGAGGAATAATGAAGAATCTCAAGACCGAGCAGCTCCGCAACGTCGGGTTGTTTTCGCACGGCGGCGCAGGGAAGACCTCGTTGGCGGAGGCTATGCTTTTCAACGCCGGGGTCATCAACAGGCTGGGCAGGGTCGACGAAGGTAACACTGTTTCTGACTACGATCCCGACGAGATAAAGCGGCACATTTCGGTTCAGCTCTCCGTGTTGCCCTACGAATGGAAGGGGGTGAAGACAAACGTCCTAGATACCCCTGGCTACTTCGACTTCGTCGGCGAAGTCGCGGAAGCCGTGCGTGTGGTGGACGGAGCTATTGTGCTCCTCGACGCGGTTTCCGGCGTCGAGGTCGGCACGGAGGCGATGTGGAAATACGCCGACGAGCACGAGGTGCCGCGGCTGGTTTTTGTCAATAAGATCGATCGCGAGAACGCCGATTTCCTGCGTACGGTCGAGCAACTCCAGGATCGTTTTGGGAAGAGCGTCGTGCCGATTCAGTTGCCGATTGGGGCTGAGGACGCCTTCAGCGGCGTGGTGGACCTCGTCGCCGGGAAGGCTTACTTGGGGCCGAAGCTGGAGGCCGCGGAGATTCCTGCCGGAATGAAGGGGCAGGTCGATAGCTTTCGCGAGAAGCTGGTGGAGGCCGCGGCGGAACACGACGACACTTTGATCGCGAAGTACCTTGAAGGTGAGGAGCTGAGCGAAGCGGAGATCAAGATGGGTATCCGCTCGGCGACAGTGGCGGGCAAGTTGGTGCCCGTGCTGGTTGGATCGGCCACAACTAACAAGGCGATTCCGGCGGTGATGGACGCAATTAACGACTATCTGCCATCACCTGTCGACCGAGGTGACGTGAAGGCGACGAATCTACTTGCGAGCAAGGAGGAGTTGCTGAAGCCGGGCGATAGCTCGTCCTTGGCCGCCCTGGTGTTCAAGACTTCGGCCGACCCTTACGTCGGCAAACTCACGTATCTGCGAATCTATGCGGGGCTGATGCACAGCGATTCTCAGGTTTGGAATGGAAACAGGGGCCGCGAAGAGCGCATCGGGCAGTTGTTCGTCCTGCGTGGGAAGGCCCAGGAGCCGATTGTGCAGCTTGGCGCTGGCGACATCGGGGCCGTGGCCAAGCTGCAGGAGACCACCACCGGCGACACTCTTTGCTCGAAGGATCACCCACTTACGCTACCCGGCATTGCGTTTCCAAAGCCCGCATTTACCGCCGCAATCGAGCCCAAGACCAAGGTGGACCTGGATAAGCTTGGGCCGTCCCTTACCCGGCTGATCGAGGAAGACCCGACTCTTCAGGTGCGCAAGGAGCATGACACGGGAGAAACCCTGCTGTCCGGTATGGGTGAGTCTCACGTCGACATCGCCGTGGAAAAGATGAAGCGCAAGTTTGGCGTGGACGTGCTGGTGAAAACCCCGAAGGTGCCTTACAAGGAGACTATTACCGGCGCGACCAAGGCGGAGTACAAGCACAAGAAGCAGACGGGCGGCCACGGCCAGTATGGCCACGTCTACCTGGAGGTCGAGTCGTTGGGGCGTGGTACCGGCTTCGAGTTCGCCGACCGCGTCGTCGGCGGAGTGGTTCCCAGGCAGTATATTCCGGCGGTGGAGAAGGGAGTTCGCGAAGCGTTGCCAGAAGGGGTGCTGGCAGGATACCCCGTCGTCGACCTAAAGGTGACCCTGTACGACGGGTCGTACCACCCGGTCGACTCTTCGGAGATGGCCTTCAAGATAGCCGCGTCACAGGCATTTAAGAAGGGCCTGGAACAGGCAAATCCTGTGCTGCTGGAGCCGATTATGGACGTGACGGTCACGGTCCCCGAGCAATATATGGGCGATGTGATGGGTGATCTGAACAGCAAGAGGGCCAGGGTGCTGGGGATGGAACCCCAGGACGGGATGAGCGTGATTCGCGCGCAGGCGCCACTGGCCGAGATGCAGCATTACGCCGCGGACCTACGCTCGATCACACAGGGCCGAGGCGTCTACACGATGGAGTACTCCCACTACGAGGAAGTTCCACCCCACATCGCACAAACAGTCATAGCAGAGGCTAAGAGGGCGCAGAAAGAGTAACCGCTTCGCTTGAGTCGAGAGCATCCTGGTCGAGATGACTTCGGCAAAACCGATAGCTCGTCCGCAGATGCTCTCGGGCCTTCCACTCGTTGGACGCCTCCAGTGATTCGGGAGAAAGCTCGACGGTGATCACACTCTCATAGCCGCTCGAGCGAAGCCGCTGGAGAAACGCGCCAAGAGGCAACTCCCCTTTTGTAAGCAACTGGTGCTCGCGTCCGTTGCTGTAATTGGAAAGATGAACGTGTGCCACCTGAGGTGCTAACCTATCGTAGGCTTGAAGGATGTCGATTCCAGCCGTCGCGAAGTGGGTGGTATCAAAAGCGAGGCTCGGGAATCTTTCCAGGTGCTCCAGAGAGTTCAGCGAGAAACAGCTAACTGGCCGGCCCAAGAAGCGCTCGTGAGGCATATTTTCGACGGCGATGGTGACGGCGGTCGAGGCTTGAAGGTCGGCAAGCTCCGCGGCCAGGAAGTGGCGGTATCGCTTGTTACCGGAGAAGGGCAAGCGAAACGAGAAGACCGTTTTTCCCCAGGACGGGACGTGCAAAGAGGCCCTGCCCCATCGAAGTGGCAAGTGAGCGACAACCGTTGGTACGGCCAGAGCTTCGGCCACCTCCACCGTGCGCTTCACCCGGTTGACCATGTCCCGGCCCCAGCCGGGCACCGACTCCACGAACGGGGTGTGCAGACCGACGATGGGCATCTCGTGCGCCTCGACCAGGCTTCGGAGATAGTCAGGATGTCGCGTGTCCCAGCGGTCATCCGCCATGATTTCGACACCCTCGAATCCCGCCAGCTTCGCGAGGGCAAAGACTCTCGCCAGGCCGTAGCAGTGCAGTGAACCTGTCGAAAGCGCGACCAGAGGCTTGCGCCTCAAGTGACCGTTATGCAAATAGCTCCTCACCAGGGTACACGGCCGTATACCAGTTGATGGATGCCCAGGTTAGCCATTGACTGCGAAACCGGGCGTAGCCCACGACGACGTTGCCGGGATGATCTGCTTCTCCGGCGGTGGGTGGCGAAGCCGAGCAGTTGAAATAAAGCTCGCCGCCGCCGGGCAAACCTGACCTATCATTATAGCCTACGACGACCCTGTAGTGCAAAGCGTAAAATGGCACGCCGGAAAGGTCCGTGGGCCTCACGAGCACGATGACGGGCCGGTCGGCATCGAGGTGCAGCTTGAGTGTGTTCAGCGCCCCGAACCAGCCGCCGCGTGGCACCATACCTCGTTTCCTCACGCCGTGGGCGACGCCCTGGGTTAGCGTGGCGCCTATCCACGGCACGCGCCACCGCCAGATGTCGCCGGCGACGTCTTGCGGGGTGGTCGGTTCGTGGAGATAGAAGTTGAGGGCCATCGCTATCGAGCAAGGGCCGCAGTTGTTGCCGTGGCCTTGATATGCTAGTGGAATGGATTTGCTTAGTCGAATCACGTGGTCTCCGTAAACTAACCTGGTGCGAAATGGCTGCGATGCCCCACCCCACCCCGGGCGGACAGAGACGTCTCCCGATGGAATCGGGATCCCGGCTCGGGACGCCCCTACGCATGTCCGCCGCGCCCCAGCCCAGGGCGAGGAAACCTCGCTCCCACGCCGTTCTATTTCTCACCAAGTATTAGCTTGACGAACCTACGGCGCCCGACCCTCAGCACGGTACCTTCCTCGACGTGCAGGGCCTGCTGCTGCTCGGTCAGTCTCTGACCATCCAGACTTACGGCACCTTGAACTATAAGTCGTTTGGCCTCGCTCCGACTCTTAGCCAACCCGGCATCCACCATGACGTCAGCTATCGGTACCGGCTTGCCCTCGTGGATGGAACGGTCCAGGACATGCGTGGGCATCTCTGTGGGCATTTGGCGGTTTTGGAATACGCGCTTGAACTCCTCCTCGGCCTCCTTGGCTGCCACGGGGCTGTAGAACTGACTTACAATCTCTCGCCCCAGCCGCATCTTGGCATCGCGCGGGTTCAGCCTGTGCTCGGACATCGAGTTTGCTATGTTGGCCAACTCTCGTTCTTCCAGGTCGGTAAGGAGCTCGAAATAATTGAGAATAATGTCATCGGGCAAAGACATGATCTTGCCGTACATCTCGTCGGGCGGCTCTGTTACGCCGATATAATTGCCCAGGCTCTTGCTCATTTTGTGAGCTCCATCGGTACCGACGAGAATGGGCACGAGGAGCACCTGCTGAGGTTTCTGACCAACCATCCGCTGCAGCTCGCGACCCACGAGGATATTGAATTTCTGGTCAGTGCCCCCGAATTCCACGTCGGCCCTCACTGCCACCGAGTCGTAGGCCTGCAGGAGCGGATACAACAGCTCGGTTATGCTAATGGGAGTGCCCTTCTCGAACCGTTTGGCGAAATCTTCTCGAGCAAGAAACTGTGCTACTGTGAACTTGCTCGTCAACTGTATCACGTCGCCAAGTCCGAACTTGGCAAACCACTCGCTTTGCCATCTTATTTCCGTACGCTCCCTGTCCACGATGCGGAAGAACTGATCGAGGTAGGTTTGTGCGTTGGCCAAAACCTGTTCGCGGGTGAGCATGGGTCGGGTGCTCGACTGACCGCTAGGGTCGCCGATCTGGGCGGTCCAATCGGCCACGATCAGGACCACGATATGGCCAAGCTCCTGGAGTTGGCGGAGCTTACGCAGACCGACGACGTGGCCCAGGTGTATGTCGGGCGCGCTAGGGTCAAAGCCCATCTTCAGGCGCAGCGACTTGCCTGACTTGAGCTCTGCGACCAGCTCTTCTTCGACAATAATTTCGGCTACGCCACGCCTGAGCAGTCTCGCTTGCTCCGGCAACGACATGTCATCAGGGATCATACGACCTCCTCGAAACGCGGATCAATTCACCTTGGACGACAACATTTCCCGTGCAAGTTGGATATCCGCGTGAATTCCTTCTGCGAGCTCCTGGACGTTGGCAAACTTGATTTCGCCGCGCAGTCGCTCGACAAACTCCACCCGAACCGTCTGGCCATATAGATCACCGGCGAAATCAAGGATGTGCACCTCTATGCTTCTTCCCGCCTTGTCCTCAAAGGTAGGGCGAATGCCAATGTTGGCCACGCCGGCGAGTTTCTGGCCACGAACGCTCGCATAGACGGCATACACCCCGTCGGCGGGAACGACGAGATTGGCTTCGATCGCCAAATTTGCGGTGGGGAAGCCTATGTCACGCCCGCGCTCGAACCCGCGAACCACCTTTCCCAACAAACTAACGCTCCGGCCAAGGAGCGTGCCTGCTGCAGCTACGTCGCCGATACCCAGCAGTCGCCTGATCTCGGTGCTACTAACGACAGTATCGTCCAGAAGCAAAGATGGCACCGTGTGCACGGAGAATCCCATTTGCCTGCCAATCTCCGTGAGCCGGGGAATGTTCCCACTGCGGCGATAGCCCATAGCGAAATCGGGACCGACCCAAAGCTCGGCCAGCTTGAAGTGTTGGAGCACCAGAGCCATAAACTCCTGGGGCTGCATCCGGGCCACCTGCTTGGTGAAAGTGAGTACAGCGACGGTGTCGATTTCTTGCCTCCCGATGAGATCGACCCGGTCTTCAAGCGTCGTCAGAAGTAGGATAGGGGAGCCTGGGGCAAGTACGTGCTGGGGGTGTGGGTCAAAAGTGATAACCGCCGAGCAGGCGTCAATCTGCCTTGCCCGTGAACTGACGGTTTTCAAGAGATGTTGGTGCCCCACATGCACGCCATCGAAGACGCCAATGGTTAGCACCGTTTCGCGAGCGACGTATGTCTCGTCCAGTTTTCCTGTGGTCCCCACTTCCAACCTCACACAAACACCTTATGCGGACGCCAGGCACTCTGCTGAACATCCAGCTTAATGAGTGCCAAGATTTCACCCTGGGTAGAATACGCCCGACACAGCCCTTGCGTGGGCGGCGATTGCCCATCGACAAGGCGCCAACGCGCGGGCGTCCACGCCAGACCATTAATTATAGCTCTTTGGGTTTCGGGAGCCAAGATAGCGGCGCTGAGGTCCAGTATCGCCTCGTCAAGAGGATAGATGACCTCATCCCACCAACCTTGCTGGAATGCATCTTTCAGGGAGGACAGCGTCAGGGCATCCCGCAGGGTGAACCTGCCGCTGGCGAGGCGAATCAGGTGGCCAAGGTGGGCACCACACCCCAGGCGCTCGCCGAGGTCGTGGGCGATTGAACGCACATAGGTGCCTTTGCTGCACTCGATGACGACCCAAAGTTTCGGCAGGTTCGAGTCGGTTATTTCTGCACGATACACCTCCACTTCGCGGGCCGACCTCTGAACTTCCATACCGGCACGCGCGAGCTTGTACAACGGCTGCCCGGCGAGCTTGATGGCCGAGTACATAGGAGGAACTTGCTCAATCTTGCCCACGAAGGTGGATAGGACGGAGTTGACCTCTTCGAGAGTGACAGCTAGCTCGGGGGCTCTCTTGACAACCCGCCCCTCGGCGTCGTATGTGTCCGTGCTGGCACCAAGCACTATCTCGGCGCAGTATACTTTCCTGGAATCCGTCAAGTATTGCGCGACGCGTGTGGCTTTGCCGGTGCAGACAAGCAGGACCCCCTCGGCGCTGGGGTCGAGCGTACCGGCGTGACCGACGCGTCGGAAGCCCGAAGCTCGGCGTACGATGCCTACGACGTCGTGAGAAGTCATTCCGGCGGGTTTGTTGACGTTAAGAATGCCGTCCAAGAGGATCTAGGTTCCTGGTTCGCCTTTGGCGTCTTCTCGCTCGATCTCGTGCAGCAAGCGCATAATCCTGTCGCCACGCTCGATAGACAGGTCGAGCCGGAAAGATAGCTCTGGAATCCGACGAAGGGTAAGGCGCGCCCCCAATTCCTTGCGAAAGAAGCCGGCTGCTTTTTGCAGGGCGTTTATGGCGATACGCCTTTCTTCTTCAGAGCCCAAGATGCTAATGTAGACTTTTGCCACGCGCAAATCAGGGGAGGTGTCAACCTCGGTGACACTTATCATCCCCGAGAGGCGAGGGTCCTTTATTTCTCTGGTGATGAGCTCGCTGATCTCGGCGCGCAGCAGCTCGTTTATGCGCTCAATACGACGTGAAGCCAAGGGCGAACCTCTGGATTAGTTAAGGCGCTCGCTCTTTCTTGTAGGCCTCGATGACGTCGCCGGCTTGGACTGCGCTGAAGCCATCGAGCCCGATGCCACATTCGTAGCCGGCAGCGACTTCTCGGACATCGTCTTTGAACCGCTTCAGGCTACCCACCTTACCATCGAAGATCATCTTACCATCGCGCAGTACTTTCGCGAGGGAGCCACGGCTAATTCGACCATCAAGAACGATCGAGCCGGCCACAAACTCCCCTCGGCCGACCTTGAACAGTTGTCGAACTTCGGCATGCCCTTCCACGACGTCCACATACTGTGGCTCCAGCATGCCCTTGAGAGCCTTGCTGACGTCATCTACCAGGTTGTAGATGACATCGTAGAGTCGGATGTCCACGTTGGCTGCGTCCGCAGTCCGGCGCGCTCCAGGCTCGGGGCGAACGCCGAAGCCGATGATAATCCCATTGGAGGCTTGCGCAAGCAGCACGTCAGGCTCGGTGATATTTCCCGTGCCCTGGTGGACGATCTTCACCTTGACGTTCTCGTCCGACAGCTTCTCCAGCGACGAACGGATAGGCTCGATGGACCCCTGAACGTCAGTTTTGACGATCACGTTGAGCTCCTTCACCTGACCCGCCTGGATCGCCGCGTAGAGATCATCGAGGGTCACGGCGCGCTGCGAGGCAGCCTCGGCCTGTTGCTGCCTACTGCGGCCCAAGGCAATTGTGCGGGCGGTTTTCTCGTCGGCCACTACTTCGAAGGTGTCCCCGGCCTGGGGCACTTCGCCCAGGCCAAGAATTTTCACTGGCGTGGAGGCCTCGGCCTTTCTGACACCCTTGCCCCGATCGTCGAACATCGCTCGAACCTTGCCGTGCACCTGCCCGGCCACCAGATTATCACCCACCTTCAGGAGACCCTTCTTCACCAACACGGAGGCCACGGGACCTCGCGCCTTGTCGAGCTCGGCCTCGATGACGGCGCCCCGAGCGCGTCCGGTTGGGTCTGCCTTGAGCTCGGCCATCTCAGCCACCAGCAAGATCATTTCCAGCAGGTGCTCGATGCCGGTCTTCTTCTTGGCGGAGACAGGCACGCATATGGTGGTGCCGCCCCAATCCTCTATGACCAGGCTGACCTCGGCCAACTGCTGTTTTACGCGATCCGGATTGGCATTGGGCTTGTCGATTTTGTTCAGCGCCACCACGATGGGGACATTGGCGGCTTTGGCGTGATCCACCGCCTCCAGGGTCTGTGGCATCACACCATCGTCCGCCGCAACCACCAGCACGGCAATGTCGGTCACCTGGGCGCCTCTGGCGCGCATGGCCGTGAATGCTTCGTGTCCGGGCGTATCCAAGAAGGTGATCTTCTGGCCGTGGATCTCCACCTGATAGGCGCCTATGTGTTGGGTGATGCCGCCCTTCTCACGCGAGGTGACGTTGGTTTCACGAATGGCATCCAACAGGCTGGTCTTGCCGTGGTCCACGTGGCCCATAATAGTCACGACAGGGGGGCGGGGAACCAAATTGGCCGCGCCGATTGCTGCTTCTGGGGCGGTCTCGGGAACCGGGAGAGCCTCTTCCGCGATTGGAAGCGCAAGCTCGCGCGTCTCGAAGCCCAGGTCCTGAGCAACTACGGCAGCAGTGTCGTAGTCGATGGTCTGGTTTATGGTGGCCAGGATGCCGTTCTTAAGGAGCTCTTTTATGATCTGGGGTGGGCTGACCCGGAGCAGTTCCGAGAGATCTTTGACCGATAGAGCCGCTGGGATCTCGACCGCACCTCGCTCTATTTTTTTTGCAGAGAGCGACGGAGTGGCCTCGGTGTCCACCCTCCTCGCAGCGTTGGGTCTAGAACGGCGCTTGGAAGCCTGCGGCCTGAATGGGCGCCGCGCGCCAACTTTCGTAGCCATATAAATTTCCTCCTCTCTGCCTCTCGATCATTCGCTACAGCCGCTAGAAGCTTCCCTGGACCGTGCCAAGGCTGCCCCGACCAGGGTGAACAGGGTCGCCCGCAACTACGGTGATGTATTCCACACCCAGAACCAGAGTAGCCGGTTGTCAGACGGCATCGCCAGCGCCGGGTTCGTCGAGCGTCACGGCGGCCGTGTCTTTGACCTTGGACGACTCCGGCATGGTCTTTCCGAACTCGACCAAGGCGGCTTTGTCTTCGGCGCCGATCTGAGTCTGAAGCGCGTGCTCGAGCGAGCGCTTCTTGAAAGCCAGCTCCCAGCAGCTTTGGGCGCGGCACAAATAGGCGCCTCTGCCAGCCTTCTTGCCGGTGAGGTCGATCTGCACGTCGCCCGCCGGTGTACGCACCACACGCACAAGCTCGCGCTTTTGCCTAGGCTCGCGGCAGACCACGCAGATACGCTGGGGGATGTGCTTGCGTCGCAATCCTAAACCTCGACCGTGCTCTCGACCTCGCTCTCGTTGGCTCCGGCGACCGGTGCGTCACTTGGCCCCTGGTCTTGCGAGGGAGTGCCTTGCAGCAACCGCCGGGCCAGCTCTTCATCGCTCGGTGTGATTTGCAACCTTTCGAGGTCGCTCTTCTCCACCAGCTTGTTGGTTGCAGCCTTAATGTCGATGCGCCATCCCGTTAACCTGGCTGCCAGTCTAGCATTTTGCCCCTCTTTGCCAATGGCTAGCGATAGCTGCCGCTCGGGAACCGTGACCGTAGCGGTCTTGTCGGCTTCGTTGATATCGACGCCGAGAACCTGAGC
This sequence comes from Chloroflexota bacterium, assembly GCA_016210495.1. The sequence goes on from JACQUC010000101.1 coordinate 77,232, forward strand.
TGGACTGAGGGCGTTGGCCACAAAGATGGATGAATCGGCGTGCCACTGAACGACATCGATCTTCTCGCCGCCCAGTTCGCTGACGATGCTCTGAATCCTGACGCCCCGCAGCCCGACGCACGACCCAACTGGATCGATGCCTTCCTGTCGGGCGGCGACCGCCACCTTTGCGCGTGAGCCCGGCTCGCGGGAAATAGCCTTGATCTCGACAGTTCCGCCGTAGATCTCCGGAACCTCCAGCTCAAACAGGCGACGCAACAGGTTGCGGTGGGTGCGCGACACGATTATCTGAGGACCCTTGTTCGTGCGATGCACCTCGATCACGTAAACCTTGAGGCGCTGGCCAGGACGGTAGTGCTCGCTAGGCACCTGTTCGGTCGATGGTAAAGTAGCTTCTGCCTTGCCAAGATCGATGATAATGGCTTTGGGCTCGATGCGCTGCACGATGCCGTTGACGATGTCGCCCTCGCGCTCGACGAACTCCTCAAAGACGAGCTCGCGCTCCGCTTCCCGCAGGCGCTGAAGGACTACCTGCTTGGCAGTCTGGGCAGCAATGCGTCCGAAGTTGTACGGCGTGCTCTCCACGTCAACCAGGTCGCCCAGTTGAGCGTCCGGGTTGATGCGCCGCGCCTCGTCAAGGCCCGCTTCGGCGCGCTTGTCCTGAACCTCCTCGACGACGTTCTTCTGCACAAAGGCGCGGACCTGTCCCGTCTGTGGATCGATCTTCACGGTGACGACCTGATTTCCCCCGGGTGCGAAGTTTCGCCGGTATGCAGAGACCAAGGCAGCCTCAATTGCCTGGAGAACCACCTCCTTGGACAGCCCTTTCTCACTACATATTTGGTTGATGGCAGAAATGAAGTCGCTCTTCACTTACCGGGACCTCCAGTTCTAGTCAGCTAGCGACAAGCACCTGGTCACACACACGCTGCGGTCTGCCGACCTGACAACACCTGTAACAACAAGAAAAGTGGGGGTTACCCACTTTTACAGGGAAGCTTCTAACTTTTGACAGTATAACATTATTCGGGAGAGAAATCAAGAGAGTGGCGAGCGGCGGGGAGCACCGCCCTGTTGCCCCGTGTACAGCTTGTCTGTGGCGGGACACTCTTGGTAGTAGATATCTTGCATAAGCTTACTACCTGCAGCTTCAGAGTCCGGTACTCCAACTGGCGCCGCTCTGAGGGCGCTACGACATGTCGACGCGGGCGTAGCTAAGGCGTGGCTCCGCGCGCGCCAACCGGTCCATCACAGCATCAAGGTCCGCCGGTATCTCGTTGAACTCGAATAGGATGCGCACATCAGGGTGCTTTGATAGCTCAGCCTGGGCTGCCCGTCGAATGGCGTCCAGCGCGTACTCACGTTGAGGCTTGGTCAGGGTCTCCCAGTCCAGGCAGACTACCTTCACGCGTGTACCGTCATCTAACACCAGTGCAGTACGGAACAACTCCAACAATGTCAGACGAAACTCAGCGAAAGTACGATAGGCCCCTTGTGAGGCGGGGTATTCGCCCTTACCGAAAACCTGACTATGCACATATGGGGCCTGGCAAGAGATCTTGACACCTGCCTTCGCACAGTAGTCCTTCACTTCCTGCCGCAGGGAGCGCGCCACTGCCGCGTCTTCCACCAGGAACGTAGGCGAAAGCTGATGGAATACGCCGCCATCGGGGAGTTCCTCGACCCTGTAGCCGGGGATACCCGAAAGAAAGTCTCGACCGTACTTTTCGACGTAGGGCGGCCCGAAGAAATTCACCCAGCCAAGGCTAACCAGCTTTCTCCGTTGCACGTCAGCAGGGAAGGGCTCCTTAGCCCATGACTTATCGATGTAGCCAATGGCTGGGCGGACTAAGGGGTAGGAGTAGAGCCCGAACCGGACAAGACGCTCGGCAAACGGCTCAACCTCTACGCAATCTTCTCGGTCGATCAGGGCGCCCATCCTGCACGAGGTAGGCCGTTCCTTGCCACCTTCACACTCGAAGGTGGCAAGGAGATGGCCGGTCCACTGTGGCTCAACGGGGAAACCAACGCACCAAGTTCCAGTGGATTCGAAGTTGACTGTGCGTTTACGCACCAGTTCGTGGATGTCTTCGACGGGGCCCTGATTCGGCCAATCGCCACTGGAAGGGAGAAAGCCGTGTTCTGAGAGCATCAGCGCAGTTGGTATGACGTGTTCTGGCTCACGCAATCCCATACAATCAGCTAACTTGAGTTTGAACTGAATATCGTCTGCTGCCACGTGCTAATCCACCAACCTAAGGCTGTCTCGGGTGATGTTTATCCGCTCTATTTCGGTAAGGTACTTGTGTAGATCATCAAGGTTGCTCGCAGTGATAGTGCCTGTCTTTGTCTTAACAAACTCTAGGATGACATCTCGTCCAGCAGCCTGGTACTTCCTGATTCGCTCTGCGAGGTCCGCTTTGTGCAGCCCAGCATAGCTCTCGCGCCAATACTTGACCTCTACCGTCTGGCCGGTGTCCAGCAAGAGATCGTAGCGATTCGCGCCCTCAATGAACTCAATGGCTTTGAGCTTGCCCGCTTTGTAGTACTCCTCGGCGCGTCTGAGCTGTGCCTCCCAGCCGTGGCGAAATTGTGGGATCTTCCCGCTATTGATGGAGTTCTTTAGCGCGCGTACGCCTCTTAGAATGGCTTCGTCCGCGCCGGCGAATCGCTCGACCCATTTGACAGCTTGAGCCACATCGCCTGCGGTTGAGCTTGCCTGGGCTACCCTCTTGCCCGCCTTTGTGGCGCGGACAACTGTACCGGCGCCTCCTGGCACCACTGGAATCGCCGTGGCCGCGATATCAACAACCAGCGCACCGATGTTCTCAGCGGATGGGTCTTGTACCACCTCCCAAACGTCCCAAGCAACATTGACGAGGTCCCAAACCGTCTCCAGGAAGTGGCCCGATGGATCTCTGAACCTTAGCGCGTTGTTGTTAACGTACGAGTAGCGATTTAGGGACTGCGGGTCCTTAGGAGTTTGGATAATGGTGTCCGGCTAAATCCAGCGGTTAAGATAAGGATCATACCATCTCGCCTGATAGAAGTACAGCCCCGTCGCATCCGATTGCTGTCCCGTGTACAGCTTGTCCGTCGCGGGGCTCGCCGGGCTAAGGCGGGAGCCGCCGAAGCTCCAGTAGATGCTGTTCCTCGGGTTGCCCCCGTTGGCATCCACC